>NZ_JAZHRU010000001.1:1138110-1441221 GCF_036924525.1 Bradyrhizobium sp. AZCC 1719 | reverse complement strand
AGCTTTTCCTTGATCGAATTGATCAGCGTGGCGTGGCTGCCGCCGGGCAGATCGGTGCGCCCGACCGATCCGTTGAACAGCACGTCGCCGACATGGGCGAAGCGCAATTCCTTGTTGAAGAACACGACGCTGCCCGGCGAGTGGCCGGGGCAGTGCAGGATGTCGAAGGTGAGTTCGCCGATCGAGACCTGATCGCCTTCGTCGAGCCAGCGGTCGGGCCCGAAATTGCGCACCCCGGTGATGCCGAAGCGCTCGCCGCTCGAGACGACGTTGTCGAGCAGGAATTTATCGGCGATATGCGGACCCTCGATCTTGACCTGCAGCGCGTCACGCAAATCGGCGGCGCCGCCGACATGATCGATATGGCCGTGCGTCAGCCAGATCTTCTCGACCGTAACGCCGGTCTGCTTGATAGCCTCCAGAATTTTGGGAACGTCCCCGCCGGGATCGACCACCACGGCTTTCTTGGAAGGCTCGTGCCAGATGATGGTGCAGTTCTGCTCGAATAGCGTCACCGGCACGATCATCGCGCCGGCCTTCGCCTGGTTCTCGGCCTGGGTATCGGTTCTGTTTTCCATCTGGGGAACATATTCATCCCCGGAAGGTCGTCAACACGGGGTTTGCGATCATCTTGCAACCGGCTGTGATCCGCACGGCTCCGTGATAGGGTTGCGCGTCGTGTGACGGGTTGGGGTGCGAGGTCTTGTTTCGCCTTCGCCGGCCAGTTTCGGGGTTCGGCAGTTGGGATTTCCATGAGCCAGGATTCTGCATCGAATAAGGCTTCTACATCGTCGCTGGTCGGGCCTCGCACCACGGCTCGCGCCTTCTTTGTCAGCGATCGCCTGAATACGTCGGGCCTTGAGCGCAGCGATGTCCTTGCCACCACACCGCTTGCGTTTCGCGTCAACGAGAATGGCGTCGCGATTCTCTTCCGCTATGGCGTGGTGGTCCTGATCGGACTGAACGCGCTGGAGGAAGAGGAATTCCTTCGCGGCCTTGACAAGCGCATGACGGGCAAGTTTGCACGGCGTGACGAGGAAATCGCAATCGTCGAGTTGGCCCCCGAAAGGGAGGACCAGATTCCACCCGGCGGGCCGATCTGCCTGCAAAGCCTTTCGCCCGAGCGGCTGATTCTGGTCGGCGAGGCTCTGGCGAAGAGCGTCGTTCTGGCTCGGCACGAACGCGAGGTTGCCAGCGTATTCGATACGACCGAACCGTTCGCGCGGGAACTGGCGCTGAGCGGGCGTATGCGTGGCAGCCGTCGCTCGATCCTGAAAAATATCGGCAGCGCGCTTCTGGTGCGGCATCGGGTGTCGGGGCCGGTCGAGGTGGAAGAGAAACCCGACGTGCTCTGGGACAAGCCGCATTTGGAGCGGCTGTATGCCCGGCTGGAAGACGAGTACGAGCTCAATGAGCGTGCGGAATCGCTGAACAGCAAGCTCGCCGTCATTGCCGAGAGCGCGCAGGTGTTGACCGATATCATCGACACGCGTCGCTCGCTTCGGCTCGAAGTGATTATCGTGCTGCTGATCCTGTTCGAAGTTCTGGTGACGATCTACCAGCTCGCGATGGGCCGGCACCTCTGAGTTGGGTCCGTCATTCCGGGGCGGCTCGGAGAGCCGAACCCGGAATCTCGAGATTCCGGGTCTGGTCCTACGGACCATCCCGGAATGACAGCTGCATAACCTACCGCTTGATCTGCGCCTTCAGCGTATCCTCGACCACGTGGCCCGGAATCGGCTAAAGTTCGAGCGTCATGGAATCACCCGCCCGCCACATCAGCCTTGTGCCTCCGCCCGACCGTCGTCAGTCGGAGACGGCGCTGACGATCGCGCGCGGCACCGCGCGGCTGTTACGGTCGCTGGGCTTCTCGTGCGTCAGCGAATTGCCGCTACCGTCGGGCCGGCGTGCCGACCTGGTGGCGCTGAACGAGAAGGGCGAGATCTGGATCGTCGAGATCAAGTCGTCAGTGGAAGATCTGCGCGCCGACCAGAAATGGCAGGAATACCGGATGCATTGCGACCGGCTGTTCTTTGCCTTCACGCAGGATTTGCCGTGCAAGATCTTCCCGCAAGACACCGGCCTGATCATCGCCGACGCCTATGGCGCACACCTGCATTGCGAGGCGCCCGAGCATCGCCTGCCGGCCGCCACGCGCAAATCGATGACGGTGCGTTTTGCCATGGCCGCAGCCCAGCGGATCAACCGGCTGGTAGATCCGCAGGGACATGGGGAGTTTTAGTTCGGGGAGTTTCGGTGGTCGCCCCTCATCCTGAGGAGCGCGGAACGCGCGTCTCGAAGGATGAGGCCGCCAGCCGGGCCTGCATGGTTCGGGACGCCGCTGTCGCGGCTCCTCACCATGAGGTGAGGGAATCTCCCCTAACGTTTGGCTCGGTCTTCCCAGTCCTCCCACTCTACGTCATGGACTTCCAGGTAGCCGGAAACGGCTGCGCCGACGGTTGGGAAAAAGCAATTCTCGCCAAGCTGCGCCAATAGTCCGAATTTCTTCAGCTTGTCCTTTACGGGATCCTTGAGTTCGGCAAAACAAAGCTCGATACCCTGTGCGTGCAACGTCTCGTCCAATACGGCGAGCGTATCGCCGGCGGTGACGTCAACGCCGGTGACCGGCTCCGCCGCAACGACTAGCCAACGGACCGGCGTCGGTGATTTCGCAACCGCGTCCAGAGCGCGCTCCTTGAAAAATTCAGCGTTGGCGAAGAACAGGGGCGCATCCCACCGAAACAGAACCAGCCCGGGGATCTGGCGTGCATCCGGATATCTCGTGATGTCGTGATAACCTTTGACGCCGTCGGCGCGCCCCAATACGGCGGAGTGCGGGCGCCAGGCGTCCCATAGAAATTCGGCGATGGCGATGGCGATTGCCAGACCTATTCCCGGAATCACTCCGAGCGCGACAACGCCGGCAAAGCAGAAGATCGATAGCCAGAACTCCCACGGCTGAATGCGATAGATCCGCTTGAGGTCGGTAACCTCAATCAAGCTGATCGCAGCGGCGATGACGACAGCGGCCAACGCAGCGTTGGGCAAATACTGAAGCAGGTTGGGTGCCACCAGCAGAAGGAAAGCGATGGCAAGCGCACCAACGATGCAGGTCAGTTGAGTGTGGGCGCCGGCGGCTTCCGCAACCGGCGTACGCGAACTGCTGCTGCTGATCGGAAAACCTTGAAAAAGACCGGTTGCCAGATTGGCGGCGCCGAGCGCCACCATCTCCTGGTTGGGATCGACATGAACGCCCAACCGTGCGGCATAGGCCCGCGAAAGCACGCTGGTATCAGCAAAAGATACCATCGCGATCGCACAACCGCCGATCAGCACCGGGACTATATCGGCGGGGCCGATCCAGGGAACGGCGAAACCCGGCAGACCCTGCGCAAGAGGACCCAGAACAGCCACGCTGTAACGTGCCGTAAGGTCCAGCGCAGCGACGGCGGCGGTTGCCCCGACGACTGCAATCAGAATGCCTGGCAGCCGCTTGTATTTCTGGAGCAGCAGGATAGCCGTCAACGTGCCGAGCCCAATCCCGAAGGCCACCCAGTTGGTCTTTCCTTCAAGGAAGGCACCGGCGACCGCCCACAAGCTCCGCAAAGATCCTTCGCTCTCGATCGAGAAGCCGAACAGCTTTGGCAGTTGGCTGATCAATGCGGTCAATGCAATTCCATTCATATAGCCGTAGCGTATCGGCTTGGAGAGCAGCTCGGTCACAAAGCCCAGGCGCGCGATGCCTGCCAGAATGCATACCGCCCCGGAAACGATTGCCATCATGCCGGCCAAGGCCGCCGCACGGACGGGATCCCCGCCAGACAACGGAACGACAACGCCAAGGATGATAGCTACAAGAGCTGAGTCCGGTCCGAGGACGAGGATGCGGCTTGGGCCGAACAATGCGTAGGCAAAGAGCGGAATGATGGTTGCGTACAGACCGTAGATGCCGGGCAAGCCCGACGCCTCCGCGTAGGCAATGCCAACCGGGACCAGCATGGCCGACAGCGCGAGCCCGGCGAGGATATCGTGCCTGAGCCAGGCCGCTTCATATCGACGGAGGGTGTCGAGACCTGGCAGCCAGCGAATCCAATGCTTCATTGCCGGTCACTGCGAGTTTTGACGAAGGTGCTGTAGGGTGGGCAAAGGCGCGTTCGCGCCGTGCCCACCATTTATCCGCGACCGTTGTCGTAAATGGTGGGCACGCTTCGCTTTGCCCACCCTACGAAATTCACCGCGGCGCGCGCTTCGCGAGAATCCGCTGCAACGTGCGGCGGTGCATGTTCAGCCGCCGCGCGGTTTCGGAGACGTTGCGGTTGCACATTTCATAGATGCGCTGGATGTGCTCCCAGCGCACGCGATCCGCCGACATCGGATTGGACGGCAACTCGGATTTCTCGGTGCCGCTGGCAAGCAGCGCCGCGACCACGTCGTCGGCGTCCGCAGGCTTCGAGAGATAGTCCACCGCGCCCATCTTCACCGCCGTGACAGCGGTTGCGATGTTGCCGTAGCCGGTCAGCACGATGGTACGCGCGTCGGGGCGCTTGCGTTTGAGCGCCGACACCACATCGAGCCCGTTGCCGTCGCCGAGCCGCAGGTCCACGACCGCAAAGGCCGGCGCTGACTTGTTGATCTGCGCCAGCCCGTCGGACACGGTGTCACAGGATGTCACCGCGAAACCGCGGGTTTCCATCGCTCGCGACAGGCGCTCCAGAAACGGCTTGTCGTCCTCGACGATCAGCAGCGAGCGGTCGGCGAGATCGTTCAGTTCGGCGATGTCGTTCAAGGCAAGGTATCCCCGGTTGCGGATGCGGAGCACTTATAGACCATATGGCGCGGTAATTTTGCACTGCCAAGGGCCCCAGCGTCGAGCAGCCCCCGTTTCCTCAATCCTTAACGCCTTTTAATCCACTGGCCCGGCAGCACTTTCCTCGGCCTCGAAGCGGACGCGCGGCCACGCGATTCGCACCACGGCGCCGTGATCGGGAAAGGTCCGGTTGGAGAACGAAACCTTTGCGCCGGTACGTTCCAGGAGCGTTCGGGCGATGAACACGCCAAGGCCGAGGCCGGCGCGTTCGCGGTGGGTTTCATCTGCGCTGCGACGCCTTGATAAATAGGGCTCGCCGATCCGTTTCAGCATGTCGGGCGCGATGCCGGGGCCGTCATCGGAGATGACGATTTCGACCGTATCCGCGTTCCACCAGGCGTTAACCTCTACCGTGGTCCGCGCGAAATCGACGGCGTTCTCCAGGATGTTGCCGACGCCATACAGAATCGCCGGGTTCCGGGCACCGACAGGCTCCCGGGTGGCTGCGACAGCAAGCCGCACCCTGATCGTGACGCCAAAATCGCGGTGCGGCGCCACCACTTCCTCGATCAGCGTAGACAGCGGCATAAGATCGAACGGCGCCCCGGACGAGGAAAGCTGGGTGATCTTGGCGAGGATGTCGCGGCAGCGCTGCGCCTGCTCGCGCAGGGTCTTCAGATCGGAGGCCAATTGATCGTTGTCCTCGACGGTCTTTTCCAGCTCCCGCGAAATCAGGAAGATCGTCGACAGCGGCGTGCCGAGTTCATGCGCGGCGGCGGCAGCCAGCCCGTCGAGCTGGGTCAGATGCTGCTCGCGTGTCAGCACGAGCTCGGTTGCGGCCAGCGCGTCGGAAAGTTTGCGCGCCTCCTCGGTCGCCTGGAACGCATAGAGACTGGTGACGCCGATCGCGAGCACGATCGAGAGCCAGACGCCGAACAGATAGATCGGCGGCAGCACCAGCGGGTCTTCACTGTCCCAGGGCAGCGGCAGATGGAAGAACACCAGCGCCGAGGAGCAGGCGACCGCCAACAGCCCGAGGCCAACCGTCATCCGGATCGGCAGCACCGTCGCCGAGATCAGGACGGGGCCGAGGAACAGAAATGAAAACGGGTTCTGCAAGCCGCCGGTCAGAAACAACAGCGCGGCCAATTCGACGATGTTGAGCGCGAGCAGCGCCGCCGCATAGACCGGTTCCAGCCGTTGCATCGGGTTGAAGGCAACCTGCAGCGCAAGATTGAGCAGCGCCGAGATACCGACGATGGCCACGCAGGCAACAACGGGAAACTCGAACTCCAGCCCATGCGCCACGATGAAGATCGCGGTGAGCTGGCCGAGCGCCGCCAACCAGCGCAGCCGGAGGATCGTATCGAGACGGACATAGCGATGCGGATGGCGGAAATCGGAGGCTGCGACGTCGGACATTGCCGGAGTTTAACGGCCGCAGCGCGCGATCACAAATTCGTTGGATCGCGTGTGGGGCAGGACCTCATGGTTCTCCCGCCGTCCAGGAGCGCAAAGCCTTGCGCTATCAGCCGCAATGGCCCAATGAACGGGCCGTAATGGCCGATAGCGAGACAGTACCAGCGCAATCGCCCGCGGCCGGGCCGCAAGGTCCCGCCGCGATCGACGTCGCGCATCTGATAAAACTCTACAAGACCACCCGCGCGGTCGACGATATCTCGTTCCGGATCGCGCGCGGCAGCGTCACCGGGCTGCTCGGCGGCAATGGCGCCGGCAAGACCACGACCATTGCCATGATCATGGGGCTCGTGCTGCCGACCTCGGGCCGCGTCCAGGTGCTGGGACACGCGATGCCGGAGCAGAGCGCCGAGGTGCTCGGGCGGATGAATTTCGAGAGCCCGTATGTCGACATGCCGATGCGGCTCACGGTGCGGCAGAACCTCACGATTTTCGGCCGGCTCTATGCGGTGGAGAATCTCGCCGAGCGCATCGAGCAGCTCGCCTCCGACCTCGACCTGAAGGATTTTCTCGATCGCGCCAATGGCAAGCTATCGGCCGGACAGAAGACACGCGTCGCGCTGGCAAAGGCGCTGATCAACCAGCCGGAGCTGCTGTTGCTCGACGAGCCGACGGCCTCGCTCGATCCGGATACCGCCGACTGGGTGCGGCAGCATTTGCAGGACTATCGCAGGACCCACGACGCCACCATCCTGCTGGCCTCGCACAACATGCTGGAAGTGGAGCGGCTGTGCGACCGCGTCATCATCATGAAGCGCGGCCGCATCGAGGATGACGACAGTCCCGACCAGATCATGGCGCGCTACAACCGCACCACGCTGGAAGACGTGTTTCTCGACGTCGCGCGCGGCCGGGTGGCGGAGACCGCGCCATGAGCGCTACCGACACCCATCACGGGATCTCCGCGCACCGCATCCAGGCGATGGTGCTGCGCTACTGGTATCTCCTGATGTCGTCCTGGCCGAGGCTGTTGGAGCTGATCTACTGGCCGGCGCTGCAGATCATCACCTGGGGCTTTCTGCAGAACTACATCGCGCAGAATGACAATTTCTTCGCGCGCGCCGGCGGCACGCTGATCGGCGCTGTGATCCTCTGGGACATCCTGTTCCGCGGGCAGCTCGGCTTTTCGATTTCGTTTCTCGAGGAGATGTGGGCGCGCAACCTCGGCAACCTCATGATGAGCCCGCTGAAGCCGATCGAGTTCCTGATCTCGCTGATGATCATGAGCCTGATCCGGCTCGCGATCGGCGTGATTCCGATGACGCTGCTGGCGCTGTTCTTCTTCGATTTCAATTTCTTCGCGATTGGCCTGCCGCTGATCGCGTTCTTCTGCAACCTGATCTTCACGAGCTGGTCGATCGGGATCTTTGTTTCTGGCCTGGTGCTGCGCAACGGGCTGGGCGCCGAGAGCATCGTCTGGACAATGATGTTCGGCTTGATGCCGCTCGCCTGTGTCTACTATCCGGTCGCGGTGCTGCCGGCCTGGCTGCAATGGATCGCGTGGATGCTGCCGCCGACCTATGTGTTCGAAGGCATGCGCGCGCTATTGATCGATCACGTGCTTAGAGCCGACCTGATGGTCTGGTCACTTGCCATCAACGCGGTGCTGTTTACCGCTTCCTTTGCGATCTTCCTCGCTCTCTTGCGCAGTGCCAAACATCACGGATCTTTGCTCGGGGGTGGCGAATAAGTCACAGTTTCCCGTGGTTTTCCGGGGTTTCTACGCCTTTTGGCGCGTGGACAGGCCCGTTCGGCGCATTGACGCATTATTTTGCATTCTGCACTATGCTGCGGCGCAAACAGAAGGTCAGAAATAAAATGCCGATTGGTGAGTTTGGCGGCGCACCGCCGCTGGTGGCCGAAGGCAGTCCGGCGCTCACGACGCCGATGTACTGGATGTACGAATTGGGCCACGCGTCGCTCAATCCGGCACGCGCCGTGACCGACGCCACCAAGATCCTCTTTCAAAACCCGCTCAATCCGTGGTCGCACACGCAATTCGGTAAATCGATCGCAGCGGCCTGCGAATTGTTCGAGCGCACCACGCGCCGCTACGGCAAGCCCGAATGGGGGCTCGATTTCACCGAGGTCAACGGCATCCATACGCCCGTCGAGGTCCGCTCGATCTGGGAAAAGCCGTTCTGCCGTTTGCTGCACTTCGATCGTAAGCTGACCCGGCCGCTGCGCGCGCCCCATCCGCGCGTCCTGATCGTGGCGCCGATGTCCGGCCATTACGCGACGCTGCTGCGCGGCACGGTCGAGGCGTTCCTGCCGACGCATGAAGTCTACATCACCGACTGGTCCGACGCGCGCATGGTTCCCCTCACCGAGGGTCGCTTCGATCTCGATGACTACGTCGATTACGTCATCGAGATGCTGCATGTGCTCGGCGGCAACATGCACGTGATCGCGGTGTGTCAGCCTTCGGTGCCCGTGGTGGCGGCGGTCTCCGTGATGGAAGCGGTGCGCGATCCCTTCGTGCCGCTGTCGATGACCTTGATGGGCGGCCCGATCGATACCCGCCGCAACCCGACCTCGGTGAACAACCTCGCGGCCGAGCGCGGCATCGACTGGTTCCGCAACCATGTCATCACCAAAGTGCCGTTCCCGCATCCCGGCGTGATGCGCGACGTCTATCCGGGCTTTTTGCAGCTCTCGGGCTTCATCTCCATGAACCTCGACCGCCACACCGACGCGCACAAGGCGCTGTTCAACAATCTGGTGAAGGGCGACGGCGACATGGTCGACAAGCACCGCGAGTTCTATGACGAGTACCTCGCGGTCATGGATCTGACGGCGGAGTATTACCTGCAGACCGTCGATCTCGTGTTCGTCAAGCACGCGTTGCCCAAGGGCGAAATGACTCACCGTGGCAAGCCGGTCGATCCGTCAAAGATCCGGCGCGTGGCGCTGATGACGGTGGAAGGCGAGAACGACGACATCTCGGGGCTCGGCCAGACCGAAGCGACGCACGCTTTGTGCCCCCATATTCCCGATCATCGCCGCGTGCATTACGTGCAAAAGGGCGTCGGACACTACGGCGTGTTCAACGGATCGCGATTCCGTTCCGAAATCGTGCCGCGCATCTCCGATTTCATGATGTCGGCGACGAATACCAATGAGTCAGCAGCTAAGATCAAGCCAACATTGGTCCGTGCGGCCGAATAGCGCGCCGGCGGCACCGATTCCGTCTCGCCGATAAGTTGCTGAGAAGATTCAAACAATCCGGATTTCGGTCGAATCAAGGGGTGAGTTCAGACTCATTCCTTGGCGCCGATTTTGACGTCCGGTTCCGTCAAAAGTTTTGGGTTCCAGCCCCTGCCCCTAGGGGCGATTCGTCGCCCAGCCCCTGTATATTGGGCAAATGATTTGTTTTTGCGCCGAGCGATTTAGATGCGATTTCCTTGGCGGCGGATATGGCAGAATCCGGGCGAACTCCTGCTCCCCGGACTCCAAGAAATGGCTACTCGCGCCCTCCTTTATCGGCGGCCCGCCGAACCCGCGACTCTTTTGGTCAAACACTGCTCGCAAGTCTTTGCGATCAGGCTGCGCCGACATCGGCGGGCGCGGCGTTACACCTTGCGCATTCATCCAACCGATCGCGAAGCCATCCTGACGATGCCGCCGCGCGGCACGCTCGCGGAAGCCAAGGACTTTGCGCAGCTTCACGGCGGCTGGATCGCCGCCCGTCTCGGCCGTTTGCCGAAGGCTGCGCCCTTTCAACCCGGCACGATCGTACCGTTGCGCGGCGTGCCGCATCGCCTGGTGCATCGCGCCGGCGAACGCGGCACGGTGTGGACCGAAACCCGCGACAGCGGCGAGAAGATTTTATGCGTGGCCGGCGGCTACGATCACATGGACCGGCGCGTCCACGACTTCCTCAAGCGCGAAGCGCGCAAGGATCTGCACAAGGCATCGCTCGCCTATGCCGCGGAACTTGGCGTGCGGGTCAGGCGGGTGTCGATCCGCGATCAGTCGAGCCGCTGGGGTTCGTGCACCTCGGCCGGGTCGTTGTCGTATTCCTGGCGATTGATCCTCGCACCGCCCTACGTGCTCGACTATCTCGCCGCCCATGAGGTGGCGCATCTCGTCGAGATGAACCATTCAGCCAGGTTCTGGAGGGTTGTCGACCGCATCTGCATTCATGTCGAACGCGCCAAGCGTTGGCTCGACACCCACGGCAACGATTTGCACCGCTATGGGGTTGAGGATTAGTCGCTCCTGCACGCACTATTGTCATCGCACGGCTTGACCGGGCGAATCCGCCCAGTGTTCCAGAGACGGTGGTGATCAGCCGAGAGGCCGCGGCGTACTGGATACCCCGCCTTCGCGGGGTATGACGGCCTGAAATCGTGGCGCGCGTATCGCTACCTTCCAAACAGCCGGTCCACCAGCCAGCCATCGAGTCCGGCTGCCGCTTGCCGGCTCGCCGATAAATTGGGCGGTGGCACCGAGACACTTGCGGCGACCGACATTCGCCGGCCGAGCAGGTCGGTGCGATCGGCGTCAGGCACCTCGCGCCCTGGCAAAGGTGGCCGATGGAAGCTCACCGAACTGACGCCGATAGACGGCCGCGAAGCGGCCGAAATGGGTGAAGCCGTAGAGCGCGGCAACTGCGGTGATACTGGTTTCTCTGCCGGGGTGTGAAAACGCGCGATGGGCGGCGTTGAGCCGGAGCTCGGCAAGCAGTGCTGCAGGCGGCCGGCCGAAAGCCTCGACGCAGCTCAGGTGAAGTGTCCGCTCGCGCGCTCCGACGGCCACGCAAATCTCCGTAATGGTCGGCGGATCGTCCAGCCGTGCTTGTAGAAGGTTGAGTACCGCGCGTGCGATACGGGCGCGGCTGTGCAGCGGCTCGATGACCTCCGCGGACGGGATCATGTCAAGGATCGCATCGAAAATCCGTTCTTCGATCCGGGACAGGCTGCTGTTGCCGTAAAGGAAATCGTTCGGCTGCTTCGTCAGCGTCTGCAGCAGGCTGCAGAGCGCGCCGGCGCGCTGGGACATTTCGGCAGCGGACACTTGCCAGCGTGGAGAAGGAAGATCGACGTCGAACCTGTCGATCCCACGCCGGGCCTGCAACCAGCGATCGATCAACTGCGTCGGCAGCACCACGACCATCAGGTCGGTGGGGCCGGTCGCAGCAAAACCGATGTCGTCGTGCGATGTCGCTGCCAGCAGTTCGCCAGCATGCACCGGCCGTCTTCGGATATGAAGCGATCCCTCCGCAGCAAGCGGCAGGCCGAACACCCAGGTACCAGCCGGAGCGCTGCCACGCTGGAGAATGCCGGGCGACCAGCTCTCGCGACCCAATTGCAGTTTGTCCAGCACGAGCTGGATCAACCTTCCCCGAAAGCGGCCGCGCCCGATCTGCTCATACTCCTGATTCCAAGCGCGCGCGGCGGCTGCCATGTTGTCGAAGTCCTCGAAATGCCCTTCGACGAGCTGCGGCCCAGACGACGAACCTTCAGGCGACATCGACATGGACCCCACCACTCTATGAACCGGCATCCGGATAGCTTACACCGAATTTTTGCAGGAAGCGGATACTCCGCGCGCGATTTTGCAGAATCCGGATAGTCATAATTGCGCGCTGTGAGATGACGTATCTACGCTACGCTGAGTTCGCTTGAGTGCGAACAAAGAGAACGTCACCATTCATTACGTATCGTGGGAAGGTTCGCGTTATGATGTCTTTCCCGCCATTTCTCCCTTGCTCACTGCGTGCCGATGATGATCGCGCTTCCTTGCTCACAGGCAGCGGACGCTTGCGGCCGAATTGCTACCGGTGCCGCTGACTCACGCCTGACATTGATGAGGCAAATGGAGGAGGCAAGAATGAAACTTTCGATTGCGTTATCATCGCTGCTGATCGCTGGCTTCGTAGTCGCAGACACTAAACCGGCCAGCGCAGTAGTTTACTGCCAATACGTCGACTATCCTGCCGGTTGTGTCGTCAGGCCCGGCGTCGTGCTGCGGCCGCGGCCGGTCGCGCGGGCCGTGGTGACCCCCGGTGTCGGGGCCCGCGGAGTGGGCATACGACCGGGCACACCGATGAATCGTGGTGGGCCCGTCAACCGGGTTGGCAGGCGCTGAAGTGGCTGACGCCGCTGCGATCGGCAAGGCGTCATCGACGGCGTCCATGTTCGCAGGCCGTCGGCGCTTAGCGCCGCATCATCATCGTTTGCCGGCGACGTGACTTCGGAGCGCGGCGATGCGCGCTCCGCCATTTCAACTGATGCGTTGTCTCGGAGCATTGGGGGGTGATCATGTTCCAGAGAACCCGCGCAGCCGCATGCCTTTTGTTCGCGACGATGTTTTCGCCAGGCTCCGCTGGTGCCGACGAGGTCGGCGCCGGCTGGAATGCCTGGCTGACATTCTCAATCTCGCCGATGGCGCCGGCCAGCACGGTGGCGCCGACACGACGCGTTGCGACGAAATAAGTAGAAAGGGAGAATCTCGATGAGGCATTTGCACACACTGACGATGACCGCGCTCGCCGGCGCGCTGGCGATTGGAGGAGCCAATGCCCAGGTGCCTGCCCCCGGCGTGAATCCAACACCGGGATTCAACAACAAGATTCCCGAGAAAATCCTGACGCCCAATTCGGTCGAGACCCGCATCGGAACTCTCAAATTCGTCGACGGCGTGCCGACCGCCGAAACTGCGCAGAAGGCCTACGACAATCTCGACTTCCTGCGCGGAGTCGAGGTGTTTCTCAACCTCATGCCCGCGGCGTCACTGGAAGCGCTGCGGCGGGGCAACGGCGAGATGGGCGCGACCAAGACCCATCAGGCCGTGATCGTCGATCAGTTGCTCGATTCCAATCCGCTGCTGCTCACGGGCAACACGGACACTGTCTATTTGTTCGCCTATCTCGACCTCGAAACCGACGGGCCGACCGTCGTCGAGGTTCCCGCCGGAAGCGGACCCGGCACAGTCAACGACGCGTTTTTTCGTTTCGTCGTCGACATGGGCGGACCGGGCCTGGATCAGGGCAAGGGCGGCAAGTATTTGATCGTGCCCGCGGGCTACAAGGGCGAGTTGCCGCAGTCGGGCTACTTCGTCGTTCAGTCCCCTTCCTATGTGAACCTGCTCGTTCTCCGCGGCTTCCTGGTTGACGGCAAGCCGGACGCGGCTTCAAAAATGTTCCGGGAAGGGGTCAAGATCTATTCGCTCAGCAAGGCTGCCAATCCGCCGAAGATGGAGTTCTTCAACGGATCCAGGGTGCCGTTCAATACGGTCCATGCCAACGATTTCGAATTCTACGAGGAAGTCAATCACGTCATCCAGAAGGAGCCGCTGGAGCTGTTCGATCCGGAACTGCGCGGCGTCGCCGCCGCCATCGGCATCCGCAAGGGCAAGCCGTTCAAGCCCGACGAGCGGATGAGGAAAATCCTCACCGAGGCCGTCGCGGTCGGCAACGCCACCTCGCGCTCGATCGCGTTCCGCAACCGCGATCCAAATTCTCCGATCTATCCGAACAGCCAGTGGAGGACAGGCTTCATCGGCAACGATTATCGCTGGCTCGACGGCGACGGTATGTCCGGCCGCAACGTGGATGCCCGCACCAACTTCTTCTACATGGCCACCGTCAACACGCCGGCGATGGCCGCGAAGATCGTCGGCAGGGGCTCGCAATATGCACTCAGCGTGGCCGACACGGCCGGCGCGCCGTTCGACGGTGCAAAGAACTACCGGGTCAAGATGCCGGCCAATGCTCCCGCCAAGGACTTCTGGTCCGTGGTGCTCTACGACCCGCAGACCCGCTCGGAGCTGCAGACCGGGCAGCCCTTCCCCAGCAAGAACAACAAGCGCGACAACTTGGTCGCCAATGCTGACGGCTCGGTCGAACTCTACTTCGGCCCCAAGGCGCCCGCCGGCAAGGAGGCCAACTGGATCCAGACCGTTCCCGGCAAGGGCTGGTTCACGCTGCTGCGCCTCTACGGTCCGCTCGAACCGTGGTTCGACAAGACCTGGCGGCCCGGCGAGATCGAAGAAGTGAAGTGAGCCGCACCGAAAAAACAGGAGAGCCATCATGAAGATCATCCGCAAGCATGACCTTGTCGCCGCCGCCCTTGCCGGCGCGCTGACCTTCACTGCAGCCCACGCGCAGACCGCCGCCCCCGGCGTGAATCCCACGCTGGGATTCAACAACAAGATTCCGGAAAAGCTGCTGACGCCCGACAAGGTCGACTCCCCGATCGGAACGCTCAATTTCGTCGATGGCGTGCCGACGGACGAGACGACGAAGAAGCTCTACGATCATCTCGACTTCCTGCGCGGCGTCGAGGTGTTTCTCAACTTCATTCCCGCGGCGTCCCTGGAGGCGATGCGCCTCGGCAACGCCGAGATAGGCGCAACAAAGAGCAATCAGGCTGTGATCATGGATCAGTTGCTCGACTCCAGTCCGCTGTTTCTCACCGGAAACACCGACACGGTCTACTGCAGCGTCATCCTCGACCTCGAGACCGACGGGCCGACCGTCGTTGAAGTTCCTCTCGGCAGCGGGCCCGGCACGGTCAACGATGCCTTCTTCCGCTTCGTCATCGATATGGGCGCCCCCGGACCGGACCAGGGCAAGGGCGGCAAGTATCTGATCGCGCCGGCCGGCTACAAGGGCGCTCTGCCGAAGGACAAGAAGGATGGCGGCGAATACTTCATCGCGCGCTCTCCGTCGAACGTGAACTGGCTGATCCTTCGCGGCTTCCTGGTGGACGGCAAGCCGGATGCGGCTTCAAAAATGTTCCGCGAGGGCGTCAAGGTCTATCCGCTCAGCAAGGCCAGCAATCCGCCGAAGATGGAATTCTTCAACGGATCGAAGATGCCGTTCAACACCATCCACGCCAACAATTTCGAGTTCTACCAGGAGCTCGATCATGTGATTCAGAAGGAGCCGCTCGACCTCATCGAGCCCGAACTGCGCGGCCTCGCCGCTTCGATCGGCATCCGCAAGGGCACGCCGTTCAAGCCTGACGAGCGGATGAAGAAGATCCTTACCGATGCCGTCGCCGTCGGCAACGCCACCGCCCGTGCCGTGAGTTTCCGCGGTCGCGATCCCCGGTCGGCAATCTACCCGAACAGCCAATGGAAATCCCTGTTCGGCGGCGCCGACTATCGCTTCATCGACGACGATGGGATCGGCGGCCGCAATCTCGATGCGCGCACGGTGTATTATTACGGCTACACCGTGAACACGCCCGCGATGGCGGCCAAGCTCATCGGCAGAGGCTCGCAATACGCCGTGAGCTTCGCCGATAGCTCAGATAGGCCATTCGACGGTGCGAAGACCTACCGGCTCAGCGTTCCAGCGAACGCTCCAGCGAAAGATTTCTGGTCGGTCGTGCTCTACGATCCGCAGACGCGCTCCGAACTGCAGACGTCGCAGCCGTTCCCGAGCAAGAACAACAAGCGCGACAAGCTGATTGTGAACGCCGACGGCTCGGTTGACATCTACTTCGGACCCAAGGCGCCTGCCGGTAAGGAAGCCAATTGGGTTGCGTCCGTGCCGAACAAAGGCTGGTTCGCGATCTTCCGCCTCTACGGGCCGCTCGAGCCGTGGTTCGACAAGACTTGGCGTGTCGGGGAGATCGAAGAGGTCAAGTAGTCAGAGGCCTGCCAGGGCTGCGGCATTGCTGCGGCCCTGGTGCGTCGGAGGCTTCGGGTTGCTTATCTGGGATGCGGGGTTGCCGGCGGCGCTGTGAAAATCCGACGGCAGGGAAGGATCAACGATGACAGTTGTCTACTACCTTACCTACGTCATGGCATTCGTCTTTCTCGTAGGCGAAACCGCCCGTCGCGGCATCGGCTACTTCTCAGTCAATGCGACCACCATGATCGAGGATTATCTATGTGGAGTCTTGTTGTTGTGGGCCGCCTGGAGCTGGTCCAGGAGGTATGACACAGCACCAAAAATAATGGCGGTCGCCTGGGCCTATGCCACGGGCGGCATGTTCGTTCCGTTCGCTGCTCATCTCGAAGCGTGGCTGCGAAACGAGACGTTCCGCCCTGATCACCCGCACACGGACACAGGATCGATCGTCTTGAAGGGCGTTATTTGGGCGATTTGTCTGGCGTGCCTGATCGCTACCCTGCAAAGTCGGCAGAACAAGCAAACCGTCAGCTAACGCGCAGGGTGCGTGCTGTAGCGCCGGATAGATCCAGGCGTTGCTTTTCAATTAAGGACGGCTGACGCAACTGCTCTGCACAATATGCTCTGGGTCACCTACCTTCCAAACAGCCGATCCACCAGCCAGCCATCGAGTCCTGCAGCCGCCTCGGGGCGAGCATTTGGATTGGGTGGCGGCGCGGAGGTTCGTGCCGGCGCAGGCCGATATCCGCCTGATGGGACCGGCGCCGACTGCGGCGGCTGTGCACTGACCTGCGACGCGGTCTGGAACATGTTCGACAAAAATCCGCCGCGCTGCGCGTTCGGCAGGCCCGCCACCGGCACGCCCTGATGCGCGGAGCGCATGAAGCGGGTCCATACTTCCACCGGCAGGCCGCCGCCGGTCGCCTTCTTGGTCGGCGAGTTGTCGTCATTGCCGAGCCAGACGCCGGTGACGAGGTTGGCCGTGTAGCCGATGAACCAGGCGTCGCGGAAATCCTGGCTGGTGCCGGTCTTGCCGGCGGCCATCCAGCCCGGAATCTCTGCTTTGCGCGCGGTGCCCGAGAGCAGCGTCTCCTGCATCATCGTGTTCATCATCGCGACATGGCGCGGCCCGATCACCTGGCCGAGCGGATCGGCCGTGCGCCTGTACAGCACCTTGCCTTCGTTGGTGCGAATCTTCGTCACCACATGCGGGGAGACGCCGAGTCCGCCATTGGCAAACGGCGCATAGGCGCCCACCAGCTCAATGACCGAGACTTCCGAGGTGCCGAGCGCGATCGAGGGATTGGCCTCGAGTTTTGATGAAATCCCGAGCCGGTGCGCGGTCCGCACCACGTTCTTCGGCCCCACTTCCAGGCCGAGCCGCACCGCGACCGTGTTGAGCGACATTGCCAGCGCCTGCGTCAGCGTCACCGAGCCGAAATATTCATGGGTGTAGTTCTCCGGCCGCCAACCTTTCAGGTCGAGCGGCGCGTCCTGTCGGATCGTTTCCGGCGAAAGCCCGCCTTCGATCGCGGTCAGGTAGATGAACGGCTTGAACGCCGAGCCGGGCTGGCGTTTGGCGGTGACTGCGCGGTTATACTGGCTCTCGGCGTAGTTCCGCCCCCCCACCATGGCGCGCACCGCGCCGTCAGGCGTCATCGCCACCAACGCGCCTTGCGTGACATGGAACTTCACGCTCTTGGCCGCTAGCTCGTCGATGATCGCGGCTTCCGCCACGCTCTGCAGCTTCGGATCGATCGTGGTCTCGACCACGATGCTCTGGTCGATCTGGCCGACGAGATCGTCGAGCACTTCGCCGATCCAGTCGGCGACGTAGTTGATGGTGCCGGCGCCGGCCGGCTTCACGTTGTAGGAGGGATGGCCGATCGAAGCCTTGGCCTGGGCGTCGCTGATGAACTTGGCTTCCGCCATCGCCGCGAGCACGATCTGGGCGCGTGCTTCCGCGCCCTCGGGGTTGCGGTTCGGCGCCAGCCGCGACGGCGACTTGACGAGGCCGGCCAGCATCGCGGCTTCCGCGACCGTGACGTTCTTCGCCGGCTTGCCGAAATAACGCTGCGCCGCCGCCTCGACGCCATAGGCGCCGGAGCCGAAATAGACGCGGTTCAGGTAAAGCTCGAGAATTTGGTTCTTGGAATGCTTGCGCTCCAGCCATAGCGCGAGCTCCACTTCCTGCAGCTTGCGCGCGATCGTCCGTTCCTGGGTCAGGAACAGGTTTTTCGCGAGCTGCTGCGTCAGCGTCGAGCCGCCCTGCGAAACGCCGCGATGCAGGATGTTGGCGACCGCCGCGCGTGCAATGCCGACCGGATCGATGCCGTAATGCGAGTAGAAGCGGCGGTCCTCGATCGCGATGAACGCCTTCGGCAGATAGGGCGGCAGATCCTTCAGCGCGACATTGGCGCCCGGCGCTTCGCCGCGCGAGGCCAGCACGCTGCCGTCGATGCCGACAATCTGGATGGTTGGCGGGCGCTTTGGAATTTCCAGCGATTGGATTGCCGGCAGATGCGCGCCGACCCAGACCACGATGCCGATGATCGCGATCGTCGCCCACAGGCCGAGCACGGCGCCCCAATAAACGAGACGGCCAATCCTGAAGCGGCGTTTCGAGCGCCGCTTCGCGCCGCTACGCGCCGCGCGCGGCTTACGCTCGCGCGGCGGCTCGTCCTCGTCGTCATCGTGCTTGCGCTTCGGCACTGGCTTTTTCGGTTTGTCGTCGTCGGTGGCAGCAGGAATGCGATCCTCGGGCGAGAGGCGCAGCTCCGCGAGCGCTGCCGGAAGCCCAAACAGCGGCTCCTTGCGTCCGCCGCTCTTTTTCCGTCCCCACGCCATGCCAAACGCCGTTCACACCCGTCCCGCCGCACGCTACCGGTCGCTGTTTAAGGGTCGGTTACGGAAAGGTTAATGCCGGATTAGGAGGTGCGGCGGGCCCGTATTAGGATTGACGCAAACGACAGCGTTTGCAGGAGAAAACGGCATGGGCCATATCGATCCGACCAAGGAAGTGTTTGCGCAATTTCGGGCCAATGATCGGCCGGGTCCGATCCACATGCTCAATCTGGTCCGGCTGCGCGCCGAGGCGGCCTACCCCGACGGCCGCAAGGCGACCGGCGCGGAGGCCTATGCAGCCTATGGGCGCGAAAGCGGCCCGGTGTTCGAACGGCTCGGCGGACGGATCGTGTGGCAGGGCAGGTTCGAGCTGATGCTGATCGGACCGCAGGAGGAACGCTGGGACCATTGCTTCATCGCCGAATATCCTGATGTCGCGGCGTTTGCGGAAATGATCCGCGATCCCGTCTACCGCGAGGCGGTAAAGCACCGCCAGGCCGCGGTCGAGGATTCCCGCCTGATCCGCCACGCCGTGCTGCCGGCCGGCAAGACGTTCGGCGAGATTCCGAAGTAATCTCGCACTACAACCCTCATGGTGAGGAGGCGCGTAGCGCCGTCTCGAACCATGTGGCCCTGCTGGTGCCATTCATCCTTCGAGACGCGCGTTCCGCGCTCCTCAGGATGAGGTCTGGCAGTTATTGCCGGGTCGAGCCCGGCAATGACGACATGAAAAAAATCGGCGGTCCCGAAGGACCGCCGATCGCTCTTCCGCCGATCGTTCTCTTGGCTCAACGGGCCTAGCCCGCCGGACCTGCGTCCTCAAGGATCGGGCCGAACATTTCCCAACGCTCGCCGTTGAACTTCATCATCTGCAGCTGCTTGTTGACGCGATAGTCGGTCGGCGTGGTGGTGACCGAGATGCCCGGCAGCAGCAGGTCGAGTTGAACGTTCTTCAGGTTGGTGGCCTGTTTCAACACGTTCTCGCGGGTCAGATTGTCACCGCACGCCTTCAGCACATGGATCAGCAATTGCGTGGTCATGTAGCCATAGGAGTTGAAGCTCGAGTCCTTGTCGCCCTCGGGATAGTACTTCGCCATGAACTCGAAATACTTCTTCATGCCGGCGTCGTCCTTCCAGGTCGGATCGAGCGGATCCTTGCCGTAGTTGACGCTGATCACTCCCTTGGAGGCTTCGAGCCCCGCAGGCTTCATGACCGCGCCGACGGAGGTCGCGTTGATGTCGAGGATGTGCACCGGCTTCCAGTTGAGTTCGGCGATCTTCTTGATGGCCTGCGCCGCCTGCTTGGGCGTCGTCGCCGAGAAGAACAGGTCCGCGCCGGCGTCCTTGATCTTGAGGATCTGCGAATCGATGGTCGGGTCGGAGACTTCGTAGGAAGCTTCCGCCACCACCATCTTCGCGGCCTTGTCGCCGAGGCCGGCCTTGATGCCGTTCAGATAGTCCTTACCGAGATCATCGTTCTGATAGAGGATGCCGATCTTGGCGTTCGGATGTTCCTTCAGGATGTACTGGCCGTAGATGCGCCCTTCGACGAAGTAGTTGGGGTTGAAGCCCATCGTCCACGGGAAATTCTTCGGATCGGTAAACTTCGACGCGCCGGTGGCGGCAAACAGTTGCGGCACCTTCTTCGAGTTGAGATATTTCTGGACCGCTGCGTTCGAAGGCGTTCCGAGAACCTGGAAGGTCAGCAGCACCTCGTCGCTCTCGACCAGCTTGCGCACCTGCTCGACCGCCTTGGGCGGCGAGTAGGCGTCGTCATACTGGATCAGATTGATCTTGCGGCCATTCACGCCGCCCTGGTCGTTGATCATCTTGATATAGGCCGCCTGGGTCTTGCCGATCGTGGCATAGGAGGAGGCGGGGCCGCTGAATGGATTGGTTTGCCCGATCTTGATCTCGGTATCGGTTGCGCCGGTGTCGTACTTTTTCTGCGCCGACGCCGTCGAAACCGACAGCGCAAGTGCGAGCGCCGTGCCGGTGGCCAGATAGAAAATACCCTTCCTCATAATGCTGCATTCCTCGTGAGTTTATGATTGAGCCGATGAGTTTGCCCGCTGCCGTTAGGCGCCGGGCGCGCCTCATCGCTGCCGCAATAGTGGCGGAAGCCATGTTGCAATGCAAGACGCAGTTGGAGATGCAGGACTTTTTGGTGAAGGAGGCGGGTTCCGCCTGCACAAAAAGAATCCAATGCGCCGCTTGCCTTCAATTAATGCATGAGAAGCTCAACGCAGACAGGGAATCTCGTCCCGGGCGCGGTGCAGCCTAGGCGATGCGAAGCATCGTCCGGGCTGTGCCGCAGAGCCGGGACCAGTACCGAGCGGCGGTGGGTCCTGGCACTGCGGAGCAGCGCTACGCGCTGCACCGCGTCCAGGACACGAAGAGCCGGGGCCTAACCGCTCGGTCCGGTATCCTCGATGATCGGGCCGAACAGCTCCCAGCGCTCGCCGTTGAACTTCATCATCTGCATCTGCTTGTTGATACGGTAGTCGGTCGGCGACGTGTTGGTGACCATGCCGGGCAGCGACAGGCTGCCGGTGAGGTTCTTCAGATTGGCCGCCTGCTTCATGATGTTTTCGCGGGTGAGATTGTCGCCGCATTGCTGCAGGATCTTCACCAGCAATTCCGCCGTCGCGTAGCCATACGTGTTGACGGTGTTGAGCTTGTCGCCCTCCGGGTAATATTTGTCCATGAAGGCGAAATAGGCCTTGATGCCGGGATCGTCCTTCCACTGCGGATCGCCCGGATCCTTGCCGTAGTTGGTCGAGATGATGTCCTTGGAGATGTCGAGGCCCGCCGGCTTCAGCGTCGCCGAGACCGGGCTCGCATTGATGTCGAGGATATGGACCGGCTTCCAGCCGAGGTCGGCGACCTTCTTGATCGCTTGCGCCGCAAACTTCGGCGTCGAGGCGTCGTAGAGCAGGTCGGCGCCGGCTGCTTTCAATTTGACGATCTGTGAGTCGATGGTCGGATCGGTCAGCTCGTAGGAGACTTCGGCGACGATCATTGACGCGGCCTTGGAGCCGAGCCCTTCCTTCAGGCCCGTGACGTAGTCGCGGCCGAGATCGTCGTTCTGATAGAGAATGCCGATCTTGGCGTTGGGATGATTTTGCAGAATGTATTTGGCGTAGATGCGCCCTTCCGACTGGTAATTGGGATTGTATCCCATGGTCCAGGGGAAGTTCTTGGGATCGGTGAATTTCGAGGCGCCGGTCGCGGCGAGGAGCTGCGGCACCTTCTTGGCGTTGAGGTATTTCTGCACGGCGGCGTTCGAGGGCGTGCCGATGATCTGGAAGGTGAACAGCACCTCGTCGCTCTCGACCAGCTTGCGCACCTGTTCGACGGCTTTCGGCGGCGAGTAGGCGTCGTCATACTGGATCAGGTTGATCTTGCGGCCGTTGATGCCGCCTTTTTCGTTGATCATCCTGAAATAGGCGGCCTGCGTCTTGCCGATGCCGGCATAGGCGGAGGCCGGTCCCGAGAACGGAACGGTCTGGCCGATCTTGATCTCGGTATCGCTCGCGCCGGTATCGTATTTCTTCTGCGCGTTGGCGGGTGACGCCAGCGCGATCGCGACCGCCGCGCCTGCGATCAGATGAAGAACGCCACTTCTCATATCGCTGCTCCCTTCCCATAATCTCGACCGATGATCCTGTTCCGGTCATCCGTTCGGAAGGCCGGACGTCATCGTTGGGAGCGAGTGTGGCGGAACGGTTTTGCCAATGCAAGGCAGTACGGGGAGGCCGTTATGCCAGCCGGAGCAGCACCAAGGCGAGCGCCGTGGGCGCCGCCTGCACGTAGAGGATCCGGCCAACCGGCAGCGGAATTCGGGTGGACACCAACACGCCGCAGGTGAAAAGTGCGGGGCCGCTCGCGGATATTTTCAGGGGTGACGATGCCGGAGAACTTCAACCTCGACCGCCTGCCAACGCCGATCGGCACGGCGCTATTGGTTACCGATGCGGACGGCCTGCTCCGCGCGCTGGACTGGGAAGACTATGAGCCGCGCATGAAGCAATTGCTGCGCCTGCATTATGGCTCGGTGAGTTTGAACAACGGGCGGGCGCCGCGTGATTTGCGCGCCGCCTTGACCGGCTATTTCAAGGGCGACCTCGACCGCCTCGCAGCGATCGAATGGCGCGTCGCCGGCACACCGTTCCAGCAGAAGGTCTGGAACGCGCTACCGAAGATCGCGGCAGGGACGACGATGAGCTATGGCGCGCTCGCCGCAAAACTTCGGATGCCGCGCGCCGTCCGCGCCGTCGGCCATGCCAACGGTTCGAATCCGATCAGCGTGGTCCTGCCCTGCCACCGCCTGATCGGCGCCAACGGTTCGCTGGTGAAGTACGGCGGCGGCCTGGAGCGCAAGCGCTGGCTGCTCAAGCACGAGGGCGTGGAGATTGCGTGCTCGGTGCGTAGGGTGGGCAAAGGCGCTCTTGCGCCGTGCCCACCATCTATCACCGAGTTCGCTTCTTGATGGTGGGCACGCTTCGCTTTGCCACCCTACAAATTAGTGACATTCCGCCGTTTCAAGTCAATCGGGGTCACGGGGCGCGTTTCGCATGTCCCGAAGGATATAGATGAATACAATCAGCAGAGGCCCCCACGCCAGCACCGCGCCCACCAGCATCGCATTTACTGTTGCCATGCTGGCTGCTCCGCGATCACCGGCACGATAGATGGTCTCTGTGCGCCGCAGGTTCCGGCACCTGGTAGAGCCACTTCCAATATGTCCGGTTGCGCTCCAGTTGACGCTTGTAGATCTCGCGGCACTTCGCCGAACAGAACTGCTGGAAGTACCAGCTACGCCGGACCAGCCCGAAGGGACGCTTGCATTCCGGATTTCCGCAACAATTTTTCATGACGCAGCCTCCGCATTGGCACGCCGTATCCAGCGAATGAAGCTCTCGTGGCTCTTGTCGAGACAGAAGCGCCCGCAATAGCGTTCGCGCGCTGGATTTCGCAGAGAGATGATTTTGGGCCCTTCGCTGTCACACTCGGCGCAACGCAGTTCTGTACGCATGGCGACCTCCTTTCCGAGGAATTGCCGCTTGCCGATCAAAATGTGTGATGCTTCGCGCCCTTCGCTTCTCGAAGGACGATGCGAAGTCTGGCGCGGTCGCGGCTTATCTTCAATTCGTCCAGATGTTTGGCGAGATCATCCTTACGTATGCTGGCTCGCCTCGGAGCGTTTTCCAGCGAAAACTTGCCCCGGACTTGATCCGGGGTGGACACCGGTTCGCGTCAAGAAAACGCGTCAAAACAAGAATCTAGAGCCCGGTTCTGATTCAATCAGAACCGAAAGGCTCTAGGGCCGGATCGGCTCATTTGGTTGCGGCCTCGCCATTTGGCGCCAGCGCCGCTTCGAGGCATTTGATCAGCGCTTCCCCGTCGCACGGCTTGCTCAAGAAGCAGGTCGCTCCCGCCTTCATGGCCCGGGCGCGGTCGCTTTCGACCGAAAAAGCCGTTACGAAGATGACGGGAAGGCGATGGCCGGTGGCGAGCAAATGAGCTTGCAGCTCGAGCCCGCTCATGGCGGGCATCCTGACATCCGTTATCACGCACGAAGTGTCATTCAGATGCGGCGATTGCAGAAACTCCTCGGCCGACGCAAATGAATGGACGACGTAACCAAGCGACCTGACGAGATTATGGGTCGCGGCGCGAACCGACCCGTCGTCGTCGATGATTGATATGGCCCGATTGGACAAGACGCTTCTTTCTGGAGACGACCAGAGGATGTCTTTTTGCTGTGCCGCCGCGTCTCGGGAGAGTGCGCTGCAAATCAGCGAGGGAAAATCATACTTAGGTTTGCGCCCGGCCGGATGCAGGCCCGATCCCGAGTAGCTCGGCCATCCGTACCAGATCGGGCAGCGACTTCGCTCCCATTTTCCGCATGATATGCCCGCGATGTATCTTCACGGTGATCTCCGCCAGGCCGACTTCGGCGGCGATCTGCTTGTTCATGAGCCCCGACGTAACCAGCGCCATCACCTGCCGCTCCCGGGGAGTTAGCGTCGCGAAAAGCGCGTGCAGCTCCGAGAGAACCATCGCTTCGTTGCGGCTGTTGCGGTCGCGCTCGATTGCCGCGGTTACGGCATCCAGCATGTCCTGATCGCGGAATGGCTTGGTCAGAAAATCGACGGCGCCGGCCTTCATCGCGCGGACCGTCATCGGAATATCGCCATGACCGGTCATGAAGATGATCGGAATGTGAATGTCGGCCTTGGCCAGTTCGGCCTGAAAGTCGAGGCCGCTCAGCCGGGGCAGCCTGATGTCAAGGATCAGACAACTGGGGGCATTCGGAAGCTTGTGCTGCAGAAACTCGTGAGCCGAGCCGAACACCTCGACGCGCAATCCCACTGAGCGAAAGAGATTGCTCAGTGCCTCACGTACCGATGCGTCGTCGTCGACGACGAAGACCACCGGTTCCTCGACGCTTGCGAGGCTGGAAGGTGATGCCGGCCGCGCGGTCACGCTGCATCCTCCTGAGTTAACGGCAAGGTGAACTGGAATGTCGCACCAGGGCCGGCATTTCCGGACGCGGACAGCCGCCCGCCATGAGCGCCGATGATGGAGCGGCAGATCGACAGGCCCATTCCCATGCCGCTGGATTTGGTGGTGAAGAAGGCGTCGAACAGCCGGCCAGCGTTCTCGGCTGCGAGGCCAACGCCGCAATCCTTCACCGTCACCACGATCTGCCCGTCTTCGTCCTGGCATGTCCGGATCACGAGCTCCCGCGGCCGGTCCGCGACCGGCTGCATCGCCTCGATGCCATTGATGACCAGGTTGAGAATGACCTGTTGCAACTGGACCCGATCGGCGATGACCAGCGGCAGGTCGGGGGAGAGCTCAAGCCGCAACGATACCTGGTGGCTGAGCAGCTCATGCTGAACGAGGCTGATGACCTCGTTGATGACATCATTAATGTGAAGCGCTGCCTTCCGTCCGGTCGCCTTGCTCACGAGCGCACGGACCCGCTGGATCACTTCGCCGGCACGATTGCCGTCCTTGATGATCGCTTCCACTGTCCCGCGCGCTTCCTTCAGATCGGGAGGCTCACGGTCGAGCCAACGCCGGCATGCGGCGGCATTGGTGACCACGGCGGCGAGCGGCTGGTTCACTTCGTGGGCGATCGAGGCGGCAAGTTCGCCGAGGGCAGTCACGCGCGTGACATGCGCAAGCGTCGCCTGCGCTTCATGCAATTCCATCTCGGCTCGCTTGCGCGCCGTGATATCGGTTATCGCCCCAACGAATTCGATGGCGCCGGATGCATCCTTCACCGCATGCGCGGTGGCGTGGACATGTTTGATCGAGCCGTCGGGCATCAGCAATCGATAGCTATGCGCGAAGTCCTTGCCCTCGCTGGACGCGCGGTCAATGGTCCGTTGCACGCGTCCGCGATCGTCCGGATGAATGCGTTGAATGACGGTGGCGAACTTGATGGAGGGAGCCTTTTTGAATCCAAATATTCTGAAAGTCTCTTCCGACCAGATGATCTCGCCGCTGGCGACGCGCAAGCCGAAGCTGCCGGTGTGGCTCAATCGCTGGGCTTTGGCCAAATACATTTCGCTCTGCCGCAGCGCATTTTCAGCCTGCTTGCGCTCCGTGATGTCCTCGCACGCGATCAGGACGATCAGTCGGCCGTCCAGCCGCCGCACCGCTTTGGCGTTCTCACGAACCCAAAGGGTTGAGCCGTCCTTGCGAACCTTGCATATCTCCCAATTGTGGGTCTCGCCGATATTCTCCAGGCATATGGCGACGTTGCTCTGGGCGGCGCGTTGCTCTTCGGCAGGAAAGACTTTCAGCACGGATTTCCCGAGCAATTCGCTGACGGAGTAGCCAAGTTGTGCGGCGCCGAACGTGTTGACGGACAGCACGGTCCCCGTCGCGTCGACCATGAAGTACATCACCGGGTTATGCTCGAACACCTCCCTCCATTGCGCCTGGCTGTGACGCAGCTTCTCGATCGCGCGCGTTTCGGCGCTCAGGCGGCCCTCAAGCACGGCTTCCATCTGCCGCCGCGTACGCCCCACCAGGCCCATCATGATCAATGAGGCGGCAATCGAAGCGATGAGCAGCACGATCGCAATGAAATGAGGGGTGGTCGTCGGCGCCGGGCCGAGCAGCAGCCAGATTCCGGCCACCGCTCCCAACGCCAGCGCCATGCTGCCGAGCAGCCATTGCTCGGCTGAGCTCCGGGACTTTATCGTCGGCTTACGCATCATCAGCACTGACACTCGGCCATCCCGAGCGGCGCTGCGTCGCCAGGTGTTCGCGACCATCAGCGGCGACAACGTCGCCCTCCTAATAGGCTGGATACTAGCAGCTTTTCGGATTTCCGGCGGGTAAAATCGGCCGATCCTTTGCGGCACCTTGACCTCCAGGCGCGATCTTCCGTCGCGCGAGGGCAGGTTGCGATCCTAAACCTCGGTATGGTCCGCCCAACCGAATGGAACGTTTGGATCAACCTCCGTTCAATGGTCCGGTCCTTCTCGAAGACTACGCTGATTGGCTAACCGGATGGCGGCGGACCGCCGGTCCTCCATGCGGGAAGAGTGTTACGGAAGACCCAACGAGCTGACCCCTTGCCGGTCGCAACCGTCGCTGTGGTCAAACGTCAGGGATCCACCGACCGAATTTCAGGGGGATTGATATGCCGAAAGCACACCTGCATTTGATCCTTTGTTCTGACGACATCGATCCCGAGACAAATCGCCGCGACCGCAGGTTTCAGCCTATCGTTATCGATGGGGGCAGGCGAACAAACGTCGTTCCGGCAGAGAACCCGTGCGAAGGCCTGTTTGACCTGTTCGATCTCGGCCTCCTGATTGCGCAGGCAAACTATCTTACCTTCATCGCTGCGAGCTTGATCGCGCTCGAGTATCACGCCCGGGCTGCGGCCGAACGGACTACTTAGCAGCGTAGGGTGGGCAAAGGCGCGCATGCGCCGTGCCCACCATCTATCGGCGATCACTCTTCTCTGATGCGCGTCGTCCCTGCGAACGCAGGGACCCATAACCACCGCACTTCGTTGTTGAAGCAAAGCCGTCTCGCCGTGTGCCATTTCCGCGGGCCGCGGAGTATGGGTCCCTGCGTTCGCGGCGACGACGGTCCGTAGGATGGGCAGGGCGCAGCGAAACCCATCACTGTCTCTCCACATGATTGATGGGTATCGCTTCGCTCCACCCATCCTACGGGGCTGAAAGAACCCTACGCCGCCGGCTTGGCGACGTTGTCTTCGGCAGAGAGCAGATGGATCAGCGCGCTCTTGATCGCAGCCTGCCGGGTCGGCGCGTTGATCTGGGCGCCGAGCAAATCGGTGACGTAGAACACGTCGCGGGCGCGTTCGCCGAAGGTCGCGACATGGGCGGAGGCGATGTTGAGGTTGAGCTTCGAGATCGCCGTGGTGAGCTGATACAACAGGCCGGGGCGGTCGAGGCCGGAGACCTCGATCACGGTGTAGCGGTCCGACCACTGGTTGTTGATGATGACCTCGGGCTCGACCGCGAATGCGCGCACCTTGCCGCGGTTGGCGGCCTTGCGCGCCACCACTTCTGGCAGCCGCAATTTGCCCTCGAGCACGTGCTCGATCATCTCGCCGATGCGGGTCGCGCGCCGTCCCTCGTCCTCGTCGCGGTCGTACTCCCTGGAGATCGCGATGGTGTCGAGCGCGCGGCCATCGGTGGTGGTGTAGATCTGCGCGTCGACGATGTTGGCGCCGGCCGACGCACAGGCGCCGGCGATGATCGACAGCAGCCACGGATGGTCGGTGGCCAGTATCGTCAATTCGGTGACGCCGCGCGCCTCGTCGAAGCCGACATTGATCGCGAGCTGATGCCCGGCCTGTTCGCTGGCGCGGATAAAGCGCGCCTGGCGGATTTTTCGCTGCAGATCGACCTTGAGCCAATAGGCCGGATAATGCCGCCCGATATAGGCGTTGAGCTCCTCCTCCGGCCATTCGGTGAAGGCGGCACGGAATTCCGACTGCGCCACCGCGATGCGCTGCGCGCGGTTCACTTCCGAGAAGCCGCCGGTCAGGACCGGCTCGGTCTCGTAATACAACGTGCGCAAGAGCTGCGCCTTCCAGCCGTTCCACACCCCGGGGCCGACGCCCCGGATGTCGGCGGTGGTCAGGATGGTCAGAAGCTTCATCTGCTCGACGGATTGCACCACGGCGGCAAAATTCTCGATCGTCTTGCGGTCGGAGAGGTCGCGCGACTGCGCCACCGTCGACATCGTCAAATGCTCTTCGATCAGCCATGCCACCAGCTCGGTGTCGGCGGTGTTGAAGCCGAGCCGCGGGCACAGCCGCCGCGCCACCCTGGCGCCCGCGATCGAATGATCCTCCGGGCGGCCCTTGGCGACGTCGTGCAGCAGGGTCGCGACATAGATCACCGCGCGATGCTCGGGCTGGATTTTGCGGAACAGGTCGCTGGCGACCGTGAACTCGTCGTTGCCGCCGCGTTCGATCTCCTGCAGGAAGCCGATGCAGCGGATCAGATGCTCGTCCACTGTATAATGGTGGTACATGTTGAACTGCATCATCGACACGATCTTGCCGAAGGCGCGGATGAAGTGACCGAGCACGCCGGTCTCGTTCATCCGCCGCAGCACGGTCTCGGCGTCGTTCGACGTCAGGATCTCCATGAACAGCCGGTTGGCTTCCGGATTTTCACGAAGCTGGCTGTTCACCAGTTTCAGCGAGCGCGTCACAGTGCGCATCGCGTCGGGATGGAAGGCGAGGTTGTTCTTCTGCGCCAGATGGAAGATCCGGATCAGGTTGACCGGGTCGTGCTTGAAGACGTCGGGCGCGGCGAGGTTGATGCGGTTGTTGTCGATGATGAAGTCGTCGCTGTCAGGCACCCGCCGCCGCTTGGGGGCCGGCCGCAGCCGCGCCACCATCCGGCTCAGGACCGGCGCCGGCTTGGCCTGCTCTTCCTCGAGCTTGGCGCACAGGATCGCGGTGAGGTCGCCGACGTCCTTCGCCACCAGGAAGTAGTGCTTCATGAAGCGTTCGACATCCTGCATGCCGGGATGCGAGGTGTAGCCGAGGCGGACTGCGATCTCGCGCTGCATGTCGAACGACAGCCGCTCCTCGGCGCGCCCGGAGACGAAATGCAGATTGCAGCGCACGGACCACAGGAAATCCGCGCAGCGGCGGAAGGTGCGGTACTCCTGCGCGTCGAACACGCCGCGCTCGACCAACTCCCCGGTTTCGCGCACGCGGTAGACGTATTTGGCGATCCAGAACAGCGTGTGCAGGTCGCGCAAGCCGCCCTTGCCGTCCTTGACGTTGGGCTCGACCAAATAGCGCGATTGCCCGGCGCGTCGGTGGCGCTCCTCGCGCTCGGCGAGTTTGGCGGTGACGAAATCGGCAGCCGTGCCCTGCACCACGTCCTTGTCGAACCGGGCCACCAGCTCGTCATAGAGCGGCCGGTCGCCGGTCAAGAACCGCGTCTCCAGGATCGCGGTGCGGATCGTCATGTCGCCGCGCGCCTGGCGGATACACTCATCGACCGAGCGCGTGGCGTGGCCGACCTTCAATCCCATGTCCCACAGGCAATAGAGAATGGCTTCGGCGACCTGCTCGCCCCAGGCGGTCTGCTTGTAGGGCAGGATGAACAACAGATCGATGTCGGATTCCGGCGCCATCAGTCCGCGGCCGTAGCCGCCGGTGGCGACGACGGCCATGCGCTCTGCGCCTGAGGGCACGTGCGAGCGATAGAGATGCCGCGTCGCAGCCGCGTAGAGGATGCGGATGATCTCGTCCTGCATGAAGCAGAGCCGTTCCGCGCAGCGGCGGCCGTGGCGATCCTTCAGCAGCACGGCCTGCGCGGTGGCGCGCGCCGCGAACATCTCGGCCTTGAGCAATTGCGCCAGCGCCGAGCGGAACACGTCCTCGCGGCCGGCATGTTTTTCGGCCAGCGCATCGACCGCTGCGGTGATCCGCGCGGTATCGAAACGGTCATCCGCTCCGGAGCGGTCCTCTGTCACGATGCTGTCCATGATCTCCCCGATATCGGACGGCGCAGGGGCTGTCACGGGCGATTGTAAGGTCAACGCAAAGCTATGCCGCCGCCTCGGCGAATGCTAGCCATAACCCGTTGGAAAGGCGTGGATTTCCAAAATGTCATGCGCGCCGCCGCAGGGCGTGATGACAGCAGGTCGCTAGCCGATTATATCGGCTCACACAAACACAGTCGGGAGAGAGCAAGATGGACGCCGCCGAACTCCGCGCGATGCAGGCCCCGCTCAAGGAACGCTACAAGTCTGACCCTTCCGCCGCCGTCATTACCCTCAAAGCCAAAGGCTCGATCGACAATGAAGGCATCGCCTGTAAGGTCGAGACCGGCCGCGCGCTGGCGGTCGCCGGCCTGCACCCCGCCACCGGCGGCTCCGGGCTTGAGCTGTGCTCTGGCGACATGTTGCTCGAAGCACTGGTCGCCTGTGCCGGCGTGACGCTGAAGTCGGTGGCGACCGCCACCGATATTCCCCTGAAGACCGGCAACGTCATCGCCGAGGGCGATCTCGATTTTCGCGGCACGCTCGGCGTCGACAAGGAAGCCCCGGTCGGCTTCGAGGAGATCCGCCTGCGCTTCGAGGTCGCTACCGACGCCCCGCAGGACAAGCTTGATCTGCTGCTCAAGCTGACGGAGCGTTATTGCGTGGTCTATCAGACCATCAAGAACGGCCCGAAGGTCTCGGTGTCGATGAAGCGGGTGTGATTGGCCGTTCACCCTCCCCTGGAGGGGGAGGGTCGACGCTCATGAAATGAGCGGCGGGGTGGGGTGACGGTCTCTCCCCAGCCAACAGTGCCCGAGTTGAGAGATCACCCCACCCCGTCTCGCATTTCGCTGCGCTCATGCGAGCCGACCCTCCCCCTCCAGGGGAGGGTAAGAGATGTAAATGTCCCCCGAACTCGCCTTCCTCCTGACGCTCGGTCTGCGCATGGCCATCACCGCAGCCTTCGTGGTGACGGCTTCCATCGTCACCGAACGCTCAGGCCCCGTAATCGGCGCGCTGGTCGCGACGCTGCCGATCTCGGCTGGGCCGTCCTACGTATTCCTTGCGCTCGATCATGACGCGGCCTTCATCGCCGAAGGCGCGCTGGCGAGCCTGCCGATCAATGCCGCGACGATATTCCTGGGCCTGACTTACGTCGTGCTGGCGCAGCGCCACAGCGCGCCGCTCAGTTGCCTTGCGGCGGTCGCGGTGTGGATCGCGCTCGCCGCGATCATCCGCTCGGTGCAATGGTCGCTCGCCGGCGGCCTGATCGCGAACGCCATTGCGTTTGCCATCTGCGTGCCGCTGCTCGCCCGCTACCGCCACGCCAAAATGCCGCCGATCCGGCGCCGCTGGTACGACATCCCGCTGCGGGCATCGCTGGTAGCAACGCTGGTGGCGACCGTTGTCACCACCTCGAGCTGGGTCGGTCCCAAGATCAGCGGCATCATCGCGCTGTTCCCGATCGTGTTCACCTCGATGATGCTGATCCTGCATCCGCGCATCGGCGGTCCGCCGACGGCGGCCGTGCTTGCCAACAGCGCCTGGGGATTGATGGGGCTCGGCATCGCGATTGCCGTGCTGCATGTCGCCGCCCTGCAGTTCGGCTCGGCGATCGGGCTGAGCCTGGCGCTGGCGACGTGTGTGGGGTGGAATCTCAGCCTGTTCTGGTGGAGCAAGCGGAAGGCTGCGCACTAATCGCCGTCATTGCTTCCGCCTTTGCGTGGAATCTTTAGCGCATCCGATAATAGAGCATCCAATAGAAGCCGCCCGATACAGCGATCGACAGCAGCGCGGCGCTGGCTGTCGCCGCTGGCGGCAACCTCTGCCAGCGGCGGATTTCCTGCATCAGGATCAGCGGCACGAACGGCGACAGCAGGAAAATCAGCACCAGCGGTATCGCCCAGCCCGAAGAAAAGATCATTACGCCGCAGATCAGGGCCTGCGGCAGGCCGAACAGAAGCGCGAGCCACACCAGCAGCGTCGCGACCTGTTTCATTTGTCCGCCTTCGATGCGAGCGTCTTCAGTTTGTAGAGCGCCTCCAGCGCCTCGCGCGGCGACATCTCATCGGGATGCAAGGCCTTCACGGCTTCCATCAGTCGCTCCGCCTCGCTCGGCGGCGCGGCCTCGGCGGCGGCGCGGGAGGGGACGGCGAACAGCGGCAGATCGTCGGCGAGTGCGCGCGCGGTCTGGCCGCGGTCCTGGGCTTCGAGCTTCGCCAGCACCGACTTGGCGCGCGCGATCACGGCCGGTGGCAGGCCCGCGAGCTTGGCGACCTGGATACCGTAGGACCGATCGGCCGAACCCGGCAGCACCTCGTGCAGGAATACGACATCGCCCTGCCATTCCTTGACCCGCACGGTGGCGTTGAACATCCGCGGCAGCTTGGCGGAGAGCGCGGTCAGCTCGTGATAATGCGTGGCGAACAGCGCGCGGCAGCGATTGGCCTCGTGCAGGTGCTCGATCGCGGCCCACGCGATAGAGAGGCCGTCGAAGGTGGCGGTGCCGCGGCCGATCTCGTCGAGGATGACCAGCGAGCGCTCGCTGGCCTGATTCAGGATCACGGCGGTCTCGACCATCTCGACCATGAAGGTGGAACGGCCGCGCGCGAGATCGTCGGCCGCGCCGACGCGTGAGAACAGGCGGTCGACGACGCCGATCCGGGCGCGCGACGCCGGCACGTAGGAGCCGATCTGCGCCATCAGCGCGATCAAGGCGTTCTGCCGCAGGAACGTCGACTTACCCGCCATGTTCGGGCCGGTGATCAGCCAGATCTGACCCGACTTCTGGCCCGGCCCCGGCGAAAGGTCGCAGGCGTTCGCGATGAACGGCTGGCCGTCGCGCTTCAGCGCCTGTTCGACCACCGGATGCCGGCCGCCTTCGACAGCGAAACCGAGCGAACCGTCGACCTCTGGCCGCACGTAATTGTCATCGACGGCGAGCTTTGCCAGCGCGGTCGCGACATCGAGCAGCGCGAAGGCATGCGCCGCGGCGCGCAGGCCGTCGCTGGCGGCGAGCGCCATCGCAGAGAGCCGCTCGAAGATTTCCAGCTCCAAATTGAGCGCGCGGTCGCCGGCGTTGGCGATTTTGGCCTCGATCTCGCCGAGCTCTGCCGTGGTGAAGCGAACCTGCCCGGCCAGCGTCTGGCGGTGGATGAAGGTTGCGTTCAGCGGCGGCGCCATCAGTCTGTCGCCGTGCTGCGCGGTGACCTCGACGAAATAGCCGAGGACGTTGTTGTGGCGGATCTTGAGCGCCTTGATGCCGGTGTCGTCGGCGTAGCGCGCCTGCATCGCGGCGACCACGAGGCGGGAGGCGTCGCGCAGGTTCCGGCTCTCGTCGAGTGCAGGCTCATAACCTTCGCGAATGAAGCCGCCGTCGCGCTTGATCAGCGGCAGTTGCTCGGCGAGGGCGCGTTCGAATTCGCGCGCGAGCTCGCGCGAGGGCCGGCGCAGCGCCTCCATCACGGCGATGATTTCAGCCGGTGCGGCTTCGAGCTGCGCGAGGCGCGCCAACGCCTGGTCCGCCGCGAGAATGCCGTCGCGCAAAGCCGCAAGGTCGCGCGGGCCACCGCGACCGACCGACAGCCGCGCCAATGCGCGCGACATGTCGGGTGCGGCGCGCAGCGTGGTCCTGATGTCATCGCGTGCAGCGCTGTCGGCGACAAATGCCGCAATCGCATCCAGCCGCCGCGCGATGGCCGCACTGTCGGTGAGCGGCGCGGCGAGCCGTTGCGCCAGTAGCCGGGAGCCTGCCGCGGTCACGGTGCAGTCGATCGCATCCAGCAGCGATCCGCGCCGCTCGCCGGCGAGAGTCCGGGTCAATTCGAGATTGGCGCGGGTGGCGGGATCGATCGCCATCGTCGTGCCCGCAGCCTCGCGTGACGGCGGCGACAGCGGCGGGCGCTTACCGACCTGCGTGCGGTCGATATAGGTGACGGCGGCGGCCGCGGCGGTCGCCTCCAGCCGCGACATCGCGGAAAGGCCATCCATGGTCGCGACCGCGAAATAGTCGCACAGCCGCCGCTCGGCGGTGGCGCCGTCGAAGACGTCGCGGGTCAAAGGCGTAACGGAGGGCAGTTCGCGCAGCAGCGCGCCCAGATCAGGATCGCCATAGAGCGCATCGGTAACGATCGCTTCATTCGGATTGATCCGCGCCAGCGTCGCCGCCAATTCCGCGGTCGAGCATTCCGTGACCATGAATTCGGAGGTCGAAATGTCGATCCATGCAAGCCCGATGCGGTCGCCGCCGGAGGAGGCGCGGGCGCGCGCGATCGCCAGCAGATAATTGTTGGTGCGGGCATCCAGCAGCGTGTCTTCGGTCAGCGTGCCCGGCGTCACCAGCCGCACCACGCCACGCGCCACCACGCTCTTGTTGCCGCGGGCGCGCGCGGCGGCCGGATTCTCGGTCTGCTCGCATACCGCAACGCGATGTCCGGCGTTGATCAGGCGATGCAGATAATCCTCGGAGCGTTCCACCGGCACGCCGCACATCGGGATATCCATCCCCTGATGCTTGCCGCGCTTGGTCAGCACGATGCCGAGCGCCTTCGAGGCGATCTCGGCGTCCTCGAAGAACAGCTCGTAAAAATCGCCCATCCGGTAGAACAGGAGCAGCCCGGGATGGGCGGCCTTGATCTCAAGGTACTGTTCCATCATCGGCGTGACGCGCGCGGGCGCCTCTGGTGCCGGTGCTTGCTCCGGGGACAGGGGGATGGATTGCTGGATCGTCATCAGAGCGTTTTCAAGTGAAGTGGGTACCGGTTCGCGTGAAGAAAACGCGTCAAATGAGAAGCTGGAGCCGGAAGGCTCCAGGGGCGGCAAACTACAGAATTTCGCCGCCCGATCCCATTCCCATACCTGCGTTGTCAGAGTTTTCCACGCCTGGGCCGCTCGGTTGATTATACGCCCGAAGCATGACGGCCCCTCCGCGAAAGCGCCGCGGGGCAGCCATGCCTCAATTGACCTGCCGCGGGCGCGCTCCTAAAACTCGCCATCAAATCTGGGTCAACGCCTAAAGCACGGCATTCAGGGAGAGATTCTATGCGTGATGTATTCATTTGCGATGCCGTCCGGACCCCGATCGGCCGTTTCGGCGGCTCGCTCGCCAAGGTGCGCGCCGACGATCTGGCCGCGGCCCCGATCAAGGCGCTGATGGCGAAGCATCCCAATCTCGACTGGTCGCAGGTCGACGAAGTATTTTTCGGCTGCGCCAACCAGGCCGGCGAGGATAACCGCAACGTGGCGCGGATGGCGCTGTTGCTCGCGGGCATGCCGGAATCGGTTCCCGGTCAGACGCTGAACCGCCTCTGCGCGTCGGGCCTCGATGCGGTCGGCGCCGCGGGACGCGCGATCCGCGCCGGGGAGGTCGATTTCGCGATTGCCGGCGGCGTCGAATCGATGACGCGCGCGCCGTTCGTGATGGGCAAGGCGCCGGAAGCGTTTGCGCGCTCGGCCGAGATTTACGACACCACCATCGGCTGGCGCTTCATCAATCCCCTGTTGAAGGCGCAGTATGGCGTCGATGCGATGCCGGAGACCGGCGAGAACGTCGCCGAGGAATTCCAGGTGTCGCGCGCCGACCAGGATGCGATGGCGATCCGCTCGCAGCAGCGCGCGGGTGCGGCGATCGCCTCGGGCTATTTCGCCGAGGAAATTACGCCCGTATCGGTGCCGGGCGGCAAGGCAGGTCCCATCACCGTCGACAAGGATGAGCATCCGCGTCCCGAAACCACGCTCGAAGGATTGGCAAAACTGAAGCCGATCGTGCGCAATCCCGGCACGGTGACGGCGGGCAATGCATCCGGCGTGAATGACGGCGCGGCGGCAATGATCCTCGCGTCCGAGCTAGCCGTGAAAAAGCACGGGCTGACGCCGCGGGCGCGCATCCTCGGCCTCGCCTCGGCAGCGGTGCCGCCGCGCATCATGGGCATCGGTCCGGTGCCGGCGACGAAGAAGCTGATGGAGCGGCTCGGCATCAAGATCAGCGACTTCGACTTGATCGAGCTCAATGAAGCCTTCGCTTCCCAGGGCATAGCCTGCCTGCGTCAACTGGGCGTCAAGGACGATGCCGACTTCGTCAACCCGCATGGCGGCGCGATCGCGCTCGGCCATCCGCTCGGCATGAGCGGCGCGCGGCTGGCGCTGACGGCGGTGCACGGCATGGAGAAGCGGGGCGGGAAGCTTGCCTTGGCAACCATGTGCGTCGGCGTCGGCCAGGGTGTTGCGGTCGCGATCGAAAAGGTCAATTAAGACAACGGTTTGGGAGGGTGAAAAATCGCCCTTTTCCAAATTAGTTATGTCGTATAATGATCCGGCGACGCGGCTTGCTGTGTCACAAACCCTCATGGTGAGGAGCGCGAAGCGCGTCTCGAACCATGAGGCCCGCCTGTAGCCTACATCCTTCGAGACGCCCGCTCTGCGGGCTCTTCAGGATGGGGGGATAGAGCGGTTGTGACGCAGCAAGACTAGCCGGCGCGATGCGAGGGAGGAATTCGTCATGACATTGGTCTATCCAGTGCAAAGTCTCGCGGCGCATCCGCCGCGGCTGTCTCCCGCCTACAAGAGCACGGTCAAGCGTTCGCCCTCCAAGCCGCTGATTCCGATGCGCCATACGCTGTCGGAATTGACCGGGCCGGTCTATGGCCACGAGACCGTGCGCGCGAACGATCACGACCTCACGGTTCACGGCAAGGGCGAGCCGATCGGCGAGCGCATCATCGTGCACGGCCATGTGCTCGATGAAGATGGCCGCGGTGTGCCGAACACGCTGGTCGAACTCTGGCAGGCCAATTCCTGCGGCCGCTATGTCCACGTCGTCGACCAGCATCCCGCGCCGCTCGATCCGAATTTCACCGGCGCCGGCCGCACGCAATCCGACGCGCAAGGCTACTATCGCTTCGTCACCATCAAGCCCGGCGCCTATCCGTGGGGCAATCACCACAACGCCTGGCGGCCGGCCCATATCCACTTCTCGGTGTTCGGCCACTCCTTCGTCTCGCGCCTGGTGACGCAGATGTATTTCCCCGGCGATCCGCTATTCCCGTTCGATCCGATCTTCAATTCGGTCACCGACGAGAAGGCGCGCAACCGGATGATCTCGTCATTCGATCTGGAGAACACCAAGCCGGATTGGGCGCTGTGCTACCGCTTCAACATTGTGCTGCGCGGGCGCAACGCCACGCCGATGGAGAACAGTTAAGTGCCTCAGACCAAACCGGACGGGGTCACCCCGTCGCAAACCGTCGGTCCCTATTTCGCCTATGGCCTGACGCCAGGCGGCAAATACGACTGGAACGACGCGTTCAACAACAATCTCGTCACGCCGGATACGTCGGGCGAGCGCATTCGCGTCGAGGGAACGGTGTTCGACGGCGACGGCGTGCCGGTCGTCGATTGCATGCTGGAGATCTGGCAGGCGGACGCGCAGGGCCGGTTCTCCGATCCGCAGGACAAGCGCGCGCTGCCGAATACGTCGTTCAAGGGGTTCGGCCGCATCGGCACCGATGCCAAAGGCGGCTATGCGTTCGACACCATCAAGCCGGGTGTGGTGCCCGATCCCGACGGCAAGCCGCAGGCGCCGCATATCGTGCTTGCGGTGTTCGCACGCGGCATGCTGCTGCATCTCTATTCGCGGATCTATTTCGACGGCGAAGCCGCCAACGCCGCCGATCCCGTGCTGGCGCTGGTGCCGGCCGACCGCCGCTCGACACTGATCGCGACGCGCCAGCCGGTTAACGGCAATCCGGTCTATCGTTTCGACATCCATCTGCAGGGCGACAACGAGACGGTGTTCTTCGACGTGTAGCCGCGACTGCATCGCAGGGGCGGCACGACAGGCAAGACTTCGCACATGATGACGCTTCGCCAGGTCGAGGTGATCCGCGCCGTGATGGTGACCGGCACGATCGGCGGAGCTGCGAGACTTCTGAACGTATCGGCGCCCGGCATCAGCCGGCTGGTGAAATACACCGAGAAGTCGCTGGGCGTCCGGTTCTTCCAGCGCCAGAACGGGCGCTATTTCCCGACAGCGGAAGCCCGTAACATCTTTGAGCAGATCAACGGCGTCTACGAGAAGATGGATGATCTCTCCGAGATCATCTCCAAGATCGGACGCGGCGATCTGTCCGAACTGCGCATCGGCTCGGTGCCGAGCATCTCGCAGGTGATGGTGCCGCGCGCGATCGAGCGGGTGCGGCGCCGTTATCCCGAACTGCGGATCGACATCAACATCCTCAAAATCGAGGAAGCCGTCGACTATCTGCTGCTGGGCCGCGGCGATTGCGTCGCCATGAGCTACCGGCTCGAGCATCCCGGCCTCGACTTCCTGCCGTTGGCCTCGGGCGAGTTGTTTTGCATCGTGCCGGCGGGGCATGAGCTTGCCGGGTGCAAGCAGGTCTCGGCCAAGGAGATCATCCGCTATCCCCTGATCGGCATCGATCCCAATGATCCCTATGGACGGATCATGGCGGAGATATTTGCGCGCAACAAACTCGACTACGACATCACCATCCGCGCCCGCTTCGGCACCACGGTGTGCGCGCTGGTCAAGGCCGGCCTCGGCATCGCCGTGATCGACCAGTTTACCGTCGCGCATGGCGGTTATCCCGGCATCGAACTGTTGAAGATCGTCGAGCCGACCAGGTTCGACACCTACATCGCGGTAAAGCGCGGCGCGCCGCTGTCGCTGCACATCGAGCATTTCATCGAGTGCCTGCGCTCGGAAATGCGCGCCGTTGGACCGGTCAAGACGGCGCTGCGAAAGCCCGACCCCAAGCCGCGCAAGAAATAACATGATGTTATCTATCCGGCATAAATGGGTAATTGTGTTAGGTCGGCAAAACGCTATCGTTCGGCCGGATCGGGACGTCCCCGAGCCGTCCGCTGGCCCTTACGCGCATTTGCGCCCAACGACGAGATCATGAGCCCTGCCGCCCGCCCGATTGCTCCGGCCGATCGCCGCTTCCTCACCGGCCTGATCGGCGCGCCGATTGCGCATTCGGCATCGCCGGCGATGCATGAGCGGGCCGCCGAAGCGCTCGGCGCTCATTGCCATTACCAGCCTATCGAAGTTGCCGGTGCGGGCCGCGAAGAATTGCGGCTGCTGCTCGACGGCGTGCGGCGGCTGGGCTTTGCCGGCGTCAACGTCACCTTCCCGTACAAGGAAGCGGTGGTTTCGCTGCTCGACGAATTGTCGCCCGGTGCGCGCGCGATCGGCGCCGTCAACACCGTCGTGGTCCGGGAGGACCGGCTGATCGGGCACAACACCGACACAACGGGATTTGCCCGGGCGATCACCGAACTCGTCCGCGATCCCGCGCAGAGCGTTGTCGCCGTGATCGGCGCGGGCGGTGTCGGCAAGGCGATCGCCTTTGCGCTTGCCGGAATTGGCGTGGCGGAGATTAGAATCTTCGACACAGATGCAGCCAAGGCAACGCAACTTGCCGGCCTGATCGAGAGCCGTGGCAGCACGAAGGCCGCCGATAGCGTCGAGGAAGCCATGCGCGGCGTCACCGGCGTGGTCAATGGCTCGCCGGTCGGCATGCTGCCGAACCGTCGCACGCCTGTGCCGGATGCGCTGCTGCACAGGGATATTTGGGTAGCGGACGCTGTCTACACGCCGCTCTGGACGCCGCTGCTGAATGCCGCCAAGGCGAAGGGCGCCGAGGTCATGACCGGGCGCGAGCTCGCGATCTACCAGGCGGCGGACGCCTTCGAGCTGTTCACGGGATTGAAGCCATCGGTTGTCGAGATGGGAAATGCATTCGACGCCGTAATGGCTAAACGCTACGCTAAAGTGAATGCAGCGTAACAGCACGGCCGGTTACAAGGCCGTCTTTTGCAACAACAAGAGGGGATGGAAATGAGATCTGGAATCTTTGCCGGGCTATTGCTCGTTACCGTATCGGCCGCAACCGCATTTGCGCAAGGGGCGCCGATCAAGCTCGCCGATGTCGCCGAACTGTCCGGCGGCGGCGCCACCGTTGGCAACAACTGGAAAAACGGCATCGATCTCGCGATCGAGGAGATCAACGCCAAGGGCGGCGTGCTCGGTCGCAAGCTGGAAGTCACGCATGCGGATTCGCAGTCGAACCCCGGCGTTGCGCGCGCGCAGGTGCAGAAGGCGCTCGACAATGAGCCCTACGTCCTGCTCGGCCCCGGCTACTCGGGCTCGGTCAAGGTCACCTCGCCGCTCGCCGCGGAAGCCGGCATCACCCAGATCATGGGCGGCGAGGCGGCCGAACTGACGCAGGGCGGCAACAAGTTTTTGTTCCGCACCTCGTTCGGTCAGCAATCGTCGATGCCGAAGGTTGCCAAATACATCAACGATGAGCTGAAGGCCAAATCGGTTGCGATCGTCTGGGTCAATAATGATTTCGGCAAGGGCGGCCGCGACGTCATCAGCAAGGAATTCGCCAAATACAACATCAAGGTCGCGGCAGACCTTTCCACCGAAGCGGGACAGGCCGATTTCGCCGCCGACGTCAGCAAGATCAAGGCCGCGGCGCCCGATGCCGTCTTCATCTACCTCAACGAGGAAGAAAGCGCGCGCATCCTGAAAGAGCTGAAGCGCCAGGCAGTCGCTGTGCCGCTGGTGGGCGAGACTACCCTGATTGGTCAAAAGGTCGTCGAACTGGCTGGAGACGCGGCAAACGGTGCGCGCGGTCACGTCGGGCTTACCACCGACGCACCCGTCGATCTGGTCAAGGCCTTCCGCGACAAGTTCGTCAAGAAGTACAACTACGTGCCCGACCACAACGGACTCAAGGGCTATCTCGCGATCTACATGGTCAAGGCGACTACCGAGAAAATGGGCAAGGTCGACGCCAAAAAGTTCGCCGATACGCTTCACGGCCTCACCATCAAGGCCGCCAGCGAGCCCGGCATCCTGATGGATGTGACCTTCGACGAGAAAGGCGACATCGATCGCCAGGGATTCCTGGTCGAGATCGTCGAGGGCAAGCAGGTCGTCAAGCAGGTGCTGCCGAAGCTGAATTGATTAGTGATGAGATGAGGTCGCGCGGCGACGGCGGTGCACTCCCTCTCCCGCTTGCGGGGGAGGGCTGGGGTGGGGGTGTTGCCGCGAGTTACACTGCCCGTGTGGAGAGAGCCCCCACCCGCATCGCATCTGTCGATGCGATGCGACCTCCCCCGCAAGCGGGAGAGGTGGAGCCCGTCGCGCGGCCGAGCGAATTCATCTGAGCCGAGTGTCAGCGGAGCCTGTCTCCGCGTCGTGAAGGGAAAAGCATGTCCAATCTGCTCGATCTGCTCGTGGCAGGCCTTGCGACCGGGGCGATCTATGCCCTTGTGGCCGTCGGTTTCACGCTGCTGTGGCAGACGTCGCAAACCATCAATTTCGCGCAAGGCGAATTCGTGATGCTGCCGGCGTTCCTGATGCTCGCGGTAATGCATGCGGGCGCGCCGTTCTGGCTCGCCATCATCCTTGGCATCCTGCTGTCGCTGCTGCTGTTGGGGCTCGGCTTCAAGCTCTTGCTGGTGGATCCGATGCTGCGGCACGGCGTGCTGCCGCTCGCGATCGCGACCATGGCGCTCGCGATCGGCATGAAAGAGGCGGTGAAGCAGTTCTTCAGTGCGGAAGCCTCGCCGTTCCCCTCTATCGTGCCGGCCGGCGACGTCTGGATCCTCGGTCGCGTGGTCTCGGTGCAGAGCCTCGGTGTGCTGGCGCTTGCGATCGCCGTGGTGATTGGCCTGACCGCGCTGTTGAACCGCACGTCGATCGGTCACCAGATGCAGGCGACCGCACAGAATCCGACGGTCGCCCGCATCATCGGCGTGCCGGTCGAGCGCATGATCCTGCTGACGTTCCTGATCAACGCGTTTCTGGTGGCTTTGGCGTCGCTGCTGATTACGCCGATTTATCTCGCGAAATTCTCCTCCGGCGAAGTGCTGGGGCAGGCGGCGTTCATCGCTGCGATCGTCGGCGGCTTTAACCAGGTGCGCGGCGCCATTGCCGGCGGGCTGTTGATCGGCGTCGTCGACAATCTGGCGGCGGCCTATGTGTCGACGCAGTACCGCGCCGCGGTGCCGCTGATCCTGCTGATCGTCATCATCCTGTTCCGTCCGCAGGGGTTACTCGGCCGGCCCGAGGAGCGCACGGTATGACCGCAATCGGAAAATACTGGCGCATTGCCCTCGGCGTTGCCGTCATCGCGGCGCTGATCATCGTGCCGATGAATTTCAACCGCTATGGCCTGTATATCCTGAGCCAATGGGCGGTGATGACGATCGCCGCGATGGGGCTCAATCTGACGCTGGGCTATGCCGGCCAGGTCTCGCTGGCGCAGGGCGCCTTCGTTGGCATCGGCGCCTATGCGGCGGCGATCATGACCACGCAGGGCATGCCGCTGATTGCGGCGCTCGGCGTTGCGATCGTGCTGTGCTTTGCGATCGGCTGGATCCTCGGCTATCCGGCGCTGCGTGTGCAGCACCATTACCTTGCCTTCGTAACGCTGGCGTTCTCGACGCTGGCCTTCCTGGTGTTCCGCAACGAGGATTGGCTCACCAAGGGCATCTACGGCATCTCCAATATTCCGCGGCCGAATGTCCTTGGCTTCGCGACCAACCGGCCGTTGCCGTTCTATTACTTCTGCCTCGGCTCGCTCGGCATCGTCTCGCTTGCGATGTGGTGGCTGATCCGCTCGCCCTGGGGCCGCGCTTTCGTGGCGCTGCGCGAAAATCCGGTGCGGGCGCTGTCGCTCGGCATCGACACGCGGCGCTATACGCTGATGGCGTTCGCGATCGGTTCAGCCCTCGGCGGCGTCGCCGGCACGCTCTATGCGCCGTTGACGCAATATATCGATCCGGTTCCGTTCAACCTCTCGCTCTCGCTCGACCTGTTGATGATGGTGATCGTCGGCGGCTCCGGATTCTTCTTCGGGCCGTTCCTCGGCGCGATGATTGCGGTGCTGCTGCCGGAATGGCTGCGCTTCACGCAAGGCTACTATTTGATGCTCTATGCGGTCGCCGTGATGCTGCTCCTGATTTATTCGCCGACCGGCATTCTCGGCATCCTCGATCGCTATCTGACCGAGCGGCGCACCAAGGCGGCGTCCGCCTTGCGGGCGGTTGCCAAATCCAGGCTGGAGACGGCGCCATGACCGCAGTCCTCGAAGTCAGCAACATCAAGAAGAGTTTTGGGGGCATCAAGGCGGTCGACGGCGTCAGCTTCGATGTGCGAGAGGGCGAGATCCTCGGGCTGATCGGCCCGAACGGCTGCGGCAAGTCCACCCTGTTCAACTGCATCCTCGGGCAACTCACGCCGACTGATGGCGAGGTGAAGGTCGACGGCAAGGTCGTCACGGGATTGCGGCCGTCCGAGTTGAATCGTCTGGGCGTCAGCCGCACCTTCCAGCTTCTGCAGGTATTCCCAAAACTCTCCGTGCGGGAGAATCTGATCCTTGCTGGCCAGGAGCATCAGGGCAACATGGTGTCGCGGCTGTTCGGTCCGTCGGATGCGGGACTGACCGCTGCGGCGGACCAGATGATCGGCTTCTTCAAGCTCGACCATCTCGCCACCGAAGCCGCAGGTGGGCTGTCGTACGGCCAGCAAAAGCTGCTCGACGCCGCCATGGCGTTCATGGGTGGCCCGCGGCTGGTGCTGCTCGATGAACCGGCCGGCGGCGTCAACCTCACCATGCTCGGGGATCTCAAGGAACGGCTGGCCGCGATCAACCGCGAGAAGCGCGCCACCTTCGTCGTGATCGAGCACAACATGGAATTCGTGATGTCGCTTTGCACCCGCGTCATGGTGATGGCGGAAGGCAGACTGCTGGCGATGGGCACGCCCAGCGAAGTCCGCGCCAATCCTGCCGTCATCGAAGCCTATCTCGGCCACTAAAGGGATCATTCCATGAGCGATGCCATCCTGGATGTTCAAGGCCTCATCGGCGGCTATGGCAAGATGACGATTCTCAACGGCACCAGTTTTTCGGTGCCGGCGGGCTCCATCACCACCGTGATCGGCCCGAACGGCGCGGGAAAATCCACCGTGTTCAAGGCGATCTTCGGGCTGTTGAAGCTGCGCGAAGGCAGGATCGTATTCAAGGGGCGGGACGTTACCGGGCTGAGGCAGCGGGAATTGCTGACGTCAGGCATCTGCTACGTGCCGCAGGGACGCAATATCTTTCCCGAGTTGTCGGTGCGCGACAACATCCAGCTCGGCGCCGTCGTCGCCGGGCGGGACATCACCGACCTGCCCGCGCGAATCGAGGCGGCGCTCGACAAGTTTCCTGCGCTGCGCAAAAGGGCAGCGCAGCAGGCGTCCACGCTGTCGGGCGGCGAGCAGAAGCAGCTCGAAATCGTCCGCGGCCTGCTGCTCAATCCGCAACTGGTGCTGATCGACGAGCCTTCGATCGGGCTGTCGCCGCTGATGGTGCAGCAGACCTTCAACATTCTGAAGGAATTGCGCGACCGCGGCGTATCGATCCTGATGATCGAGCAGAATGCGCGCTCGGCGCTGGAGATTTCTGATTACGGCATCGTGCTCGAACTCGGTCAGACCCGGCTCGTCGACAAAGCGGAGCGGGTGCTGAACGATCCCCGCATCGGGCAATTGTTCCTGGGTGGCGCCATGACGGAAACTGCAGCATGAACCAGCGCTCGATCGCCACCGTTTCGCTGAGCGGCACCCTCGACGAAAAGCTGCGGGCGATCGCCGCCGCCGGATTCGACGCCGTCGAGATCTTCGAGAACGATCTGCTGTCGTTCGCAGGCAGTCCGCGCGACGTCGGCCAGATGTGCCGGGATCTCGGGCTTTCGATCTGCGCCTTCCAGCCATTTCGCGACTTCGAGGGCATGCCGGAGCCGCAGCGAGGGCGCAACTTCGCCCGCGCCGAGCGCAAGTTCGACCTGATGCAGGAATTGCAGACCGACTTGATGCTGATCTGCAGCAACATCTCGCCGGCCTCGCTCGGCGGCATCGACCGCGCGGCCGCCGATTTCCGCGAGCTGGGTGAACGGGCCGCAGCGCGGGGCTTGCGCGTCGGCTATGAGGCGCTCGCCTGGGGACTTCACGTCAACGATTATCGTGACGCTTGGGAGATCGTGCGGCGCGCCGAGCACAAATCGATCGGCGTCATCCTCGACAGCTTTCATGCGCTGGCGCCGTCGTTCCCGACGCTGCCGATTCAATCGATTCCGGCAGACAAGATCTTTCTGGTGCAACTGGCCGACGCGCCAAAGCTCGGCCTCGACGTTTTGTCCTGGAGCCGGCATTTCCGCTGTTTCCCGGGGCAGGGCGATCTTCCGGTTGCCCGCTTCGTGGAAGACGTGCTCGCTACCGGCTATGCCGGCCCCCTGTCGCTGGAAATATTCAACGACCAGTTTCGCGCCGGCTCGGCTGTGCGCACTGCGACCGACGGGCTGCGCTCGCTGATCCTGCTCGAGGATGACGTTCGTAGCATCGCCTCGAGCGCTCCGGCAAAGCCACTGCCGCCGAAGGCACGCAGCCGCGGCGTCGGCTTCATCGAATTTGCCGTCAGTGAAGAGAAAGCCAGCGACCTCGCGGCGCTGTTCGGCCAACTCGGCTTTCGCAAGACGGGCGTTCATCGCAGCAAGGACGTCGAGCGTTGGTCGCAGGGTCGTATCGACCTCGTGATCAATTGCGAGCCTGACAGCTTTGCGCATTCGCATTTTGTCGCGCACGGTCCCGGGGTCTGCGCTATCGCTGTTGATGTCGATGCCGCCAGCAGCACCATGGCGCGCGCGGAAGCGCTGCAGGCGCGCACCTTCTATCAGCCGGTAGGGCCGGGCGAGCTTGAAATCCCGGCGATCCGCGGCGTCGGCGGCAGCTTGCTGTATTTCCTGGAGCAAGCCGGCAAGAACTGGGAGCTCGATTTCGAGCCGCTGCGCAGCGATGCGGCTACCGATCGTCTCGATGCCGTCGACCACATCTCGCAATCGATGCCCTACGATGAGATGCTGTCGTGGTTATTGTTCTATACCGGCATTCTCGATCTGAAGCGTCTGCCGCAGTTCGAGATCGCCGATCCGGTCGGCCTGGTGCAAAGCCAGGCGCTGATCAACGCCAACGAAAACCTGCGGGTGGTTCTGAACGGTTCGTCGGCGACGCGCACGCTGTCGGCCCGCTTCATCCACGAATTCTTCGGCTCCGGCGTCCAGCACGTCGCGTTCTCCTGCCGCGATATCTTTGCGGCCGTGGCCGACATGCGCGCGCGGGGTGCAGATTTCCTGAAGATTCCCGACAATTACTACGACGATCTCGAGGCCAAATACGGCCTCGACGCCTCGACGATGGCGGCGCTCCGCGACAACCAGATTCTCTACGATCGCGAAGGCGAGGGTGAATTCTTCCAAGTCTATACCCACGCCTTCGACGAGCGGTTTTTCTTCGAGATCGTCGAGCGGCGCGACTATCACGGCTTCGGCGCTGCCAACGCCGCGATCAGGCTCGCCGCCCAGACCCGGGAATCCCGGCCGCTGACCATGCCACGGGCTTGAACGGCCGCGAATTCTGCGGCCACAAAAAACCCGCGGGAACGCGCCCGGCTTCGGAAAGTTCACTTCTGGGAAGGCTGTCGACGCCGTTCCGGAGGATGACGACCGATGAAGCGGGGGTCGGCCCGGCTGGCACTGTGGGTTATTCTCGTTGCGGTGCTGACGGCCACGCTGGCCGAGGCGGCCAAAGACGCCGCGCGTCCCTCCGAATTCATCCTCATCCTTCAGATCGTGCTGTTGATCACGATCGGCCGCGGGCTCGGCGAGATCATGCAACGGATCGGCCAGCCGTCGGTGATCGGCGAACTGCTCGCAGGGCTGCTGCTCGGCCCGTCGCTGTTCGGATGGGTCTGGCCCTCGGCGCACGCGGCGATCTTTCCGCCCTCCGCTGAGCAGAAGGCCCTGATCGAAGGTCTCGCCCAGTTCGGCATTCTGTTGTTGCTGCTGCTGACGGGAATGGAAACCGATCTGAAACTGGTCAGGAAAGTCGGCAGGGCCGCTATCATCGTTTCCATCGCCGGCATCGTCGTTCCCTTCCTGTGCGGCTTTTTGCTAGGGCAAATCCTGCCCGATAGCCTGCTTCCGCATCCGGAGGCACGCCTGGTCGCCTCGGTGTTCCTGGGCACGGCGCTATCGATTTCTTCGGTGAAGATCGTCGCCGTCGTCGTTCGCGAGATGAATTTCATGCGCCGCAATGTCGGTCAGATCATCATCGCGACGGCGATCATCGATGACACGATCGGCTGGATCATCATTGCGGTGATCTTCAGCCTTGCCTCGCAGGGCACATTCGACCTGATCTCGGTGGGGCAGGCGGTGCTGGGGACGCTGATCTTCCTGGCCGTCAGTTTCACGATCGGGCGGCGGCTGGCGTTTCGGCTGATTCGCTGGGCCAACGATACGCTGGTCAGCGCGTCCGCCGTGATCACGGTGATCCTCCTGCTGATGGGCGGCATGGCCCTGATCACCCATGCGATCGGCGTGCACACGGTGCTCGGCGCGTTTGTCGCCGGCGTGCTGGTCGGCGAATCGCCGATCCTGACCCGGCAGATCGACGAGCGATTGCGCGGGCTGATCACCAGCCTGTTCATGCCGGTATTCTTCGGCCTGGCGGGATTGAACGCGGACCTGACGGTTCTGAAGGATCCGAATTTGCTATGGCTCACAGCGCTACTGGTGCTGATTGCAAGCATTGGAAAATTCGGTGGCGCCTACGTGGGTGGCAGCCTTGGCGGAATGAACCGCTACGAATGCTTTGCGCTGGCAAGCGGCATGAATGCGCGAGGGTCGACGGAGGTCATCATCGCCAGCATCGGCCTTTCCATGGGCGTGCTGAGCCAGAACCTGTTCTCGATGATCGTCACCATGGCGATCCTGACCACGATCGCCATGCCGCCGATGCTGCGCGCCGCGCTGTCGCGGCTTCCCATGAAGGCGGACGAGAAGGAGAGGCTTGAACGGGAGGAACTGGAGGAGAAAGGATTTACCGCAAATCTGCAGCGTCTGCTGCTTGCGGTGGACGAGAGCGCCAACGCGAAGTTTGCATCCCATCTTGCAGGCCTCCTTGCGGGCGCGCGGGGTATTCCGATCACCGTGCTGCATATCGGCGCCCGTGCGAAGCGTCAGGAAAGCAAGCGCGACGAGGAAGAAAGCCCTGAAAGCGCGGTGAGGAGCGCGGCAAGGAGCATCGTCGATTTCGGCCCGGACGAGGCCGCGCGTGAGATCGACGTCACGACGCGCGCCAAGAGCAAAAGGCCGGCGGATGCCGTCATCGACGAGGCCCGGAAGGGGTTCGATCTGCTGATTGTCGGAATGGAAAAGGTGATCGGGACCAGGAACGGGTTTGATGAAAGAATCGAGAACGCTACATCAGGCTTCGATGGCCCGCTCGCAATCGTCGCCGCGAGGGGCCGCCATCTCAAGCAGCCCGCGGCAAGCTCTTCATTCAGGATTCTGGTCCCCGTGTCGGGTAGCGGCATCTCGCGCCGGGGTGCCGAAGTGGCAATTGCGCTGGCCCGCCCGGGTTCGACATCGGTCCGGTTCATCCATGTCGCTACGACCAGGGATCGGGGAGGACGTGGCGGTGCCAATATTTCATTGCCGAAACGGGAGGCGATCCTGAAAGCCGCCGGTTCGCTTGCTGCACATTACGGCATCGAGGCAACGACGGCGATCCGCGCCGGCGTATCACCCGAGCACGCGATCCTGCGCGAAATCGAAAGCAGCGGCGCTGATCTGGTTGTCCTGGGAGTCGACCGCATACAAGGCGAGACTCTCAGCTTTGGAGGCGTTGCATCTGCCGTTCTGAAGAACTCGAGCGCCTCGGTCCTGCTGATATCAACCTGAGTAGCCGGCCGGAACAAAGGTCAAGAACCGGCCGCGTGTCCAACGCGCGCGGTGAGCCATGGCTGCCCGGTTTCCCAGATTTTCATCATTGACATAACAGAAGAGTTATATAATATATCAGTTATATAACTGACTTGAGATCCACGATGTCGAATCTTGATGCTGCCTTTTCCGCGTTGGCCGACCCGACTCGCCGGGCGATCCTGGCGCGCCTTGCGCTAGGCGAGGCCACCGTCATGGAATTGGCTGAGCCGTTCGAGATGACGCAGCCCGCCATCTCCCGTCACCTCAAGGTCCTCGAAGGCGCCGGCCTTATTCTGCGCCGCGTCGACGGCACGAAACGGCCATGCCGGCTGGCGCCCGCGGCCGTCGCCGAGATCGACCAATGGCTTGCGATGCTGCGGCAGACGCTCGCGGCAAACTACAACCGGTTGGATGACGTGCTGGCCGAAATGAAAACCAAAGAGTGAAAGGCAATCCCATGAGCAAGTTGACGCTGAAGACCGAAGGCGACACCCACGTCGTGGTTACCCGGCGCTTTGCCGCCACGCCTGAGGCGGTGTTTCGCGCGCACACCGAGCCGGCGCTGATCCAGAAGTGGCTGCTTGGTCTGGAAGGCTGGACGATGCCGGTCTGCGTCAACGAGGCACGCCCGGGCGGCAAGATCCGGTACGAATGGAGCGACGGCAAGGGCGGTGGCTTCCACCTGACCGGCGAATTTATCGAAGTTGTGCCGTTCAGCCGCCTCGTACATGTCGAGCGGATGCATCTGCCGGACCCGACACCTGACAATCATGTCGAAACCAACTTCGCACCGGACGGAGCCGGCACCTTGATGACCATGCGAATGACGCTGCCAGATGCTGCGACGCGCGCCACGATGCTGGCGACCGGCATGGAGCAGGGAATGGAAGCGAGCTACGCCCGGCTCGACGCGCTTTCAGCACCGCCGCGGCCGTAGCGCGGGTGCTCCGAATGGCGGTCCTACTCCATCACCGCATGATCCGGCGCGGTCGACTGCTCGCGCAGCGTTGCCTTGGTCGAGCCGATCATGATGGCGAGCGGGATGGCGCAGGCGGTAAAGATCATCACGAGCTGGTAGTCGTACGAGAACGCGATGATCTGCGCCTGCACCTTGACCATCACATCCGCCATGGCGCGGCCCTTGTCGGTGGCGAGATCGACCATGTCGCGCACCCCCGGCATCTGCAGGGCGTGATTGAACGGATTGATATTCTCCGACAGGACCGCGTAGGTGTAGCGCGTGCCCTGTGTCAGTTGCGAGATCACCAGCGAAATCCCGATCGAGCTGGCGACATTGCGCATCAAGGTCAGCATCGAGGTGCCGTCGGTGCGCAGATGATTGGGTAGCGTCAGGAACGCCACCGTGGAGAGCGGCACGAATACCAGGCCGAAGCCAAAGCCCTGGACCACGCTGATGACCACGATCTCGGTCACGCCGGTCTGGTCGGTCCAGGCGGTCATGTAGAACAGCGACAGGCAGGTAATGCCGAGGCCCGAGACAATCAGCGTCCGCGCTTCGATATGGCGCATCATGCGGCCGACCAGCATCATCGCGACGAATGTGCCGCAGCCGCGGCTCGCCAGCAGAAGGCCCGCGGTGATGATCGGATAGCCGATCACGTTCTGCAGGAACGGTGATGACAGCGCCATGGTCGAGAACAGCACCAGCCCCATCACGGCCATGAATACGCAGCCGCCGACGAAATTCTTGTCCTTGAACAGCGCGAACTGGATGAACGGATGTTGTGTCGTCAGCGAATGCGCCAGGAAATAATAGAAGCCGATGCCGGCGATGATGAATTCGGCGATGATCTCATTGGATTCCAGCCAGCCGAGCTGCTCGCCGCGGTCCAGCGCGAGTTGCAGCGCGCCGATGGCGATCGCGAGTGCGGTAAAGCCGAACCAGTCGAACCGCAGCTCGAGGTCTTTCTTGGTCTCGTCCATGAAGATGACGAGCCCAAGCACAGTGATAATGCCGAACGGCAGGTTGACGAAGAACACCCAGTGCCAGGAATAGGTTTCCGTCAGCCAGGCGCCGAGCGACGGGCCCATGATCGGCCCCATCATCACGCCCATGCCCCAGATCGCCATTGCTTTGGCGCGTTCGTGCAGCGCGTAGGAATCGAGCATCACGGCCTGCGACAGCGGCACCAGCGCCGCGCCGAACACGCCTTGCAGCAGACGAAACACCACCATCTGGCCGATGTCCTGCGCCAATCCGCATAACACCGAGGCGATCGTGAAGCCGGCCGAGCAGATGATGAAGATGCGCTTGCTGCCGAAGCGGTTGGCGATCCACCCGACCGGTGCGGTCATGATCGCGGCGGCGACGATATAGGAGGTCAGCACCCAGTTGATCTGGTCCTGCGACGCCGACAGCGTGCCCTGCATGTAGGGCAGCGCGACGTTGGCGATCGTCGTGTCCAGCGCCTGCATGATGGTTGCCGTCATGGCGCAGATCGTCACCATGTTCCGGCGCAGGCCGGGAACGGATGCCGATGGCTGGCCCGGCGTCGCCATGGCGCTAGTCGTGGTCCTGGTTCGCCGTCGCCGGCGACAGGCCGAGCAGGGCTGAGAGCGAGCGCCGATGGTTGGTGTCGATGGTGGCGTAGACGCTCATGCCGGCCTTCAGCTTGCGGACGAATTTGTCGTTGTTGTCGAAATAGATCCGCACCGGCACGCGCTGCACCACCTTGACGAAATTGCCCGACGCGTTCTGCGGCGGCAGGATCGCAAACTGCGCACCGGTGCCGGGCGAGAGTGAGCCGACCGTGCCCTTGAAGGGGTGATTGGGGAACGCATCCACCTCGAGCGTGACCGACTGGCCGACCGCAACGTAGGTGAAATCGGACTCCTTCGGATTGGCGTCGACCCACGGGTTCGAGGTGTCGATGATACTGAACACCGGCGTGCCGGCCGTGACGAAGCGGCCGAGCTGGATCTGCTCGACCTGGGTGGCAACACCGGCCATCGGCGCACGCATCACGGTGTGGTCGAGATTGCGCTGGGCCTGATCGAGCGCGGCCTTGGCCTGGGCATAGGGCGGGAATTCCTCGAGCGGCAGATCGGGATTGCCGAGCAGTTGGGCTTTTGCGGTCGCGATCTTCTGCTGCAGCAACTGGAACTGGGCGCTCGCGGTGACGAGGGCCGTCGACGCATTGTCGAGGTCGAGCTGCGAGCCGAAATTGTTCTTCACGAGCGAAGACTTGCGCTCCACGTCACGCCGCTTCAGCTCCATGCCTTGCTGCGAGAGTTCGCTCATCTGGCCATAGATTTTCAGGTCGGCGATCAGATTGTCATAGGTGACCTTGGTTTGCGCGAGGTTGGCCTTGGCCTGCGCCACGGCGAGGCGGAACGGCACCGGATCGATTTCGAACAGCACGTCGCCTGGATTGACCTGCTGGCCTTCCTTCACCACGACCTTCTCGATCTTGCCGGAGATGTCGGGCGTGATCAGAACCTTCTGCGCGCCGACATAGGCGTCGTCGGTGGTCACGTAGCGGCCGCCGTTGAGATAGAACGTCACGCCGGCGACCAGCGCAACCAATGGCAACACCACCAACAGCAGGAAGCGCCGGTAGCGCCGCATGCCGGCCATCAGCCGGCGGCGCGGCTCGGCCGCGAGTTTCGGCCGTGACGGTGTGGGGGCGCCCTTCTGCTCGGGCGGGAATTTGAGGACCGGATCAGCCATAGCGCTGCTCCTTTCCGGGAGGTTCGCCGGCCGGATTCTGGATCGCGTTGCGAACGTTTTCCTTGATCAGATCGAGTTGGTCGAGCAGGCGGTGGGCATCAGTGGGATTGATGCCGTCGAGCGCGGTCGCCGTCAGTTCGGAGCGAAGCCCGGCGAGCTTGCCGAGCAGCGGCCGCGCGGCTTTGCGCAGATAGAGGCGGTTGACGCGGCGGTCATTCTCGTCGCCGCGGCGTTCGATCCAGCCATTGTCGCAGAGCTTGTCGATCAGCCGCGTCAGCGTGATCGGCTGCATCTCCATCTGTTCGGCAAGTTCCGACTGCTTGAGGCCCTCGGTGCGCTCGACCTTGGCCAGCACCGCCCATTGCGCACGGGTGATGCCGTAGCGCGCGGCCTGCCGGTCGGCATAGGCGCGCACCATCCGTTGCACCTCGCCAAGCGTAAACAGGAAGTTCATGTCCACGGAACCGCGCATGCCCAAGCCTCCATAAGCCTGCAATACAATAAGCTTGCTTATGAATTCTGCACGGCGAGTTAATAATGGCCTGATCCGCTTCCAGCACATGGCTGGGAGCCAATGCATGCGCGGGCTTTAGGATTGGCCGTCAAACTGGTACAAGGTCTGATGAGCCTGACAAAGCCGACATTTCCTGCACCCGACCACGATCACGGCCGCTGCACTGCGGAAGCGATCGCGCATGCCGAACAGGTTTGCGCGCGGCGGGCGCAGAAATTTACCCCGATCCGGCGTCAGGTGCTGCAGGCGCTACTGTCGAGCCACCGCCCGCTCGGCGCCTATGAGGTGATCGACGAGCTCGCCAAATCGATGCCGCGGCCGGCGCCGATCACGGTCTACCGCGCGCTCGATTTCCTGATGGAAAACGGCCTCGTCCACCGCATCGAGAGCCGCAATGCGTTCCTTGCCTGCGCGCATGATCATGACGAGACCTCGATGGTGGCGTTTTTGATCTGCGATCTCTGCGGCTCGGTCGGCGAAATTCCCGCAGCCCCCGTGGCGCAAAGCCTCAATGCGGCGGCGCGCGCATCCGGATTCGCGCCAAAGCTCTCTGTCGTCGAGATCGCCGGCATCTGCGCGCATTGCCAGAAATAACGAGAATACGGCGCCAAGCCGGCCACGAGGATTGATGTCGTCCAAGCCAGTAGAACCTTCCGCCGGGCGTGCGCTCACCCCGGGCGCCATCGCCTTGATGCTGATGTTGTGCCTGAGCTGGGGCTTCAACCAGATTGCGGTGAAGCTAACGCTGCCCGATGTGCCGCCGATGCTGCAGGCCCTGATCCGCTCGGCCGGCGCGTTGCCGGTGATGCTGCTGGCCGGTTGGCTGCGCGGCGTGAAATTCCTCGAGCGCGACGGCTCGCTCGGTCCCGGCCTGCTGGCGGGCACGTTGTTCGGTATCGAATTCGTGCTGATCTTCAGCGGATTGGTGTTCACATCGGCGTCGCGCGCCGCCGTGTTCCTGTACACCGCACCGTTCTTCGTGGCGCTCGGCTCCTACCAGTTTCTCGGAGAGCGCCTGAGCATGATGCAATGGGGCGGACTGGGCCTCAGCTTTGCCGGTGTCGCGCTGGCGATCGGCGTGCCCCAGGCAAATGTCGACGCAAAAGTGTTGCTGGGCGACCTGCTTGTAGTCGGCGGCGGCGCGCTGTGGGGCGCGACCACGCTGATCGCCAAGGGCACGAAACTTCGTAACGCAGCTCCGGAAAAGGCGCTCGGCTATCAGGTGGCCGTATCGATCCCGATCCTGGGCTGCGCATCCCTGCTGTTCGGCGAGAAGATCACGCACATGCCAGGTGCGCTGTCGATCTCGCTGTTGGCTTATCAGGCGATCTGGGTGGTGGGCTGCACCTTCGTGCTGTGGTTTGCGCTGGTGAAGACCTATTCAGCCAGCAAACTGTCGTCGTTCACCTTCGTCACGCCATTGTTCGGCGTCGTCGCCGCCTATTTCATCCTGCACGACACGCTGACCATTGCCTTTGGTATTGCAGCGCTGCTTGTCATCGCCGGGCTCTATCTCGTCAACAAGCCCGACCCGAAGGTGGTGCCGGATCCGAACGTGCCGGCGTAGCCTTCCGTCATTGCGAGCGACGCGAAGCAATCCACCTTTGCACACGCGCTGAAGATGGATTGATTCGTCGCTGTCGCTCCTCGCAATGACGTGGAGAGCGCGAGTTCGCGATCTACCCCGTCTCGATCGGCAGCGACGCATCCTTGGCCCATTCGCCCATCGAGCCATCGTAAAGGGTGAGGTTGTCGTAACCGAGCTGGTGCAGCAGGAACAGGTCGACCGTCGCCGAAATGCCGCCGCCGCAATAGGCGACGACGCGCTTGCCTTTGGTGATGCCCTGCGCGTTGAACTTGGCTTCGGCCTCCGCAAGCGGCACGAAGGCCTTGGTCTTGGGGTCGAGCAGCGTCGCGGCCGACACGTTGCAACTGCCGGGCACACGGCCGGGGCGGCCGTAGCGGCTTGGCTCGAGGCCCTTGTGAAACTGCGGACCGAGCGCGTTGACGATGACGGTGCCTCGCTCGGACGTAGCGGCAAGCGTTTCGTGCTTGTCGACGAAGAAACCTGGCCTCGGATTGGCCGTGAATGTTGCCGGCTCGTATCCCTTCGCCGGCCCGGTTTCGAGCGGGCGTCCCTCGAACTTCCATTTGTCGAGACCGCCATCGAGCACCGCGACGTTCTCGAAGCCGAGCGATCTGAGCATCCACCAGAACCGCGTTGCCCACATCGGCGTGCCGATGCTGTACAGCACGACCCGGCTTTGGTTTGAAACGCCGTGGCGGCCGAACGCCCGCTCGAGCCGCGCCACATCCGGCATCGTGAAGCGAAGTTCGGTATCGGGATCGGAGAATTCGCCCTGCAGATCGAGAAAGTCGGCGCCCGGAATATGTCCGGCCTCGAAGCTGTGCCGGCCCGGCACGGTGAGATACGGGAGGCTGGAGCCTTCAGGGGCGGGTTCGAGGTAGGTGGTGCAATCGAACAGGCGCAGATCGGGCTGACGGAGAAGGTCGGTGAGTTCCGCCGTCGTGATCAGCTCGTTTCGCGCCGGCATACCCGCCTCCCATGATTTATATTTCGGCGATGCTAGGACTCGCATCGGGCCATGAAAAGGCCGCCAGACGCATGCTCGCCCTTTCAATTCGGCGATTCCTGTCCAATATAGCGGTTAACGAAAGACGAGGTCTTTTGCCCTGCTTTCGGCCGCCATGGTTGGCCTAAGCTATTGAACACACAAGATAAAAATCCGCTATGTGACAAGGCGCACACTGCCTTCGCCGCCCCCTTGGTACATGTCACCAAAACCTGATATTCGAGGCCCCATGAACAAGCCCGAAATAATCCCGCAAGACGACGTCGCCGGCCCGAAGGCCCGGCACAAAACCACCCAGGTCATGGTCGGCAATGTTGCCGTCGGCGGGGGTGCGCCGATCGTCGTGCAGTCGATGACCAATACCGACACCGCCGATGTCGAAGGCACCATCGCGCAGGTCGCGGCGCTGACGCGCGCCGGATCGGAAATGGTGCGTATTACGGTCGATCGCGAGGAAGCTGCTGCCGCCGTTCCGCACATCCGCGACGGCCTGCGCAAGCGCGGCATCACCACGCCCCTGATCGGTGACTTCCATTATATCGGCCACAAGCTGCTTGCCGAATATCCGGCCTGTGCCGAAGCGCTCGACAAGTATCGCATCAATCCCGGTAATGTCGGCTTCAAGAACAAGCGCGACACGCAATTCGCCGACATCATCGAGATCGCCAACAAAAACAACAAGCCGGTGCGTATCGGCGCCAATTGGGGTTCGCTCGACCAGGAGCTGCTGACCAAGCTGATGGACGAGAACACGGCCTCGCCTAACCCGCGTGATGCGCGCGCGGTGACGCGCGAGGCCATGGTGCAGTCGGCGCTGCTGTCGGCCGCCCGCGCCCAAGAGCTCGGCATGCCCAAGAACCGCATGATTTTGTCGGCAAAAGTTTCCGCCGTGCAGGATCTGATCGCGGTCTATCAGGAGCTGGCGCGCCGCTCGGATTACGCCATCCACCTCGGCCTGACCGAAGCCGGCATGGGATCGAAGGGCATCGTGGCTTCATCCGCCGCGCTCGGCATTCTGCTGCAGGACGGCATCGGCGATACCATCCGCATTTCGCTCACGCCCGAACCCGGCGGCGACCGCACGCTGGAAGTTCAGGTTGCGCAGGAATTGCTGCAGACCATGGGCTTCCGCACCTTTGTGCCGCTGGTCGCGGCATGTCCGGGCTGCGGCCGCACCACCTCGACCACATTCCAGGAGCTGGCGCGCTCGATCCAGGATTTCATCCGCGAGGAAATGCCGGGCTGGAAAACGCAATATCCCGGCGTCGAGCAGCTCAACGTCGCGGTGATGGGCTGCATCGTCAACGGCCCGGGCGAATCCAAGCACGCCAATATCGGCATCTCCCTGCCCGGCACCGGCGAAGCGCCGGCGGCGCCCGTGTTCGTCGACGGCAAGAAGTTCCGCACCCTGCGCGGTCCGACGATTGCCGCCGACTTCAAGGCGCTGGTCATCGATTACATCGATCAGCGCTATGGCAGCGGCAGCAAGACGCCCGCGAGCGCCGTGACCGCGGCGGAGTGACGCGAAGCGTCATTCCGGGGCGATGCGTCAGCATCGAACCCGGAATCTCGAGATTCCGGGTCTGGTCCTTCGGACCATCCCGGAATGACGAACAAACAATCATAGCAGAATCGTGAGGCGGATTAGCGCAAGCGCAATCCGCCTTATTTTTTGCGCGCACGAGCGGCGGGTTACGCTTCCGCCTCGCTCTTGAGCTACGGCGGACAGGTCTCTAACCGCACTACATTGTTGATCCGGATTGCGCTTCGTATTGCCTTCGCTACGATGCGTCCCAATCAAGAACGATTGGGAGAACGCCCATGTCATCGCTGTCCGGCAAGCAGGGACCGCGCTATCGCCACCTCGCCGACGAAGCCGAACCTTACGAGACCATTGCAGTCGAGAAACTCACGCCAATCATCGGCGCGGAAATCTCCGGCGTCGATATCGGCAAGCTCGTCTCGGACGACGGGCGCTCCAACCGGCAGATGGACGAAATCCATCGCGCGCTCGCCGAAAACCTCGTCATCTTCTTTCGCGACCAGCATATCACCCCGCAGCAACATCTCGCTTTCGGGCGCAAGTTCGGTGAACTGCATGTGCATCCGGCGGCGCCCAACGAGGGCGACCCGGCGCTGATGAAGATCTATGCCGACAAGGATTCGCCGCGCGCCAATGGCGAGGGCTGGCACACCGACGTGTCCTGCGACGTCGAGCCGCCGATGGGATCGATCCTCTACATCAAGCAATGCCCGCCACGCGGCGGCGATACGCTGTTTGCCAACATGTACGCCGCCTATGAGGCGCTGTCGGACCGGATGAAGACCTATCTCGCCGGGCTGACAGCGCTGCACGACGGCGAGCAGACCTATCGCGGGCTTTACGCCAACTATGGCGTCGCCGACAGGGTGGAATATCCGCGTGCCGAACACCCCGTGGTGCGCACGCATCCCGTCACTGGCAAGAAGGCGCTCTACGTCAATCGCGGCTTTACCCGTTACATTATCGGCATCCCGCGCGACGAGAGCGATGCCGTGCTGGCCTATCTCTACCAGCACGCGGAAAATCCGTTGTTCCAGTGCCGCTTCCGCTGGACGGAAAACGCCATCGCGTTCTGGGACAACCGCTGCGCCCAGCACCGCGCGATGTGGGACTACTGGCCGCATACGCGGTCAGGCACGCGGGTGACGGTGAAGGGCGAGAGGCCGATATAAAGCGGCATATCGTGCCCCGGACGCAGTGCATCGCAAAGCGTGCACTGCAGAGCCGGGACACGAGAGCGGAATGAGCGTTGACGTTATCGGTCACCCGCGTCAGTCTTCCGTAAAAGCAAAAACAAGATCGGGAGGCCCTCATGCTCCGCGCCGAAGACAACAAATTCCTCACCGAGAGCGGTGCAGGCACCGGCATGGGCGAGCTGCTGCGCCGCTTCTGGATTCCGGTGCTGCTGTCAGAAGAGTTACCCGAGGCCGACGGTCCGCCGAAGAAGATTGTCGTCATGGGCGAGGAGCTGCTCGCCTTCCGCGATACAAGCGGCGTCGTCGGTGTCATCGATCAATATTGCCCGCATCGCGGCGCCAATCTCTGGCTTGGCCGCAACGAGGAGTGCGGCATCCGCTGCGTCTATCACGGCTGGAAGTTCGACACCGAGGGCCGCTGCGTCGACATGCCGACCTCCTATCCCGACCTCAACGCCAAGGACCTGATCCGCATCAAGTCCTATCCGGTGCGCGAGTGGGGCGAGATGATCTGGGCCTATATGGGTCCCGCCGATCAGGTGCCCGAGTTGCCCGATCTGGAAATGGCGCTGGTGCCGCCCTCGCATCGCTACGTTTCGAAGAAATGGCAGGACTGCAACTGGGTGCAGGCACTGGAAGGCTCGATCGACACCGCACATTTCACCTTCGCGCATCTCTCCTTCGAAAAGGAAGAGAACGAGATCCTCGATATCAAGAAGCACTTCGTGAATCCGCTGACACGCGTGGCGACCGACCATATGCGCTGGATCGCGGAAGATCCGCGCCCCGTCATCAAGATCAACCCGCATGAGGCCGGGCTGACGATCGCCGGCGGGCGTCTCACCGGCAGCGACAATATCTACTGGCGCATCGCGCAGTTCCTGATGCCGGTGCATGCCTATGCGCCGAGCGCGATGCCGGGCGAGAACATTTTTGGTCAGAGCTTTGTGCCGGTGACCGATACCAATTGCTGGATCTATACCTACGCCTGGAATCCGGAACGGCCGATTACGGATGCCGAGCGTGAGGCCTACGATCGCGGCAACGGCGTCATTTCGGAAGTCGATGAGAATTACGTGCCGCTGCGCAACAAGTCGAACGACTACCTGATCGATCGCAAGCTGCAGAAGACCCATAGCTACACCGGCATCAAGGGCGTGTCCGAGCAGGACGCCGCCGTGCAGGACAGCCAGGGCCCGATCGCCGACCGCACCCGCGAACATCTCGGCCCGACCGACCTCGGCATCATGCATTTCCGCAAGCTCGTGATGGATGCCGCCCGGGCGCTGCAGAAGGGCGAGGCGCCGCCGCACCTGAAGCATCAGGACCGCTACGCCGTGCGCTCCGGCGCCTGCGTCACCAACAAAGCCAAGGACCTCACCGCTGTCATGATCGAGCGGTTCGGCGATGCTGCGGGCTATGTTGGGCCGGGCGGAACGCGGCAGCGGAGTAGGGCAGGCCTGAGTAAGTATTACTCGCGGAGATCGTAGCGATAGGATTTCGAGACGATTTTCCAGCCGTCGCGCAATTTCATCGCCACCAGATAGTCGGTGAAATAGCGCGGCGGCAACTGGCATCGCACCTTGATGAAGGCGGTCTGATTATCCGAGCGATCAATCGTCACGATGAAATCCTCGCGCGGCTTGCCTTCAGCCTTGGCGGAGGGCCGCTTGCGTACCCGGTCGAGCCAGTCCGGTACGGTCAGCACCTGCAACTCGCCCTTCTCCAGCCAGCGCAAATCGGCGCTTGCGTCGAAGATCGCGCCGAGCTTGTCGGCATCGCCTTCATAGAGGCCATCGAAATAGGTCTGCACCACGGCTTCGACGGTCGATCGGTCTGGGCTCACGGCTTTCCTCCCGGACAAGACAGAAATCATTCGAGGTGAATTTAGCCATGGACCGGCGGATTGCGCTATTGAGAAAACGCGAACGCTCGCATCGTTGCCGAAGAATGCGCCCGTCCCCGCGGGGCTGCGCCGGGAACCCCTGTGGAAACGGCAGAGGCGGTAGCCGAACCTGCGGGCCTGTTCGCCCGACTAAGGATATAGCGAGGAGGCCGATTCACGTCTGCGTGGTTCGTGACTTAACTCACAAAGCGGTGGTCTGGCTTCTGATAGGTAGACCGGTGTGGTAAAAAAGTACGAGACTCCGGAGGAGTCATGATGATGTCTGGATCGCTAAAATTGTGCCGATGGGCACTTGCAGCCGCCGCCTTCCTGCTGGCGAGCGAGCCGGCCTTTGCCGAAAAGCGCGTCGCGCTGATCGTCGGCAATTCCGCCTACCAGAATGTCGCACCGCTTACCAACCCGGTTAACGACAGTTCCAAAATCGCGGCGACGCTGAAGGACGCCGGCTTTGACGTCGTCGATTCCCGCCGCGACTTGCCGGCGGCCGAGACCCGTCGCGCGCTGCGCGACTTCGCCGATCGCGCGCGCGATGCCGATATTGCCGTGGTCTACTACGCCGGCCACGGGATCGAAGTTGACGGCGCGAATTACCTGATTCCCGTCGATGCGCGGCTGGAACGCGATACCGACATTTATGACGAGGGCCTCTCGCTCGATCGCATCCTGATCGCAATCGAACCGGCCAAGAAGCTGCGGCTCGTGATTCTCGACGCCTGCCGCGACAATCCGTTTGCCCGCACCATGAAGCGTACGGTCGCGTCGCGCGCGATCGGGCAAGGCCTGGCCAAGGTCGAGCCGACCAGCCCCAACGTCCTGATCGCCTATTCGGCCAAGGCCGGTTCGACCGCGGCCGACGGTGACGGCAAGAACAGCCCGTTCACGTCGGCGCTGTCGAATCATTTGACCAAGCCCGGGCTCGACGTGCGCCGCGCGTTCGGCTTTGTCCGCGATGAGGTGCTCAAAACGACCAACAATCGGCAGGAACCCTTTGTGTATGGTTCGCTCGGCGGTGAAGACGTGCCGCTGGTGCCGGCACCGCGCGCGGCGCCGGCGGCCGCTGCGCCAGCCCTGAGCGCGCAGGCCGAAGCCCGCCGCGATTACGAACTCGCGCTACAGATCGGCAACAAGAGCGCGCTCAACGCCTTCCTTGCGCAATATCCCGATGGCTTCTATTCGAGCCTCGCAAAACTTCAGCTCGACAAGATTGCGGCCGAGGAGGCGCGCGTCGCGGCGACCGAGAAAGCGCGGCTCGCAGAGCAGGAGCGGGCGCGGCTCGCCGCCGAGGGCGCCCAGAAGTCGCAGCAGGCAAAGGCCGAGGCGGAAGCCAAGGCTGCCGAGCAGGCGCGCATCGCGGCTGAAAAGGCCAAGCAGGTGGCGCAGGAGCAGGCGGCCGCGGCCGAGCAGAAGCGCGTCGCCGCCGAAAGCGCCGCCGCCGACAAGGCGTCGGCTCCAGCACCCGCGGAGAAGGACAAAGCCGTGAACGTTGCTGCCCTCTCGGCCGGCCCGCCGCAGGTTGACGTCACAAAGTCGGTGCAGGCCGAACTGCGCCGCGTCGGGTGCCTCGCGGGCAATGCCGACGGCAACTGGAATAGCGCCTCGCAGCGGTCGCTGACCCTGTTCAACCGCTACGCCGGAACCAAGCTCGACACCAAGGTCGCCAGCGTCGATACGCTCGATACGATCAAGCTGAAATCGGCGCGCGTGTGCCCGCTGGTCTGCGAGCACGGCTTCAAGGCCGAGGGCGAGCGCTGCACCAAGATCACCTGCGCGGAGGGCTCGTTCCTCAACGACGACAATGAATGCGAGAAGCGCAGCGCCAGGAAGCCGGTCGCCAAGCGCGACAGACCGGAGGCAAGACGAGTTCCTGAAGCACGGCAAGGTCGGGAGCCAAGGCAGGCGATTGTTACACGTTCCCAGAATCCGAATGCTCCAGGGATGTCCCAGCAAGGCCGTCCGCTTACCGGCCACGAACGTGCGGTGGGCTGCCACTCGTTCGGCGCCATCATGTCGGGCGTGTGCCCATAACCGCAGACACGCCGGGCCCCGGCTCTTCGCTGTCCTGATCGCAGAGGGGCCGGGTCCCGCTTCAAAGCCGTGACGCCAGCGATCAGATCACGCTCGCCGCGATATTCACCATCAAGGCCAGCAGCGCGGTGTTGAACACGAACGAAATGATGCCGTGCACGGTCGCGGTGCGGCGGATGACCTTGTCGGTGATGCCGACGTCGGAAACCTGCGCGGTCATGCCGATCACGAACGAGAAGTAGACGAAATCCCAGTAATCCGCATCCTTGTGCGCGTCGCCGCTTGGAAACTGCAGGCCGCCGGGCTTTTTGCCGCGATAGAAATCATGGGCGTAATGCAGCGCAAAGGCGGTATGCACAAGCGCCCATGACAATACGATCGTCACCGTCGCCAGGATGAGCCCGGCCGGATTGCCTTTCGAGGCGCCGAGCTCGAACACGATCGCGCCAAGGCTTGCGAGGGCGCCGAACGCGGTCACTAACAGGATCAGGAAACGCCCGTCATCCTGCAACACCGCGCTGCGCCTTATATGGCCGACGTCGCAGCGAAGCATCATGATGTAGGCAAGCACGAGATACAGTGCGGCGAAGACATCCCAGCCGACGATGAGACGTGTCGCCAGCCGAAGCGTGTCAGGCGCCAGGAAGAATACGGCCACGCCAACCGCGAGCGCGATGAAGGTCCGCGGCCTTCCGTAGACGACGCGGACCGGCATCGGCAGGTTCTGGAAGCGAACAAGGTGTTTCTCGAATTCCTTGTCCATCCGCTGGCCTTCTGATGCGCTAGTTTCTGCGCTCCGCGACAAAGCGCGCGGCTGCCCGCAATATGTCGCCCTTCGCGCCGAAGATCGACAGTGCGGAATCGGCGCGCGCCAGGAGATCGCGCACGCGCTGCTTGGCGCCGTCGATGCCGAGCTGGGTGACGAAGGTGGTCTTGCCGAGCGCCGCATCCTGGCCGGTCTGCTTGCCGAGCGCTGCGGCGTCGCCCTCGACGTCGAGCAGGTCGTCGGCGATCTGGAAGGCCTCGCCGAGCGCGCGGCCGTAGTCGTCGAGCGCCTGGTATTCCTTCGGCGTGGACTGGCCGAGGATCGCGCCGGCGATGCAGCCATAGCGCAACAGCGCGCCGGTCTTCATCTGTTGCAGCCGCGCCACGTCGACCGGCTCGCGGTCGCCGAAGCGGCCTTCGCCGGCGAGGTCGAGGATCTGGCCGCCGACCATGCCGCCGATGCCGGAAGCGCGCGCCAGTGCCCGCGTCAGCAGCAGGCGCACATTGGCGTCCTTGTGGATCTCGTCGCGGGTGACGATGTCGAACGCCAACGTCAATAGCCCGTCGCCGGCGAGGATCGCGGTGGCGTCGTCGGTCTTCTTGTGCAGCGTGGGCCGGCCGCGGCGCAAATCGCTGTTGTCCATCGCCGGCAAATCGTCATGGATCAGGGAATAGCAATGGATGCATTCCAGCGCCGCGCCGACCAGCAGCGCGGCCTCGCGCGGGACGCCGAACACCGCCGAGCTTTCGACCACCAGAAATGGCCGCAGCCGCTTTCCGCCGCCGAGGCTGGAATAGCGCATCGCGTCCATCAGCCGCTTCGGCCGCGCGATCTCGTCGGGCAGCAGCGTATCGGACAACAGCTTCGCCAGCAGCGCTTCGGTGTCCTCCGCAGTCTGGTCCAGTCGTTTGGCAAAATCGGCAGCGACGTTCGTCATTAAGAATAGCTCCAGATCAATTTGGCCCGGACAATGTTTGATGGCGGGCGCTTCGTCAATTCCATGACCCCCGTCACAAAAGCGCTGGAAAACGCCCGAAATATCATGGAGATGTCACGTGGGTGGGGCCTGTTCAGCGGTCCCGGAGGGCCTGGGCTGAACCGGAAGCATCCAATTTGCGCATTGTCCGAATTTTAGTGCTGATCCTGCTGGCGGTGCTGTTGCTGCCCTATCTGGTGACGCCGTTCTACCGCACCGGGCATCCGGTCTCGGCCCTGATGGCCTGGCGCTGGCTCAAGGGCGCGCCGGTGTCGCGGCAATGGATCGATTTCAAAGCGATTTCGCCTTACCTGCCGCGCTCGGTGGTCGGCTCCGAAGACGCCAGATTCTGCAGCCATCACGGGGTCGATTGGGGCGCGCTGCAGGACGCAATCGACGATGCCGAGGATGGCGAACCCACCCGTGGCGGGTCGACAATTACCCAGCAGGTGGCGAAAAACCTGTTCCTGTGGCCGGGCCGCAGCGTGGTCCGCAAGGTGCTGGAACTGCCGCTCGCGATGTGGATCGATCTGGTGCTGCCCAAGCAGCGAATCCTGGAAATCTATCTCAACATCGCTGAACTCGGCCCGTCCGGGCAGTTCGGGGCGGAAGCCGGTTCCCTCTACGCCTTTGGCCGCTCGGCCTCGACCCTGTCGCCGCGCGAGGCCGCCTTGCTAGCGGCGATCCTGCCCAACCCTGTCAGGCGCAGCGCCCGCAATCCCGGCCCCGGGGTGCGCCGTCTGGCCGCCACCTACATGGCGCGGGCCAATGCCGCGGCGCTACAGCGCTGCTGGAGCGAGAATCGGGCTTTTTGAGCCAATTTTCGGCCGCTTTTACCGCAACCTGCCCTAGCTTTACGCCGGCCCATCCTCTATAAGCGCGGCCTTATCGGCATCGCAGCCCGTGCGCGAAGCGCTGGGCGGTCTGGTTTCGGACGATGCCTCCGACAACACCCCTAGAGGACTGTTATGGCCGTTCCCAGAAGAAAAACATCGCCCTCGCGGCGTGGCATGCGCCGCTCGGCGGATGCGCTGAAGAAGCCGACCTATGCCGAGGACAAGGATTCGGGCGAGCTGCGCCGTCCGCACCACCTCGACCTGAAGACCGGCATGTACAAAGGCCGGCAGGTGCTGAAGAAGAAGGAATCCTGACCGGATAGGGGATAAGGCGCCGCGTCCAGTGGCGCCTGCCCGAATTTGGCCAACGAGTGGGCCAACGGTTCCACAGGGCGAAGCGATGCTTTGCCCGGGGACATTTCCGGTTTTGCTAGCAAGGCGTGATACCCATGGTCGGTTTTCCGCTGCTTCTGATTCCGCTCGCGATCTACAACATCATCGTCTTCCTGATGCCGGAGGTATCGTTCACCGATCCGCTGGTGAAGCTGACCTTGATGTCGGGCGCGGAATGGACGGTGACGCTGAGCGATGTGCTGCTGACGCTCAGCATCCTGCTGCTCCTCGCCGAGGTCATCAAAGGCGCGCGGCCCGGCGCGAAATATCTCACCGACCATCTGCTGTCGCTGATCGTGTTCGGAGCGGCGGCGGCTGAATTCGTGCTGTGGCCGAAGTTCGGCACCTCGACCTATTTCCTGATGACGGCCCTGTCGCTGGTCGATTTCGTCTCCGGCCTCGCATTGCGGACACGACGCCGTGCCGTCGCGGCGGCGCCGGCACCGCCGGTAAAAAGCGCCGAAAAGGCCGAGGCCCCGGCAGCCGAGCCCAAAATCGAGCCTGCACCGGCAGCAGCACCTTCGCCTGCGCCTGCTACACCAGCGGCAGCCTCTGTTGCCGAATCCGTGTTGAAGGATCACGCCGAACCGAAACCGGTGCAGCCCGCCGCCGCGCCCGAGGCGGCTTCAACGGCAGCCCCGTCGCCCGCAGTGTCGTCATCGGAAGCCCCTGCGCCAGAAGCCCCTGCACCCCAAGGCCCTGCACCCCAAGGCCCTACGCCCCAAGTTCCTACGCCCCAAGTCTCGTCGCCAGGACTACAGCCGGGCTCAGGTCCTCCGCCCTCGGATAAACCCGATACGCCTCAGCGCTGATCCATAGCGTTTTCGAGCGAAGTGGATACCGGTTCGCGTCAAGAAAACGCGTCAAAACAAGAATCTAGAGCCCGTTCTGATTCAATCGGAACCGGGCTCTAGATGGTTTGGCGTGTCCGGAAGCCGGTGTTGCAGCACCGGATCTGGCTGGCGCCATAGGCCGTCTGCGCGTCCGCCAGCGAGGCCCGTCTCAGGCCGCGGGTTTGCGGTGTCTGGTCGGCGGTTGCGATCAACTGCGCGAGGAAGGTCGGATCGGGCCGCGGCGTGGCCGCTCGCTGTGACCAATGCACGGACTGGGTGACCGGCACCAGCGCGACGCAGGCCGGCTCATCGACGTTGACGAACTCGCCGTCCAAAATTTCGTCTGATCGATCGATATCCAGCATCGCGCACCGCAACCGGCTAAAACTGTCACGTTTCGGGACGAAACGCCCCACTGCGATCTGACCTCGCAAGGCCTATGCCGCTCCCTTCCGCTTCGTTCCCGGCTAACCCGGAAAGTCCTTGAAACATGGTTTCCGGATTATTTATCAACTTCGCCTAGCCTCTCGTTCGAAACAGCCACTATCCTTAAGGCCCAAGGGAATCACCCGGCGGTGTCCCGAATCGAGGCGATCTGATGCCCCCTGTCCCGGAAGCCTCCAGCATTCTTGCCTCGCTAGGCCAGGCGGCTTTCGTTTGGGACCTGATAGCGGATACCATCGCCTGGAGCGACAATGCCGGCGCGGTTTTCACCGACATTCCGGCGGAAGCGCTGGCGAGTGGCGCCGGGTTCGCCGGGCTGATCGAGCCCTCCCGTTCGATCCGGACGGACGCCCTCACTCGATCGCCACCGCCGCGGGGCGGCGAAGGCGTCGCCTACCGCATCGAATATGGCGTGCGAGCCTCAAGCTCCGCGCCGGTACTCTGGATCGAGGAAACCGGTTGCTGGTTCGCAGGGCCTGACGGCAAGCCAGTGCGCGCGCAAGGCATTGTCCGCATCAACAATGAGCGTCGTGCCCGCGACGAGCAATTGCTGAAGCTCTCGATGCACGATCCGCTGACCGGTGAACTCAATCGCACGCATCTCATCGCCTCGCTGGCGGAAGCGATCGAGGAGGCCATGCGTCTCCGATCGACCTGCGCCTTCATGCTGATCGGGATCGATCATTTGGCGCGCGTCAACGACGCCTTCGGCTTCGATGTCGCGGACGCTGTGATTGCCGAAGTCGGAAAGCGCATCCGCGCCAAGCTGCGCGGCGGCGACGTGCTCGGGCGCTTCTCCGGCAACAAGTTCGGGCTGATCTTGAGGAACTGCACCGTCGACGACACCAATATCGCGGCCGAGCGCTTCCTGGCAGGGGTCCGCGACGAGGTAATCCCGACCAAATCCGGCCCCGTTTCGGTGACGGCCTCGATCGGTGCGATCAGCATCCCCCGTTACGCCCGCAATGCCGATGAGGCGGTCAATCGCGCCCAGGAAACGCTAGATGACGCCAAGCGCCGCCGCGCCGGATCGTTCTCGCTGTGGAAGCCGAACGTCGAGCGCGATGCCCAGCGCCGCGTCAACATCCGCGTCACCGACGAGATCGTCACTGCTTTGAACGAGCGGCGGATCGTCACCGCCTTCGAGCCCGTGGTCGAAGCGCGCTCGCGGCAGCCGGCATTTTACGAATGCCTGGTGCGGATGGAGCAGGAGGACGGGCAGGCGCTGCTGGCGCCCGATATCGTTCCGGTCGCCGAGCGATTGGGCCTGATCCGGCTGGTCGATCATCGCGTGCTCGAACTCGCGGTCGCCGAGCTCGCGGCGTCGCCGAACGTGCGGCTCAGCCTCAACATCTCGCCCGACACCACCATGGACCGGGATTGGTGGACCGGAATCGAATCGCTGATGCAGGCGCATCCCGGCGCCGGCGAGCGGCTGATCGTCGAGATCACCGAAACGGTTGCGATCCAGGACATCGACGATATCAGGGGCTTCATCACGCGACTGAAAAGCTTCGGCAGCCAGATCGCGATCGACGATTTCGGCGCCGGCTACACCTCGTTCCGCAACTTGCGCAAGCTCGGCGTCGATATCGTGAAGATCGACGGCGCCTTCGTGCAGAACATCGCGCGCTCCGCCGATGATCGTGCCTTCGTGCATACGCTGATCGATCTGGCCAACCGCCTGCAGATCAAGACGGTGGCGGAATGGGTGCAGGACGAGGAAGCCGCCGTGATGCTGCGCGAATGGGGCTGCGATTACATCCAGGGCCGCTTGATCGGGCTGGCGTCGCCGCAGCGGCCGTGGGCGGTGGCAGGCGATGCGGCGCTGCCGGCGGCGGGTGAGCTCGCGCGATAGTAAACGTCGTCATGCCCGGGCTTGTCCCGGGCATCCACGTCTTCCGCAACCGCTGCACCAAAAACGTGGATGGCCGGGACAAGCCCGGCCATGACGAAAGAATCAGCACCAGCGCAGGGAAGAGAAGATCACTCTTCCTTCTTCGGCTCTTTCGACATGCGCTCGAGGCGGTCCTGCATGTCCTTCATCTGGCGGCGAAGATCGTCGATATTGTCTCCGTCGGTCGACGGCTCCGGCACCTTTTCCGGCTCCGGCGAAGTCGATCCGGCGCGCGGCGGCACGAACGGCTTGAACATCGAGAACGTCTGCTGAAACAATTCCATGTTGCGGCGGACATGTTCTTCCAGCGGCGCGAACGGCGTGCCGCTGAAGGTGTTGGTGAGCTGCTTGCGGAATTTTTCCTGCTCGCGCGTCAGCGTATCGATCGACTGCTCCAGATATTTCGGCACCACCAACTGCATGCTGTCGCCGTAGAAGCGGATCAACTGCCGCAGGAAAGTCGTGGGCAACAGATTTTGTCCGGCTTTGTTTTCCTGTTCGAAGATGATCTGCGCCAGCACCTGGCGCGTAATGTCATCGCCGGTCTTGGCGTCGTAGACGAGAAAATCCTCGCCTTCCTTCACCATCGCTGCGAGATCCTCGAGCGTCACATAGGTGCTGGTGCCGGTATTATAGAGCCGCCGGTTGGCGTACTTCTTGATGGTCGTAGGTTGGTCTGACTTTGCCATAAGCTCACACATCGACACCGAGAGCAGGGAACCCGGCAGCTTCGCCGACGGGCAGACGAGCAACGCAAACGCAGCAAAGTAAGCATTTTCAATGCGGTTCGGCTACCGTTTTGTGCGGCACGGTTAATTCCAAGGCATGGACGCTGCTACCGAAACCCCCATGGGAACAATTTGAATGCGCCGCGGCAGGATTTTGGGCGCCGGCCGATTGACATGGGTCAACGAGGTTAACAACATAAGGCGAGAGACAGGCACGCCACCCCGGCCGCCCGCCGTCCAACAACCTCAAGCCCAAGAAACCCCATAAGGAGATGTCCATGTCAGACGATGTCGTCATCGTCAGCGCCGCCCGCACTCCGGTCGGCAGCTTCAACGGCGCGTTCGCCACCACCCCGGCCCATGACCTCGGCGCCATCGCCATCAAGGCCGCGCTGGAGCGGGCGGGTGTCGAGCCGGGCCAGGTCTCCGAAGTCATCATGGGCCAGATCCTGACCGCGGCGCAGGGCCAGAACCCGGCCCGTCAGGCCTCGATCAACGCCGGCATTCCGGTGGAGAGCCCGGCCTGGGGCGTCAACCAGCTCTGCGGCTCGGGCCTGCGCTCGGTCGCGCTCGGCTACCAGGCACTGCTGAACGGCGATTCCTCGATCGTGGTCGCGGGCGGCCAGGAATCGATGAGCATGGCCCCGCATGCGCAGTATCTGCGTGGTGGCGTCAAGATGGGGGGCTTCGAGCTGGTCGACACCATGATCAAGGACGGCCTGTGGGACGCCTTCAACGGCTATCACATGGGCAATACCGCCGAGAACGTTGCCAAGCAGTACCAGATCACCCGCGCCCAGCAGGACGAGTTCGCCGTTGCCTCGCAGAACAAGGCCGAGGCCGCGCAGAAGGCCGGCAAGTTCAAGGACGAGATCACGCCGGTCACCATCAAGACCCGCAAGGGCGACGTCGTGGTCGACACCGACGAATATCCGCGCCATGGCGCTACCCTCGATGCAATGGGCAAGCTCCGCGCGGCCTTCGAGAAGGACGGCACCGTGACCGCCGGCAACGCCTCGGGCATCAATGACGGCGCCGCCGCCGTCGTGCTGATGACCGCCAAGGAAGCAGCCAGGCAGGGCAAGAAGCCGATCGCCCGCATCGTCTCCTGGGGCCAGGCCGGCGTCGATCCCAAGATCATGGGTACCGGCCCGATCCCCGCCTCGCGCACTGCGCTGAAGAAGGCCGGCTGGAACGTCGGCGACCTCGACCTGATCGAGGCCAACGAGGCGTTCGCGGCGCAGGCTTGTGCGGTGAACAAGGATCTCGGCTGGGACACCAGCAAGGTCAACGTCAATGGCGGCGCGATCGCGATCGGCCACCCGATCGGTGCGTCGGGTGCGCGCGTGCTGGTGACGCTCTTGCACGAGATGCAGAAGCGCGATGCCAAGAAGGGCCTCGCCACGCTGTGCATCGGCGGCGGCATGGGAATCGCGATGTGCATCGCACGCGACTGAACTAAAGGCAGAGTGATCGGTTGAATGATGAAAAGATCATCTCGCAACCGCGGCTCGAATTGGTAAAGATGAAATGCCCGGTCTAGCGCCGGGCATTTTCGTCTTATGCAAGCGTTTTCAACAACGCTTCAAACCAAAGGCTGAGCTTCGTCAAAAGACCGGGACAATTCCGGCATAGAAAGAAGGCCACCAAGGAGGACTACGACATGGCACGTGTTGCACTGGTTACGGGAGGTACGCGAGGCATTGGCGCGGCGATCAGCAAGGCGCTGAAGGCTGCAGGCTACAAGGTTGCGGCAAGCTATGCCGGCAACGACGCCGCAGCCGAGAAATTCAAGTCCGAGACCGGCATCCCCGTCTACAAATGGGACGTCTCTTCGTTTGACGCCTGCGCTGATGGCATCAAGAAGGTCGAGGCTGATCTCGGTCCGATCGATGTGCTCGTCAACAATGCCGGCATCACCAAAGACGGCGCCTTCCACAAGATGACGCTCGAGCAGTGGAACGCGGTCATCAACACCAATCTCGGCTCGCTGTTCAACATGACGCGGCCGGTGATCGAGGGCATGCGCGCCCGCAAGTTCGGCCGCATCATCAACATCTCCTCGATCAACGGCCAGAAAGGACAGTTCGGCCAGGTCAACTATTCCGCCGCCAAGGCCGGCGACATCGGCTTCACCAAGGCGCTGGCGCTGGAGAATGCCAAGGGCGGCGTCACCGTGAACGCGATCTGCCCCGGCTACATCAACACCGAGATGGTGCAGGCGGTGCCGAAGGACGTGCTCGAGAAGAGCATTCTGCCGCTGATCCCGATCAATCGTCTCGGCGAGCCTGAAGAGATTGCCCGCGCGGTGGTGTTCCTGGCTGCCGACGAGGCCAGCGGCATCACCGGCTCGACCATGACGATCAACGGCGGCCAGTACTTGGTGTGATGATCGTCGCGTCATCGCGCGAAGCCGTTGCGTGCAGCAGCGACCAGTAAAAAGTCGTCATGCCCGGGCTTGTCCCGGGCATCCACGTCTTTACAACTAGCGGCAAGAAGGACGTGGATGGCCGGGATAAACCCGGCCATGACGGAAGAAGCTGAACACTTTTCAACGCATGACCTCCCGCACCGCTACCCTGATCGGACTGACCGCGATCCTGATGTGGTCGCTGCTGTCGGTGTTGACGGTCGCGACTGGGAAGATTCCCGCCTTCCAGCTCGCTGCCATGACATTTGCGATCGGCGCCCTGGTCGCTTTCGCAAGTTTCCTGTTCCGGCCCGCCGCCTTTGGCGCCTTGAAGCAGCCACCGGTCGCCTGGGTCGTCGGCGTTGGCGGATTGTTCGGCTATCACGCGCTGTATTTCCTCGCGTTGCGCTTTGCGCCGCCGGCCGAAGCCGGCTTGCTGAATTATCTCTGGCCGCTGCTGATCGTGCTGTTCTCGTCACTGCTGCCGGGCGAGCGGCTGGCGCCACATCACATCATCGGTGCGTTGCTCGGGCTTGCCGGCACGGTGCTGCTGTTCGCCGGCAACGGCGCCAGCTTTGCGCCAGGCCAGATCCCAGGGCTGGCTGCGGCCTTCGTCGCCGCCTTTGTGTGGGCCGCCTATTCGGTGATGTCGCGCAAGCTCAAGGCGGTGCCGACCGATGCGGTGGCCGGCTTCTGCCTCGCCACCGCGCTGCTGGCCGCGCTCGTCCATGGCATGGTGGAGAAGACGGTCTGGCCGGAAACGATCGGGCAGTGGCTAGCCGTCATCGCGCTCGGCGTCGGCCCTGTCGGTGCTGCGTTCTTCGTCTGGGATATCGGCATGAAGCGCGGCGATATCCGCGTGCTCGGAGCGGCGTCCTACGCGACGCCGCTATTATCGACCTTGTTTCTGATCCTCGCCGGCTTCGCGCAGCCGACCGCCACGATCGCCATTGCCGCGATCCTGATCGCCGGCGGCGGCCTGATCGCGGCGAAGGATATGGTGTGGCGGAAGTCTTAAGCGGCAGGCTTCCAGCCCGGTGGCTTGTACATCGCTTCCGGAATTTGCCCGAGTTCTGAGCGCTGCAGCTTCTCGGACGTCAGTCCGTAGAATTGCTGGAAGCTCATGATCAGCGGCCGCCATCTGTCGGGATCGACGCGGTTGGGCTCGCCATCCATCATGATTCCCGGATGCGCGTGCACGCGCGTGATGCGCGCCTCGATCGCGGCAAGATTGCCGCGCCAGACCGCATCCTCCTCGGCCATCTCGTGGACGCGTGCGACCTTGGCTTCGATCTGTACCGGGCATTCCAGCGCGCGGGGCGCCGCGACGGTTTCGCCCGGCATCGCAGTCAGGCCGCACAAGCCAAACTTGTCGCGCGCATGCCGATAGCCGCGCATCCGCTTGCCCGGCGGCACCGGATCCGAGCCGGTCGTGCGAGCCAGATGGTCGACCGCGCCGACGAGAGCGGCCGACGGCAGATTGAGCACGCACTCGCCTGTGCGGATCATGTTCTCGGTGGTCTTTGAGTTGGCCGCCAGCCCCAGCATGCAGCGCCAACCAACCCACCATGCCGACGACATCGGCGCGAGATTGAATGAACCGTCTTCATTGGTTGAGCCGATCAGAACGACCGGCGTGCCGAAATAGAGAATCGCCGGTTCGATCTGATGTGAAACGCTGAATGTCCCGTGCATTTTCCGCTCCTCGTGTTGTGGGGCGGAAACTATGTTCGAGAGCGCATCAAACCCACCCGATTCCCGATCGCGATTTTTCATTGCGGCGGGAACGAATGACGACTAGGTCGGCTCCCAGCCCTTCGGCGCCAGCTCGAATTTCGCAAACTCAAATCCCGGCGCCACGGTGCAGCCAACCAAAGTCCAATCGCCATTGCTCTCGGCGGCCTGCCAGGCGTGCGGCGGGACGATCGCCTGCGGCGCCTCGCCGGCGGCAAGATTCGCGCCGAGCCTCACGCTGCGTTGCCCATCATTATCAGCGATCCAGAGCGTCAGCGCCGCGCCCGCGTAATAATGCCAGGTCTCGACCGCATCGATGCGATGCCAATGCGAGCGTTCGCCGCGCGCCAACAGGAAATAGATCGCGGTCGATCGCGAACGCCCGGCGGCGTCCACGCTTTCATCGCGAAACGTCTCGCGATAATGCCCGCCTTCCGGATGCGGCTTCAGGTCGAGCCGCGCGATGATCTCGGCGGCTTGTTTTGGCAGCGCCATCAGGACTTGTTCTTGCGTTCGCGCAGCTCGCCGAAAACTTCGGCGGCGCTGGCGCCCTTCATGTGCAGTTTGGCCGCCACCGACGGCTCGTCGGCGCGCAGGAACACGTTGGCTTTTTTCTCATCGCCCAAGAGCACCGGGATCGTCGGCTTGTTGTCGGCGCGCAGCCGCGTAACTTCCTCGGCGCGCGCCTTCAGCGCCGGATTGTCGCCGTCGACCGTGAGCGCGAATTTGACGTTGGAAGCAGTATATTCATGGCCGCAATAGAGCTTGAAATCGTCCGGCAGCGCACGGAGCTTCAACAGGGAATCCCACATCATCGGATAATTGCCCTCGAACACCCGGCCGCAGCCGATCGAGAACAGCGTGTCGGCGGCAAACACCGCCTTTTCGTTATCGAATACATAGGAGATATGATCGAGCGTGTGCCCCGGCGTTTCCAGCACCCGGGCCAGCAGGCTTCCCACCTTGACTACGTCGCCATGGGCAGCGCGCAGGTCGACATTGGCAATCTTGGTGGACTTGTCGTGCGGTGCAACGACGCGGCAATTATATTTCTGCTTCAGCTCGGCGATGCCGCCGACATGGTCGTGATGGTGATGAGTGACGAGAATATCCGTCAGCGTCCAGCCTTCGCGCTCCAGCGCCTTGATGATCGGGGCGGCTTCCGGCGCGTCGATCGATGCGGTGGCCTTGGTCGCGGGATCATGGATCAAATAGCCGAAATTGTCGTTGAGGCAGGTGAAGGTACGAATTTCCGCGGCCATGACAGCTCCGTGGTTAAGGCTTTCAGCCCCATCATCTGCAAGAAATATGGCGTTAACGCTTGCGCGGCAATGCCATTTTCGGCGCGCCGCAATGAAACACGGTGTGGTAGATTGCGCCCATGACCATCGACGTCATCGATCTCCGGGATTTCTACTCGCAACGCCTTGGCATCGTGGCGCGGCAGTTGATCAACCGCGGCATTCGGGCGCGCTGGCCCGATGCGGCGGGACAGCGCGTGCTCGGGCTCGGCTATCCGACGCCCTATCTCGGGCTGTTTCGCGAGGATTCGGAGCGCTGCATCGCCTTCATGCCGGCGGCGCAGGGCGTCCTGAAATGGCCGACGGGGCGGCCGGCGCTGGCATCTCTGATCGATGAATTCTCGATGCCGCTACCGGACGCCGCGGTGGATCGGATCTTGCTGGTTCACGCGCTGGAGATGTCCGACGACCCGGAGCGCTTGTTGCGCGAGGTGTGGCGGGTGCTGGCACCGTCCGGCCGGCTGATTGCGGTGATCCCGAACCGGCGGGGCGTGTGGACGCGCACCGACAATACGCCGTTCGGTCACGGCCGGCCCTATTCGCGCGCGCAGATCACGCAATTGCTGCGGCAGACCTGGTTCACGCCGGCGGCGTGGGGCGAGGCGCTGTTTCTGCCGCCGGTCGGCAATAGCTGGTTTCTGCGCTCGGCGATGGCGTGGGAGCGTGTCGGCGCCGCGCTGTCGCTGCCGTTCGCCGGCGTCCATATCGTGGAAGCGACCAAACAGGTCTATCGCGCGATCCCCGCGGGCCGCGAACGTACGCGGTTGATTCCGTCGCTGGAGCCGGCGCTGGTGCCGTCATCGACGGCAACGCGGGATAAGCTCGGAGAATCGTAGGGTGGGCAAAGGCGCGCTAGCGCCGTGCCCACCATTTCATCCTCAGTCTTTGCAGCAAGTTGGTGGGCACGCTTGCGCTTTGCCCACCCTACGAAGACGAACGATTACTCATTCCCCGGATTGAAATCTTCGCTTGGCGCAGCGGGCGCGGCCATGTTGTCGGGGCGCGGGCCGTGCGGCCGGCGGCGCCGGCGCGGGAAACGCTCGCCGCGGCCCTCTTCATATCCGCCGGGCGCACCGTTCACCTGCGGCTGCGGGCCGGTGATGAAGGAAGGCAGGCGATCGACCCCGCCGGTATCGGCAATCACCGGCTGCGGCTGAGTTTGCGGCTGATACTGCGGCTGCGGACGGTGCTCGCGATCGCGATGGTGTTCGCGCGGCTGGTGGTCGCGCTGATAGGGCTGGTTGTCGCCGCGCTGTTCGCGTTCGCGCGGATTGTTGTCGCGGATATACGGCTGTGGCTGCTGCGGGACGAAGCCCGGCTCCTGGCCGAAATGCGAAAAGCTCTCGCCCTCGTCGTCACCGTCGTCCGTCGGCTGCATTTCGGTGTCGATGCGCGGCTGCGGCTGGTTCTGCCGGAACTGCTCCTGCGCAGCAGCGATCAGGCGGAAATAATGCTCGGCGTGCTGGTAGTAATTCTCGGCCGCGACGGGGTCGCCGGAAGAGCGCGCGTCGCGCGCTAGCTGAACGTATTTTTCCGCGACGTGCGAAGCGGTGCCGCGGATCTTGATGTCAGGACCGTTGGATTCGAACACCCGAGTCATCGGGTTCTGACCGCGCCGGCCATCGTTCCGGTTACTGCCTTGGTTCCGGTTACGCATCCGCTTGTTGTTCTGACCGTTTCTCATGTCTCGCCTTTTATTCCAGCCCTGATGTTTTGCAGTTGCCGTCGTAGCCTGATCCGATCCGGCGCGCACTCAGGGCGCACCGAATCACGATGCCGTTCAAATTCATGTCGTCGATTTCGCCAACCCTCGCGTTCAGCAAAGACGCGTTCCCCAATCGGCGGCGTACATTTGCCCGCCGGATCAAATCATTCAGCCTGCCAAAACCAGTCTAACCGCCTTGCGTGACGGCTTCGCGTGACTGGCTGTTGCGTAAGTCTTCAAGCGCAATATCAGGCTTTCGTTCGCTTTACGGTCGAGAGCAGCACAGCTCCAGCTATTGCGCTCGATTCGACCTGCGTTTGGAACCTTTCACCCGGCGGGCTCTCGTTTCGAGAAACTCTGGCCTCACCCGCATGATCTTACGGGGCCAGCAACCCTGGACCGATGTTGTGAGCGGAACGTAGTCGCTCCGGGGGAATATTCCAAGGGGTTTTTTTGCGTTCCAAAAGGACTTTATCGGGCCATTTTGTGGCCCGCGACCGCCCTCGGAATGCCCGCCAGATCGGCCTTGGGCGCCGTTGCAGGCATTAACCCTGCGCTCGTCATCAGGGCCTGGATTGGGCCGCTTTGGCCCTCGCCGGCCTCCACGACCAAGGCGGCACCCGGGGCGAGGAGGCCGGCCGCCTGGGGGATCAACGCGCGGTAGGCGTCCAGCCCGTCGGCGCCACCATCGAGCGCGGCGAGCGGGTCATGATTTCTCACCTCCACCGCCAGACTGCCGATATCCGCCGACCGGACATAGGGCGGGTTCGAGACGATCAGATCGAACGAACCGGATAGTCCGCGCGCGTAATCGCAGGCGATGAACGTCGCGCGCTCCGAGAGGCCGACGCAGGCGGCATTGGCCGCAGCGGTCTGCAGCGCCGCTTCGGAGATGTCAGTTCCGAATCCCTCGGCCGCCGGCAATTCGGACAACAGCGCGAGAAGAATTGCGCCGGAACCGGTGCCGAGATCGGCGATACGCATCGGAAGAGCGAGATCGCCGCCGGCGCGTAGCAGTTCCAGCGCCAGTTCGACCACCGTCTCGGTATCGGGCCGCGGCACCAGCGTTGCGGACGAGAGTTGCAAGGGCAGACCCCAAAACTCCTTCTCGCCGAGAATGCGGGCGACCGGCTCGCCTGCGAGACGTCGGCGGGCGAATTCCTCAAGGTGAGCCGATTCGTCCGAGGTGAGCTCGCGCTGCGCGACCGATATCAAGCCGGTCAGGTTGAGGCCCAGCGCATGGCCTGTCAGAATCCGCGCATCGAGTTCGGCGGATTCGATGGCGGCGGTTTTGAGTCTCGCCGCGAGCACGCGCCGCGCGGCCTCGACTGTCTGGCCGACGAAATCCGTCATGCGGCGTTCCCGCGGAAATCTCTCCACGCAGGGACGACGGCGAAGTTGTCACTCACGCTGCCGCGCCCTGTGCGGCAAGCTGGGCAGCCTGGTGCTCGGTCGTCAACGCGTCGATCAGTTCGCCCAGTGCTTCGCCCGCAATCACCTGCGGCAATTTGTAGAGCGTCAAATTGATGCGGTGATCGGTGACGCGGCCCTGCGGGAAATTATAGGTGCGGATGCGCTCGCTTCGGTCGCCGGAGCCGACCTTCTCCTTGCGGTCAGCGGAGCGCGCGGCGTCGGCGCGCTGGCGCTCGGCGTCATAGATGCGCGAGCGCAGGATGTTCATCGCGGAAGCGCGGTTTTTGTGCTGCGAGCGGCTGTCCTGCATCATCACCACGATGCCGGTCGGAATGTGCGTGATACGGATCGCGGATTCGGTCTTGTTGACGTGCTGGCCGCCGGCGCCCTGCGCACGCATGGTTTCGATCCGCAGATCTTCATTCTTTATGTCGACATCGACATCCTCGACCTCGGGCAGTACCGCCACCGTTGCAGCCGAGGTGTGAATCCGCCCCTGCGTTTCCGTGTCGGGCACGCGCTGCACGCGGTGCACGCCGGATTCGAACTTCAGCTTGGCGAACGCGCCGCGGCCCTGCACCTCGGCGATGATTTCCTTGTAGCCGCCCACGGTACCTTCCGAGGCCGAGATCACGTCGACCTTCCAGCCCTGCAAGGCGGCAAACCGCTCATACATGCGGAACAGGTCGCCGGCGAACAGCGAGGCTTCGTCGCCGCCGGTGCCGGCGCGGATTTCCAGCATCACGTTGCGGTCGTCCATGGCGTCCTTGGGCAACAGCGCCACGCGAATCTTCTGCTCGAGGTCAGCGACGCGCGCCTGCAGCGTTTCGAGCTCGGCTTCGGCCATGCTGCGGATTTCGGGATCGGTGCCGGCATCAGCCAACAGCGATTCGGCGCCCGCAATCTCGGCCCGCGCCGTCCGATACGCCTTGACTGCATCGATCAGCGGATTGAGCTCGGCGAGCTCGCGCGTGATCTGCACGTACTTTTCGGAATTCACCTGGCCCAGCAGCTCGGCCTCGAGCGAGGCATGATGGGCGAGCAGGATATCGAGTTTGGCTTCGGGCAACATGGCGTAGTTCTCAGGCAGCGGATACGGAAAGGTGGCGTTGTCGGGACTGAGCCTCGCTACAACGACAGCCCCTCGGCTTCCGCGAATTCCGTCAGCTTCTGCCGAATCGAGACGCTGCCGGCTGGCGCGTCGAGCAGCGGCATCAGGACAGCTTCCGCCTTTTTGGCATCGAGGTCGAGGATCATCGCCTTGACCGGGCCGTGCGCGGTGGCCGACAGCGACAGCGAGCGGTAGCCGAGCGCGATCAGCGCCAGCGCGCCGAGCGGCTTTGAGGCCATCTCGCCGCATAGCGAGGCCATCTTCTTCGCAGCTTGCGCCTTGCGCACGATATCGCGCAGCGCGCGCAGGATCGGCACCGACATGGTGTCGAACCGTTCGGAAACTTTTGCGTTGCCGCGGTCGACCGCAAACAAGAACTGGAACAGGTCGTTCGAACCGACCGAAACGAAATCGACCTTCTTCAAGAGTTCGTCGAGTTGATAGAGCAGCGCCGGCACTTCCACCATGGTGCCGACGTCGATACGTTCCGGTAGCGCGTGGCCATGCTGGCGCAGGTAGGTCAGTTCGCGCTCGACGATGGCCTTGGCCTGGTCGAATTCGGCGACATCCGAAATCATCGGAAACATGATCTTCAGCGCCCGGCCGCCGCCGGCCCGCAGCAGCGCGCGAATCTGGCCGCGCAATAGTCCGGGACGGTCGAGCCCGAGCCGGATCGCGCGCCAGCCGAGCGCCGGGTTTTCCTCGATCACGGTCTCCATATAGGGCAGCGCCTTGTCGCCGCCAATATCGAGGGTGCGGAACGTGACCGGCTTGGAGCCGGCGGCGTCCAGCACGGTGCGATAGAGCGCGAGTTGGTCGGAAGAGCGTGGCAGGTTCTGGCCGACCATGAACTGCAGCTCGGTGCGGAACAGCCCGATGCCGGCGCTGCCGGTGTCGTCGATATGCGGCAGGTCGATGACGAGGCCCGCATTGATCATCAGTTCGACCGGCTGGCCGTCCTTGGTCACACAGGGTTTGTCGCGCAGCGCGGCATACTGCGCCTGCCGCCGCGCGCGAAACCGCACCCGCTCGGCATAGGCCGATTCGATCTCGGCTGAGGGGCGGACATAGATCGAGCCCGAGGTGCCGTCGACGATGATGGGATCGCCGGGGTCGGCAATGCCGGGCGCGTTCGGGACTTCGCCGACCGCGGGGATTCCGAGCGCGCGCGCCACGATCGAGACGTGGGAATTGGCAGTGCCTTCCTCCAGCACCAGGCCGCGCAGCCGCTTGCGATCGTAGTCGAGCAGCGCCGCCGGTCCCATCGCGCGCGCGATCAGGATGGCGTTTTCGGGAAGCTGCTCGCGCGAGGGCGCATGATCCTGGCCGACCAGTTGCCGCATCAGGCGGTGGCCGAGATCTTCCAGGTCGTGCAGGCGGTCGCGCAGATAAGGATCGGTCGAGCGCAGCATCCGCGCGCGGGTGTCGGACTGTACGCGCTCGACCGCGGCTTCCGCGGTGAGGCCGGTAGCGACCGCCTCATGCAGCTTGTGCGACCAGCCGTGGTCGTTGGCAAACATCCGGTAGGCTTCCAGCACCTCGCGGTGCTCGCCGCCATCGGCAACGTCGCCGCGCTCCAGCATGCGGTCGAGATCGGCGCGCAGCTTGGTCAGCGCTGCATCCAGTTTCTTGATTTCCTTCGGCAGGTCTTCGGCGATGTAGTTGGTGATGACGACGCGCGGCTCGTGCAGCACGACATGGCCGAGCGCAATGCCGTCGGAGAGGATCGCGCCGGTCTTGTGCAGGGAATGCCGCGCCGCCGGTTCCGCGCCGGGTTGCGCCAGCGCCGCCAGTTCGCCGGAGGCAATCATCTCCGCCAGCACCATGGCGGTGGTCTGCAGCGCCTCGACCTCTTCCTCGACATAGGTGCGCTTGGCGCGGTTCTGCACCACCAGCACGCCGAGCGTGTTGCCGGCGCGCAAGATCGGCACGCCGAGGAACGAATGGTAGATTTCTTCGCCGGTTTCCGGGCGGAACGAGAACGCCGGGTGGCTTTGCGCGTCCGAGAGGTTGAGCGGGCTGGCCTCGCTGGCGACGAGGCCGACGAGACCCTCGTGCGCGTTCAGCACGGTGCGGTGCACCGCGTCGCGGTTCAGACCCTCGGTGGCGTAAAGCTCGAGCGTGTTATCGATGCGCAGCACGTAGCAGGAGCAGACCTCGGCCACCATGTTGGCCGCGATCAACACCACGATCTTGTCCAGGCGTTCCTGCGCCGAGACCTTCTCCGCCATGGTTTCGCGAAGCCGTCTCAACAAGACGCGGGGACCTCCCGACGTGCTCCGCATGTGCTGGTATCCTCCCCCGCGAGGCCAGCCCGCCGGGTGGCCGGTAGCTGGCGTGAAACGCACGAAAAACAACAATTTTATTCATTCGGCGCTGCCGCAGGGCGCCGGATCCCGGCCGAATCGGGATCGCCAAACCGTGGCGCAGTTTGCGGCAACCACCTCACAGGCCGTATAGCCAATCGAGGCTCGCTTTGCCAAGCAAAACGCCTGCCAGAAGCAATAACGTGTGTGTCAGCACCGATGCTGCGCCAGCGAAGCGCATTATCCGCCAAACCAAGCCGGTCTGGGATCAGACCATGCGCCAAATTTGAGAGAAAATCGTTCTAAGCCTGGTCGAGCCCGTAGAGCGTGTGCAGCGTGCGCACCGCGAGTTCGGTATAGGCGGCGTCGATCAGCACCGAAAACTTGATCTCCGAGGTGGTGATGGCGCGGATGTTGATGTTGCGCTCGGACAATGCCTTGAAGGCCTTCGCCGCGACGCCGGCATGGCTGCGCATGCCGCTGCCGATCACCGAGACCTTCGACACGTCGGTGGCGCTGTCGAGCCGGGCATAGCCGATCTTGCCCTTCGACGAGGTGATGGTGTCGCGGGCGCGGTTATAGTCGGAGGCGGGAACGGTGAAGGTGAGATCGGTGGTCTTGCCGTCCTCGGAGACGTTCTGCACGATCATGTCGACGTTGATGTTGGCTTCGGCCAGCGGGCCGAAGATCGCGGCGGCAACGCCCGGCTTGTCCTCGATCTGGCGCAGCGAAATCTGGGCTTCGTCCTTGGAGAAGGCGATGCCGGTGACGACGTGGCTTTCCATGATTTCCTCCTCGCTGCAGATCAGCGTGCCCGGTGGTGTGCCGTGCGGGTCGATATCCTCGGGCTTGTCGAAGCTGGAACGAACGAACACAGGTATGTTGTGCACCATGCCGAGTTCCACCGAGCGCACCTGCAGAACCTTGGCGCCCAGCGAGGCCAGTTCCAGCATGTCCTCAAAGGCGATCTTGTCCAGCCGCCGCGCCTTGGGAACCACCCGCGGATCGGTGGTGTAGACGCCGTCGACGTCGGTATAAATGTCGCAGCGGTCGGCCCGGATGGCGGCGGCGATCGCCACCGCCGAGGTATCCGAACCGCCGCGCCCGAGCGTGGTGATCCGGTTGGTCTGCGGGTTGATGCCCTGGAAGCCGGCAATGACGGCGACTTCCTGGCGATCCTTGAATCGAGCGGTGATCTCGCTGCCGTCGATCTCGAGAATACGCGCCGAGGCGTGGGCGTCGGAGGTCTTGATCGGGATCTGCCAGCCCTGCCACGAGCGGGCCTGGATGCCCATGCCCTGCAGCACGATGGCGAGCAGGCCCGAGGTCACCTGTTCGCCGGATGCCACCACGGCGTCATATTCGCGCGCATCATGCAGCGGCGAGGCGTCGCCGCACCAGCCGACCAGCTCGTTGGTCTTGCCGGCCATGGCCGACACCACGACGGCGACGTCATGCCCGGCGTCGACTTCGCGTTTGACGTGACGCGCGACGTTGCGGATTCGGTCGATGTTGGCGACGGACGTACCGCCGAATTTCATCACGAGGCGGCCCATGACGTCGCGTGCATTCCCTGTGAGGATAAGTTAGGTGACCCGCACGGAAAGTGGAGCGCCCGGGCCGAAAGCGGCGTATACATAGCGACGCGGTCCGGGGCAAGCACCCCCGGTTCCGTTTTCGACCCAAAAATGGCGCAAATTGCTGTGGTGACGGGTTAATTCAGGACGAGCGTATGGGGCGTTATATCGATGATATCCTGCAGCCCGGCGAGAGGGTGCTGTATTCGACCAACGCACATTGGATGTTCTTTTTGCCGGCCATCGCGGCGTGGGTCGTGGCGCTCGTCTTTCTGGTGCTGTCGCGTATGGTCAGCCCCGACGCGCTGATGTTGCTTTGCCTGGGGCTGGCGGGCGTCGCTGGACTTGCGGCATTGTATTGGACCGCGACGGCCTGGTTCCATCGCTGGACCACCGAGACCGACGTCACCAATATGCGAGTCGTCCACAAGACGGGTTTCATCAAGCGGCGGACTTTCGAGATGAGCCTCGACAAGGTCGAGAGCGTCGACGTCAACCAGAGCATCCTCGGCCGCATCCTGAACTACGGCGACGTCACCATTCAGGGCGTCGGCGAGGGCACGCAAACCATTTCCACCATTGCGCGCCCGCTGGCGTTTCGCACCGCCATCACCACCCGACCGGCCGGCACCTGAATCATGGCCATACAGCGAAATTCATCCGCCGGCCTTTCTGTGATGGGCGGCAGCGTTGACCCGGCCGAGGTCGCGAAATTTTCGAAATTGTCGGATGAGTGGTGGGACCCCAAAGGCAAGATGGCCCCGCTGCACAAGATCAACCCGCTGCGTCTCGCCTATATCCGCGACGCTGCCTGCCGCAAGTTTGAGCGTAACGCCAGGAGCTTGAGTTGCCTCTCGGGGCTGCGGATCCTCGATATCGGTTGCGGCGCTGGCCTGTTGTGCGAGCCGTTGACGCGGCTGGGCGCGCAGGTGATCGGGATCGATCCGTCCGCGACCAATATTGCGGCTGCCAAGCTGCACGCCGACAAGGGGCATCTGTCGATCGATTATCGCTGCACCACCGTCGAGCAGATGGACCATCGCGAGCGGTTCGACATCGTGCTGGCGATGGAAGTGATCGAGCATGTTACCGATGTCGGCGCGTTCCTCGCCCGCTGCGCGGCGATGGTCAAGCCGGGCGGAATGATGGTGGTCTCCACGCTGAACCGCAACTGGAAGAGCTTTGCGCTCGCGATCGTCGGCGCCGAATATGTGCTGCGCTGGCTGCCGCGCGGCACCCATCAGTGGGACAAGTTCGTCACGCCGGACGAACTCGCCCGGCACCTCGCCAACAACCGGCTCACCATCACCGAGCAGGCCGGCGTGGTCTATAACCCGCTTGCCGACAGATGGAGTATCTCGTCCGACATGGACGTGAACTACATGGTGGTGGCGGAAGGGGTGTAATTGATGGCGGCACTTTTACCGCATCACCAGTGTCGTCCCTGCGAACGCAGGGACCCATAACCACCAGCTTACATTGTTGAAGCGCAGCCGTCTCGCCGTGTGCCATTTCCGCGGGCCGCGGCGTATGGATCCCTGCGTTCGCAGGGACGACGGCGGGTTTGTGGTAGGGCAGCGCATTACCGCCATGACGCCGCTCCGGTTGACCGCATTCGTGGCGCCCGGCATGGTGCGGCAGCTTCCCGCCGGTATTCCCCATGCTCTCCGTCGCCACGCTCTGGATTCCCTTCACCATCATCGCTGCGCTGGGCCAGGTCGCCCGCAATGCGATGCAGCGGTCGTTGACGGGGCCGCTCGGGACCTGGGGCGCGACCAATATCCGCTTCCTGTTCGGCTTTCCGTTTTCGATCATCTTCTTCACTGTCGTGGTGGCTTTCACCGGCGACCCTGTACCGTGGCCGACGGTGGCGTTCTGGCCGTGGCTATTGCTCGGCGCGCTGAGTCAGATCGTGGCCACCGGTCTGATGTTGCTTGCGATGAACGATCGCTCGTTTGTCGTGACCACGGCGTATATCAAGACCGAGGCGATCCAGGCTGCGATCTTCGGCTTCATCTTTCTTGGCGATCATTTGACGGCGCTGAAAGTGGTCGCGATCGTGATCGCGACCGTCGGCGTGGTCATCACGGCGCTGCGGCCGGGCGGCGAAAAAGGTTTTGCGGAGTTGAAGCCGACCATCATCGGCCTGGTTGCCGCGGCGGGCTTTGCCCTGTCGGCCGTTGGCTTTCGCGGCGCGGTCATCGTGGTGCCGGGCGTCTCCTTCGTCACCGCGGCGTCGTACACGCTGGTGTTCGGCCTGTTCGTGCAGACGCTGGTGCTGACGGTCTACCTGCTCGCCCGCGCGCCTGATGTGCTGATGAAGATTTTCGGGCTGTGGCGGCCCTCGATGCTCGCGGGCTTCATGGGCGCCTTCGCCTCGCAATTCTGGTTTCTGGCGCTAGCGCTGACAGCGGCGGCCAACGTGCGCACGCTGGCGCTGGTCGAAGTGCTGTTCGCGCAGGCCGTGTCGTATTACTCGTTCAAGCAGCCGCTATCGGCGCGAGAGCTGTCGGGCATCGTGCTGATCGTAGTGGGCGTGGCGCTATTGGTGGCGGCGTAAGGACACTGTCATTCCGGGGCGGTGCGAAGCACCGAACTATGGTGCGCAATTGCGCACCTGAGAATCTCGAGATTCCGGGTCTGGTCCTTCGGACCATCCCGGAATGACGGTCTACGTCAGTTCAATTCCTATCTTCCGGCAGCACCGGCAGCGGGGATACCTCGACGCCTTCGTCGATCAGCGCGCGCGCCTCATCCGGCGTGGCTTCGCCGTAGATCGGGCGGTGCTCGATATCGCCGTAGTGCATCTTGCGCGCTTCGTTGGGGAAGCGCTCGCCGACATTGTCGGCATTCTTGACGATGTGATCGCGCAATTCCTTCAGCTTGGCGCGCAGCTCGCGCTCCTGCGCCATCAACAGCGGCGTCGATTCCGATCCGGTTGCTTCCGCAGGCGCGGCCGGCGTAGGCGCGGCTTGCTCGCGGCCCTTCTTGCTGACGATCTGCGGAGCCATGATGGCGCGTTCGACCTTGACCGAGCCGCAATTCGGGCAGCTCACCAGCTTGCGCTTTTCCTGGGTCTCGTAAGCCGCGGAGCTTTGAAACCAGCTTTCGAAAGCATGGCCTTTCTCGCAGCGAAGGTTGTAGCGGATCATACCGAGCCTCGGACGAGGTGCAGATGTTCGGGGCCGGCCTTGGGATCGGCAATGCCGAAGCGTCTGCCATGTTGTAGCGACGGCACGGCTCTGCGAGCCGTCTCGACCCTGGATGTGTCGATGCTGGCGAGGAATACGCCGGGCTCGACGCCGCCCTCCGCAAGGACCTCGCCCCAGGGGCCGATGATCAGCGAATGCCCGTAGGTCTCGCGCTTGTTCTCATGCATGCCGCATTGCGCCGCGGCGAACACGAAGCAGCCGGTCTCGATGGCGCGGGCGCGCAACAGCGTGTGCCAATGTGCCTCGCCGGTTTTCCTGGTGAAGGCCGAAGGCACGGTGAGGAACGACGCGCCGGCCTCGGCCAGCGCGCGATAGAGCGCCGGAAACCGCACGTCGTAGCAGATCGTCAGCCCGATCCGGCCCCACGGCAAGTCCGAGATCACGGCAGTTTCGCCCGGCTGGTAGTTGGCGGATTCGCGATAGCTCTCGCCGCCGGGCAGATCGATATCGAACATATGGATCTTGTCATAGCTGGCGAGCAAATTGCCGTCAGGCCCGATCAGGAACGAGCGATTGACGGCGCGCTCGGGCGAGAAGCGCAGCGCCAGCGAGCCGATATGAAGATGAATCTTCAGCTCCGCGGCCAGCGCGCGATAGGCCTTCAGCGAGAGGTCGTCTGCTTCCGATGCAAGATGCTCGAACAGCGCCTTGCGGTTCAGTTGCATCATGTTGCTCACCTCGGGCGTGAGCACGTAGTCGGCGCCTTGCGCTGCGGCCTCGCGGATCAGGTTGATGCCCTGTTCGAGGCTCGGTTCGGGCAGCAGCCCGGTGCGCATCTGCACCATGGCAGCGGTGAAGGTGGAACCAGCGCTCATGAGGGGGCCTTTTCTCCCGCCAGCAAAGCGTCGAGCTTGCCCGCGCGGTCCAATGCATAAAGCTCGTCACAGCCGCCGACATGCGTTGTGCCGATGAAGATCTGAGGGAAGGTCGAGCCATGGCCTGCGCGGTCGTACATCTGCTCGCGATAGGCCGAGTCGGCGGCCACGTTCAGTTCCGTGAACGCGGCGTTCTTGCGCGTCAGCAGCGATTTGGCGGCGGTGCAGTAGCCGCAGCCCGGGCGGGTATAGATTTCAATGGCGGTCATGGCGCGCTCTGATTGGCAAGTCTTTCTTGGCAAGTCTTTGAATTATATGGGAGCCCGGTGGCTGTCCACAACCCGCGCGAATACCAGCACGTCGACCTGCGCGGCCTTGGCGCGCAGTAGCGCCCGGGCGCAAGCGTCGGTCGTGGCGCCTGACGTCAGCACGTCGTCGATCAGGATGACGCGGCGGCCCTGGATGTCGGCCACGCGGTCGGCGGCGACCTTGAAGGCGCCCTGCACATTGCTGGCGCGCTGTGGTCGGGATAGCCCGATCTGCTGCTCGGTCGCGCGAATGCGACGAAGCGCCTCAGAGGCCAGTTTGACGCCGGTTTGGCGCGAAATCACCCGCGCCAGCGCGCCGGATTGGTTGTAGCGGCGGCTCCAGCCGCGTCGCCAGTGCAGGGGAACAGGGACCAGCACGTCGGCTTCGTCAAGCAATTCCTGGCCCGCGCGGGCCATCCAGCGGCCCATTGCCGGCGCCAGATCGGTGCGATCCTGGTACTTCAGCGCATGAACCAGCGTGCGGGCGACGTCGTCATAACGCACCGCGGCGCGGGCGCGCTGGTAGGCCGGCGGATTGGCGATCGCCTCCATCGAGAGCAATTCCGGACCCGGATCGTAGACGAAGGGGATGCCGAGCCGCGGACAGAACGGTGGTGCGATGAACGACAGTTTCGCCCAGCATGCCGCGCAAACGCCCTCGCCATCGACCGGCTCGCGGCAGGAAACGCACTGCGTCGGCAGCGCGATGTCGAGCGCGAGCCGCGGCAGGTGCGCGAATGCGTCGCGGCAGGCGCTCAACGCGCCGCGAAGCTGGCTGGAAATGGAGCGTGGTGGTGATGCCTCGGCGTCCATGGCGTGAGGCTAGCGCTGTGCCGCGTGCGGCTCAAGCACGGCATTGCCAGAGATAGGCAGCCAGCGTACCAACCGGCATGACTTCGAGCCCGACCAGTGCGCCCATCCTGTTCGACCGTGCGCTCTTGCGCGCGCGGCTAGACCGCGCGCGGCGCAGCGGGCCGGCGACATTCCTGCTCGATCGTATCAGGGAAGATTTCGAAGAGCGGCTGCAGGCGGTGACGCGAGGTTTTGCCGATGCGGCCGATATCTGGACGCCGGGCGAACTCCTGCGAAAACCATTGGCCGATCGCTTCGCATCCATCACCCGCCTCGATGTCGATCAATCCGAAACCCTGCACTTGCCGCCGCAATCGCTCGATCTCGCTGTTTCCGCGCTGGCTTTTCAGTTCGTCAACGATCTGCCCGGCGTGCTGGCGCAGATCCGCCGCGCGTTGAAGCCGGATGGGCTGTTGCTGGCGGCGATGATCGGCGGCGATACGTTGACGGAGCTCCGGCAGAGCTTTGCCGCGGCGGAAGCCGAATGCGAGGGCGGGGTATCGCCGCGCGTCGCGCCGTTTGCGGATTTGCGGGATGTCGGCGGCCTCCTGCAGCGCGCAGGGCTCGCGCTGCCGGTGACCGACGTCGATCGCGTCGTGGTGCGCTACGACAGCGCGTTTGCGCTGATGGCCGATCTCAGGCGGATGGGTGCGACCAATTTTTTGATCGAACGGCGACGGACGCCGACCCGCCGCGCCACGATGTTGCGGATGGCGCAGATCTACGGCGAACGTTTTGCGGATGCGGACGGCCGTATCCGCGCGACGTTCGATATTGTCTGGCTCTCCGGCTGGGCGCCGCACGAGAGCCAGCAAAAGCCGCTGAAGCCGGGTTCGGCGAAAGCAAGCCTGGAAGCCGCGGTGAAGAAAACTGCTCCCAAGTAGGCAACCCAAGGCGCACCCCGCCACCGCGCTAGCTTAAGGCGCTGAAAGTCGGTCGACACGGTTGACAAGGTTGACAGGGAGGTTCTTCGAAACTCTAGGAGAGACGTTCTCGGGGCCGGTCTTCCTGGTCCACGCGCAAAACTGTAATCGGCCACATGAATGGCTGCATCCACAATGGCGAGAGAGATCCGTGGCCGCGGCTAGCTAGATAATCGATAGCATCGGACTACGAGGCGAAGTGATTGAGCCAGGTCCCTTGGCCCATTCGGGATTTATGACCCGTCACGGCATACGCTAACCATGTAGATGCTCAGCTCATTGGTTTTGATAAGCTCGTACGGATCGGTCACCCCTTCTTCCCGCAGCCATTTGATCTGCAATTCGTATGCTTGGCGTTCGTAAGCAGCAATACAGGGGAGGACGATGTTGTTTGACCTCTGCACGTGGTGCACCAGTTCATGCACCAGAGTGCTTTTCTGTCGCAGATCATCGGGTCGCCAGCCCTGAGGCAGGTAAATTGACCCCTCGTCGCGATTGTAGAGCGCCTGCAACTCCAGCCCGCTATTTTCCGGCGAGCCGTGTCGCATTGCCATTTCCGCCGGTGTCACGAAGTGGATCGGCGGATGATCGGGAGCCGACAAACCGGTCTGGGCAACGATCCATGCGATGTAGATTGCGATCAGGCTATCCAAGGAAACGACCTCCTGCAGCAAGAGCGCAGTGCGGCCTGCTGGTGAGCATTTCCCGAGTTTCGGAATCCTGGCTAGATTGGCGCGGAGCGGGTTGCTCGGAAGGCGCGATCAAGTGTTCGTATTGACGCAGGATTCGACCTGCCTGAAGGCGCCGTGAGCTGTGCAGCGCCGACGTGATAAAGGCGAAGAAGCTTCGCCTTTCCTTCTCGACGTGAAACGGAGCGAGAGGCGGCAGTACGGCCGAAGGGTACGAAGTGTTTTTCATTATCAGGACGCCACGGTAGATTGATGATTTAATGCGTTGTCAGCACAATATCTGGAACCAACGGCCCCGAGGGCTGACCGCGCGATGGCGGCGGTTGCAGGGGCATAATCCAGGATTGGCAGGCGCTTCAGCGTGATCGGTTGCCAGAAAAAGCGGCACGCTTCAGCATGCGCTTCAAGCACGTCGATGCCGACATCGCGTAGAAAATCAGGTCTGTCGCTGATATCCTCGCGCAGCTTTGACCGGAAGCAGGCGCGCTCCCACCATGTCAAAGGCAGCCGCGCAATGGCATGGTCGGCGTGACCAGGTTTATTTCTGTAAATTTGCAAGAAAAGCTCCTGAGGCAGTTTGGTCCGCGATGATTGTTTTGAAAAAGAAGGCGCTTGGATATTCACCGCTCAATAGCGATTGCCGCTCCGGGTGTGAGGATTAAGAAGAAAGGCAACACCCGCGTCTCGGAGGCGCTAGATCGTGCGATCAATCGCCACTGGGAATACGAAGGTCATGTCGTAAAAATTCTCCACCGGGAGATCTTTGATCTCTCGATGTCTGTCGGGGACGTCGATGCTCCCGCTTTTGCAAACCGGAGCAGCGCATGATGGGATGATGAAAGAGCCGGGAAGCCATCGGTACCGTTCGCTCTTCGACAGACCTCCCAATGTCGTCACGGTGGGAGGGACCCGTCTTCCCAGCACCCGTGCTGAATATCGCGCCACGTGATGCGTCTGAAAACTACCTGGAAAGGTGGTTCGTTGTCGTTTATGCATGCCCGCGCAGGCCGGCCGACCTGCACACGCTTTGGGAATGACATGCATCTCTCCACGGATCCCATCGATCCGCAAAACCAAGATGTCTATGCACTCTGGGATCAGCTGGCCGACTTCTCGGCCGCCGACGGCGACGCCGCGCTGACACACCTGCTGTCCGCACTGCGTACCATGTTGTCGGCACGCAATGTGCTATGGGGTGTGCTGGTGCGATTGCCTTCGCCGAAGCGGACCGATCCCTTGCTTGGCTGGCGTCCGCGCCTTGTCCGGGTGCTGGACCCGATACCGGCCGTGGCGGCATCTGTGCAGAAGCAGTACGATACGCTCTGGTCCGACAACGTCGACCTGTCTCAGATTCTTTCCGTGTCGGGAGATGAGCCGTTCCGTGTCCGCCTGCTGTTCGAAGCGCTGCCGCCGGAATGGTTCGAGGGCGAGCATTATCGTCGGCACTATTTGGACGTCGGATTCGCCGACAGCATTTCAGTGCGCATTGCGCTCAATAACGACGTGAGGATCCGCCTGTTCGTATTTCGCGATGCACAGGCACCTCGCTTCTCGGCGCACGACGGCCAGCGCCTGGGCTTCACGATGCGGGGGTTGAGATGGTTTCACCGTCAACAACTGCTCAGCCACGGCCTGCTCATCGCCGACGCGGCCCTGACACCCGCTGAGCGCAGGGTATTGCTCGCACTGCTCGACGGGCACGCGGAAAAGGAGATTGCGCAGAAGTTCGACCAAAGTCCGAACACCACGCACTTCCACGTCAAGTCGATCTACGCCAAGTTCGGCGTGCGCAACCGCGCGACGCTAGCCGCGCTCTGGCTTGGCAAGCTGCGATAACGCATTGAACCCGGACCAAGCGATGTCATCGGGTCGCGACACGCCACGACAGGCCCGCCGCCAATTACCTTGGCCTTGGTCCAGCTTTCATCCATTCGGCTGTGGTTTGCTGCGCGTTACGAGTCCACACCGTAGGTTGGGCCGTGACGACGGACCATTTTTCTTCTCGTGCCCCGGACGCAAGCAGCACGAGTGCTGCGAGCCGACCCCATTCTACTGTGCATGGGGTTGTTTTCGCGATTTTGTGTCTGGGCTCTGCGTGCCGCCGAAGAGGCGCTGCGCTGGAAGACTCTTTGGAGTTGATGGATGCCCAAGTTCGGGCATGACGGCCGAGTACGCAGCCGCTTACATCAACAAATCGATCAGATGCGGGATCAGCGGAATGTCCGCGGGCGGCATCGGGTAGTCGCGCAGCCTGTTGGCGCGGACCCAGGCCAGTTGCTGGCCTTCGCGCGCCATCACCATGCCTTCCCAGCGCCGGCAGATGTAGAGCGGCATCAACAGATGAAAGCTTTCATAGGCGTGGCTCGCGAACGTCAGCGGCGCCAGACATGGCTCGCTGACGTCGATCCCGATCTCCTCATGCAGTTCGCGGATCAAGGTCTGCTCCGGCCGCTCGCCGGGCTCGACCTTGCCGCCGGGAAATTCCCACAAGCCAGCGAGCGCCTTTCCTTCCGGGCGCTGCGCGATCAGCACGCGCTTGTCGGCATCGACCAGCGCGCAGGCGACCACGAGGGTGAGCTTGATGTCAGCCATGCGCCCCCGTCTCGCTCATGACCGGTAGTCACCATTGATCGCGACATATTCCTTGGTGAGGTCGCAGGTCAGCACGCGGTCGCGGCCCTTGCCGAGGCCAAGCGCGACCTTGATCTGGATCTTGGGGTTCTTCATCACCTCGGAAACCTCCGCCTCGTTGTAGGACGGATCGCGCGCGCCGCTCTTGGCGACGCGAATGCCGTTGAACGAGATCGAAAGCTTGTCGCGGTTGGCCGGCTCGCCGGCCTTGCCGACCGCCATCACCACGCGGCCCCAATTGGCATCCTCGCCGGCGATCGCCGTCTTCACCAGCGGCGAATTCGCGATCGACATGGCGATCTTGCGCGCGGAGTTCTTCGTGGTTGCGCCTTCGACGATAACCTCGACCAGCTTGCGCGCGCCTTCGCCGTCGCGGGCCACCTGTTCGGCAAGGTTCGCCAGCACACCCTGGAAGGCCTTGGCAAACGCCTTCAGGCGGGGGTCACTGGCGCGACTGATCTTTGGCGCGCCATCGTCGGCGGCCGCGCCGGTCGCGAAGGCCAGCAGCGTGTCAGACGTCGAGGTGTCGCTGTCGATGGTAATGGCGTTGAAAGTGTCCTCGACGCCGCTCTTGAGCAGCGACTGCAGCACGGCGGACGACAGCGGCGCATCGGTAAACACGAAGGACAGCATGGTCGCCATATCGGGCGCGATCATGCCCGCGCCCTTGGCCATGCCGTTGATCGTGACCTTGGCCTTGCCGAGCTTCACCGTGGCGGTTGCGACTTTCGGAAAGGTATCGGTGGTCATGATGGCCTTCGCCGCGTCGATCCAGTGGTCGGGCGCGGCGGCATCCGCCAGCGTTGCCAGCACGCCGTCGAACTTGGTGGCGTCGAGCGGCTCGCCGATCACGCCGGTGGAGGCGAGGAACACATCGGAGGTCGCGCAGCCGACCGCCTTCGCCGCGGTTTGCGCGGTCAGCGCCGTCGACTGCTTACCGGTCTTGCCGGTGAACGCGTTCGCATTGCCGGAGTTCACCACCAGCGCACGGGCTTGCCCGCGGCCGAGTTTGGCGCGGCACCATTCCACCGGCGCAGACGGGCATTTCGATTTGGTGAACACGCCGGCAACCGTGGTGCCCTTGTCCATGACGGCGAGCAGCACGTCGGTTCGCCCCTTGTAGCGGATGCCGGCGGCGGCTGTGGCAAGCTTCACGCCCGCAATCGCGGGCATCTCGGGGACATCGGTCGGGGCGAGGGGGGAAACGGTGGTGGACATGCGAGCACCTTCTTCGACCAGATCAACCATAGCCGGACCTGCGCCGGCATCGACGTCTTCAGGGCCTGTCAACCGGTCCCCGGACATGGAACGGCCGGGCGCTTGGCCCGGCCATGACGATGGTAGATACTATCGGTCTCGCAGAAGTGACAGCGATTTTTTACTTCTTAGGCGGCGCCATCTTGGAATCCGAGGGCTTTGCTGCATCCGGCTTGATGGCCTCGGCCGGCTTGTCCATGCGCTCGACCTTGGCGGCTTCGCGCAGCTTGGCGACATATTCGGCCTGCGCCTTGCGCGTCACATAGGTCTCGATCTGGGCCTTGACCTGCTCGAACTCGGGCGCCTTGCGGGCGCGCTTTTCCTCGACCTTGATGAGGTGCCAGCCGAATTGCGACTTGACGGGATCGGAGATCTTGCCGGGTTCGAGCGTGAAGGCGACGGCGGAGAATTCCGGCACCATCTGTTCCTTGGTGAAGAAGCCGAGATCGCCGCCATCCGAGGCGCCGGGGTCCTTGGACTTCTTCTTCGCCAGTTCGGCGAAGTCGCCGCCCTTCTTCAGCTCTTCCGCGATCGTCTTGGCCTCGTCCTCGGTCTCGACCAGGATGTGCCGGGCGTGGACTTCCATTTCCCCGGTGATCTGCTTGGCGGCCTCCTCGTAGACCTTCTTCATGGCCTCTTCGCTGGTCGCGGCCTTGCCCTCGGTGGCGAGCAGGCTGTCCATCAGCAGGCGGCTGCGCGTGAACGCCAGGCGCTTCTTGAAGTCTTCGGAATTCTCGACCTTCTTTTCCTCGGCGGCCTTGGCGACGATCTTGAGGTCGATCAGGAAGGCCAGCACGTTGTCCTTCTTGGTCGCCGGGTCCATTTGCGCGAGGCTCGGGCCGAGTTCCTCTTCCGCGAGCGCGACGTCGCTCTGGCGGATCTCCGCACCGTTAACCTTGGCGAGAACGGGGTTGTCCTGGGCGCGAACCGGCAGGCCGGCGGCAAGAACCGCAGCCAGACAGGCCATTACGGCCAAAGAACCCCGTGAGCAGGCCGTGCCGAAGCGCAGGCCGGTTTTCGTTTCCGGGAACGAGGTGGTCATGGAAAATCCTTGTCTTGAAGAGGGGCGCCAAAGGCGGCGGGACACTCGCCCAAACATGCGGCCTTGGCAACGCGAAAAGTCTGTCAAAATGATGAATTCCTTGACATACGAACCCACGTTGACAAGGCCCGACCCCGGCCATATCTGTGCCGGATCGTCCAGCGGCGATAGCGCTTATTTTACTGCGTTTTTTGCCGTTGAACCTTGGATTGCTTAATTCCCACTCATTAGGCGGATGACGCCCCGGAACGGGGTATTTGCCGCCGTGCGTCACGGTGAGTTGATAGGCAATTTGGTGGTCCATCACGGCTTGCAACGCAAGTAACGGCAAAGGCAGGAATTGGCATGATCGGCGCGCTCGCCCGCAAGTTTTTCGGCTCCGCCAACGACCGGCGGGTGAAGGGATACCAATCCCGCGTCAACGCCATCAATGCGCTTGAGCCCGAACTCGCGAAACTCTCGGATGAGGCGCTGAAAGCCCGCACCGCCGAATTCCGCCAGCAGCTCGCCGACGGCAAGACGCTCGACGACATCCTGGTTCCAGCCTTCGCCACCGTCCGCGAAGCCGCCAAGCGCACCCTCGGCCAGCGGCATTTCGACGTCCAGTTGATCGGCGGCATCGTGCTGCATGAGGGCGACATCGCCGAGATGAAGACCGGCGAAGGCAAGACCCTGGTGGCGACGCTCGCGGTCTATCTCAACGCGCTGGCCGGCCGGGGCGTCCACGTCGTCACCGTCAACGACTATCTCGCCCGCCGCGATAGCGAATGGATGGGCCAGATCTACAATTTCCTCGGCTTGACTGTCGGCGTCATTGTCCATGGTCTTGACGATGGCGAGCGCAAGGATGCCTATTCGCGCGACATCACCTACGGCACCAACAACGAATACGGTTTCGATTATCTACGCGACAACATGAAGTACCGGCTGGAGGACATGGTCCAGCGCGGCCATTTCTACGCCATCGTCGACGAAGTCGACTCGATCCTGATCGACGAGGCGCGCACGCCGCTGATCATCTCCGGCCCGCTCGACGACCGCTCGGAATTCTACAACACCATCGATACCTTCTTCCCCCAGCTCGACAAGACCGATTACGAGGTCGACGAGAAGCAGCGCACGGTGACGCTGACCGAAGCCGGCATGGAGAAGATCGAAACGCTGCTGCGCGACGCCGGCCAGCTCAAGGGCGAGTCGCTCTACGACGTCGAGAACGTCTCGGTCGTGCACCACATCAACCAGGCGCTGCGGGCGCATTCGCTGTTCACCCGCGACAAGGACTACATCGTCCGCGACGGCGAAGTCATCATCATCGACGAGTTCACCGGCCGCATGATGCCGGGACGGCGCTATTCGGAAGGCCTGCACCAGGCGCTGGAAGCCAAGGAGCACGTTCAGGTCCAGCCGGAAAACCAGACGCTGGCCTCGATCACGTTCCAGAACTATTTCCGGATGTACGAAAAGCTCGCGGGCATGACCGGTACGGCCGCGACCGAAGCCGACGAATTGTTCGACATCTACAAGCTCGAGGTCGTGGAAATCCCGACCAATCTGCCGGTGGCGCGTCTCGACGAGGACGACGAGGTCTACCGCACCCAGACCGAGAAATACGCCGCCATCCTGGCCGAGATCGAACGCGCCAATGCGCGGCTGCAGCCGGTGCTGGTCGGCACCGCCTCGATCGAAAAGTCGGAAGTGCTGGCCGACTATCTGAAGAAGCACGGCTACAAGCAGATCGATTTCGGCAACGACGCCGCGCTGGAGAAGCTCTATGCCGCCGCGCGCGCCGGCAAGCCGGCAAAACTGTTTGCGGTGCTGAACGCGCGCTTCCACGAGCAGGAAGCCTATATCGTTGCCGAGGCCGGCGTGCCCGGCGCGATCACGATCGCGACCAACATGGCCGGCCGCGGTACCGACATCAAGCTCGGCGGCTCGCTCGAGATGCGGATCCTTCAGGAGACCGCCGACATCACCGACGAGGCCGAGAAGGCCAAAAAGATCGAACAGATCAAGGCCGACATCGAGCGCTTCCGCGAGATCGTGCTGAAGGCAGAGGAAGTGGTGGAGCTCGAGCCTGCCAAGGGCTCTAAGGCGGCCAAGACCGTGACCAAGCCTGGCGGGCTCTACATCATGGGCTCGGAGCGCCATGAATCCCGGCGCATCGACAACCAGCTCCGCGGCCGCTCCGGCCGCCAGGGCGACCCCGGACGCTCGAAGTTCTTCCTGTCGCTGGAAGACGATCTGATGCGGATCTTCGGCTCCGACCGGCTCGACACCATGCTGCAGCGGCTTGGCCTGAAGGAGGGCGAGGCCATCATCCATCCGTGGATCAACAAGGCGCTGGAGAAGGCGCAGCAGAAGGTCGAGGCGCGCAACTTCGATATCCGCAAGAACCTGCTCAAGTTCGACAACGTCCAGAACGACCAGCGCAAGGTGATCTTCGACCAGCGCGTCGAGCTGATGAGGAGCGACAGCGTGGCCGAAATGGTCACGGATATGCGTCACGACTTCATCGACGACATCGTCACCAAGCATGTGCCCGAGCATGCCTATGCCGAGCAATGGGATGTCGCCGGCCTCAAGGAAGAATTGAAGCGCGTGCTCGACATCGACCTGCCGGTCGACGAATGGGCCAAGGAAGAAGGCATTGCGGACGAGGAACTGCTGACGCGGATCGAGCAGCGCGTCGACGAGCACATGGCGGCCAAGGTCGCGCAATGGGGTCCCGACGTGATGCGCTACGTCGAGAAGACCATCCTCTTGCAGACGCTCGACCACCTCTGGCGCGAGCACCTGATCATGCTCGATCATCTGCGTCAGGTGATCGGCCTGCGCGGCTATGGCCAGCGCGATCCCTTGCAGGAATACAAGTCGGAAGCCTTCGGCCTGTATGAGGCAATGACCGCGCATTTGCGCGAGGCGGTGACGGCGCAATTGATGCGCGTCGAGATCGTGCCGCCGGAAGAGCAGCAGCCGGTGCTGCCGGCGATGGAAGCGCACAAGTTCGATCCCAATACCGGCGAAGACGAAATGGCCTTTGCCAACGCCTCGCTGGTGCCCCAGGCTCCGGCCGCCGACCGCGATCCGAAAAACCCCGCAAGCTGGGGCAAGGTCGGCCGCAACGAGGATTGCCCTTGCGGAAGCGGCAAGAAGTACAAGCACTGCCACGGGCGGTACGCGTGATCAATGATTCCAATAACTTAGCGGATTTTCCCGGCTATTTTTGCCTATAGGTCCGCTAGGCATTGAAACGCTTCCAATCCTGGTGGTGCTTGCCGAAGTTCAGGGGCACCACGGATGGAAGGCGCTCGCTATCTTGACGATGGCCGGCTTACGATCTTCAAGCGCTCTGGCATCTATTACGCACGGCTACGCACGTCGGCTTCAGGAGAATACATTTGGAGCTCGCTGAAGACCACCAACGAACAGACCGCTATCGACCTTGGCCGCCGATTGCTGTTCCAAATAGAACAGCGCTTCGAACAAGGCTTGCCGCCGAAATCCAAATCATTCGCAGCCGTCATTGATGACTACATCCGCTATCGTGAGCGGGATCGCCACGGTAAGACCTCGGCAGGAATGCTGAGACAGATCGGTTGTGAATTAATCTACTGCGCCGAACATGTGTCTGGCATTTTCGCCGGTACTTCAGTGCCATACTTTATACAGGCCGGGCTGCAAGCGGGAGCTTTGCTAGTGCAAAGACGCTCAATCTCTTTTCGGTAGTCAGCTTCGGAAATGAACATATCCGCTGGCTGACCACTGCGATTGATATTCTGCACGGCGCTTCCAGGATATGAATTCGCTACTAGCGTGCCCAAAGTCCTTTGATCAATTGCGCCCGCCTCCCACCATGCAGTCCCCCTGAAATATGATGTCATTCTCTCGCTCGGCGCAGTCAGAAGAGATCCCTTTACACTAGAAATATAGATATCTGTCTGCGACAATCGCATCTTTGAAAAATCGACATTGTCAAGGTTTGCATTGTTGAATGTGATGCTTGAGAGATCCAACTCCTTGCTTCCTGATCCTATATTTGCCTTGCTCCTTAGGTAGACAGAAATCGCCTCCGAAAGCAGGTGGACCATTATGCTCTCGCTTAGGGTTCGGTCTTTGAGATCGACGACTTTTTTTGCAAGCTCAGGGTCACTCGCATACGCTTGAAGTACAGCGTTCCGATTCAAGGCATTGACGCACGGGCCGACCGATCTGAATAACATGTAGGCTTTGTACTCCGGCAATTTGTCGTACGGCACATCAATTTTTCCGCACTCTGCCACCAGTTCCTCGTAAGTGCGCCTATGCGATTTTGCAATAAACACGACCGCATCGAAATTGTCGTCATCCACCTCTCCGAAGATGGAGCTCCAAGCCTCCTTGAAAGTGTCGCTTGATTTCATCGCCGCAAAAGATGATCTACTCAATAGCGCTACTTGCTTCCGGTATTCCGGCATTTTGGAGTAGCGGGTGAGCTTGAGAATAAGTGATGGACGGGTCAATACTCTCTCTAAGCCACCGTCATTAAAGGCTGAGGCAAAGGACTCCCACTCTTGCTGCTCTTTTTCCTTGGCGGCCTCTACTGCCTTTCGTTCTTCGGTCCTTCGTGCTTCCAGCAGAGTTTGATGAGAAGAGTAGAGTGTAGCGACGACGGTCAGTAGAGCCGCTATCGGTACTAACGGTGCTACCAAAGTGGAGATGAGTTGCAGTCTCATTTGTCTCTTAGCGAGACTAGCGTCCACAGCCGCCTTGTTTGCTTCTTGCTCCGCCCTTCGGGCTTCGTGTTCAAGTTTATCGATCTCGGCGCTTGCCTTCTCTGCTTCCGCCCCAACCTTCAGCATATTCAAAAGTCGTTCGGATTCCTCGACATTCGAGGGCCGCTGATTGAGAGTATTAAGAACATCCTGCACTGAAATCATGATGATGTCTCTCATTGCTACCTGAAATAGCACCAAGCACAGCAGACCTAACAAGCACAATCAAGTGTCATAACGACTTGATCCTCTGAGCGACCGAGTACGACACGTGGAAAAATCCGGCACTTGGCCGCACCGTAATGCACGAATCAGTAATAAGCTCCACAACCTCTGTTTGCGGAGTGCAGATATGAGCAGTCGGAACATAGTGATTTATTCGGACGGCACCGGCCAGCGAGGCGGAGTGCTAGTCGACGAAGATCGCAGCAACATTTACAAGCTTTACCGAGCGACAAGGTGCGGCCCTGATCGAGCTGTCGACCCAGCGGAGCAGGTCGCATTTTATGATCCGGGTATCGGAACCTTGCCTCCGGATAGCGGATGGCTCGCCTCTACTTGGGCCCGCTCTTACAATCTAATCAGCCAAGCTCTAGGCCTCGGCCTAACCGGCAACATCATCGATTGCTATGCTGCCGTGATACGTCTCTGGCGCCCCGGCGACCGGATCTTTTTGTTCGGTTTCAGCCGTGGCGCCTACACGATCCGCTGTCTAGCAGCGACCATATGCAAATGTGGCATTCCCACGCAAATGAAAGACGGGTCGCCGCTTTTACACGATCCTAGAACTTCAAAGAAGATTGCGAAGGAAGCTGTTCGCAACATTTACCAGCATACTAGCTCGTGGGATCCAGCACGTTCATCAACAAGGCAGCTCGAACTGCTGGATCAGCGGGACGCACTCGCCCGTCGCTTTCGCGAACAGTACGGGTCCTCACACGCCGACGGGCCGAACGTCTATCCTTATTTTATAGGCGTTTTCGACACGGTCGCCTCCCTATCTAACCCAATTGCATTGGCAGGGCTGATCGCTCTTGTGCCATTGGTAACAGCCCTTGTGGGCTTGGCTGCCTGTTGGGCATTGTCTTACTTCTTTGGGATTACAACTCTGTGGTGGCAATGGTTCGTGGGGTTGACCGTTGCCGTCGGCGTTATCGGCTATCTCTCGAATTTTCTTATGAGGATACGGGTAGCATTCGGTCTTCCAGGGTTTCCTTGGTATAGGACGCTGCACCTTACCGAGGCCCGCATGAATTTTTACGATCGGACTCTCAACCGGAACGTCAATTTCGCACGGCATGCGCTTTCAATAGATGAGGCAAGAGATTCATTTCAGCGGGTCCAGTGGGGTGAACCTGGGGTCTGGAAGAACTCTGAACCACGATGGTTCGAGCAGCTGTGGTTTGCAGGCAATCACTCTGACATAGGAGGGAGTTATCACGAGAATGAGTCTCGGCTCTCCGATATTTCGTTGAAATGGATGCTCGACGCTGCGGTGGCTGTAGGTTTGAAATATGACCCTTCCTTGCTGCATCTATATCCTGACGCCACGGGCCCTCAGCACGACGAAACACGCAGCAGCGTATTCAAGTACGCAAAGAGGGCTGTTCGCAACCTCAGGAATGATGCTCCGCTTCATCCTACGGTGCTAGAGCGGCTGCAAGCCGGCAAGGTGTTGAATTATGACCGATACGAAGACTATCGCCCTTCAAATCTCAAGGAGCATAAGGACGCAAAAACATTTTTCTGACTACTCTAGTGCAGCCAGCTAGCCGGGCTGATTTAGGCCATCTAAACCGCCGATTTCGAAAACCGTCGGTAACGCCGTCAACGCCATCGTTGCGAATCTATTAAAGATGCGCTTTGCGACAGCATCTGCTCCCAAGCGATCGCAATCGTTAAAGCCCAAGTCGCTAATCCGACGGCAGCCGATGAACATCCAACCGCCTGTGGAGGCAATGATGTTCTTTATGTTCGGTGACGAGGCTGACGCAGAGCAAGCGAAAGGCTAGTGTAATTCTCGATTGGTTGTATCGAAGCAGCCATTTCAGTCTGCTTGCTCCGATCTCGGCAACTAGTTGGCTCGTTAGCTCTTTTCGATCCTTGATGAAGGAGCTGCTTTCCAATTTTGCTGCTGCCTCTTGTGGATATGTCTCGCAGATCCAGGTTGCTATTTCAGGAGCCTTAAAACTTCTTATTAGGATTTGGCCGTAAGCAGCTCAAATACTCTCCTCCTTAGCTCCATAGCCACGTTTTCCTCCCAAAAGTGAGATGATTGGGAAAATTCTACGTATCGTAGCGTACTTTCGCCAGGGAGGGGTAACCTGTGCCGGCAGACTGTTGGACCAGACTGCCCGCAAGTTTTCGCCAAGCATTGAGTTCGGGATCTCTCCGGCTATGGCCGGCACCCGAAAGTCCGCAGGCCGGTCAACCGGTTGTTAGGAAGTTGCGGGGCATCGTAGCGGTTGCGCATTTGCGCGAGCCGGTCAGGACGCACTTGGAAGGCTCTGTTTGGAGCCCGATTCGAGGACAGCGCCTTGCAAACCATGACCCGCATTCCAGGCCGTTATTATCTGGCGATTTTTGCGCTTGCCTCGGCAACGCTTTCTTACCAGATCCTGATCACGCGCTTCTTCAGCGTGATGCTGTATTATCATTTCGCCTTCGCCGCCATCTCACTTGCCATGCTCGGGCTCACGCGGGGGGCGATTGAGGTCTATGGCAAGCCTGAACGATACGCTCCCGAGCGGGTTGGCGTGGAATTCGCGCACCACGCATCGTGGTTCGCGATTGGCAGTGTCGGCGCGATGCTCGTCTTTCTGTGCGCGCCGCTCGTGGTGCCCGCCGCATACGTGCCGATCGTTCTGGCGTTGGCAATCCTGGCCTTCATAAGTCCCTTCACGGAGGGCGGGGTCTGCATCACGCTTTTGCTGACGCGGCTGCCCTATCGGGGCGGCTGGCTTTATGCGTCCGATCTTTTGGGAGCCGCGGTCGGATGCCTTGGTGTCATTTTCATATTGCTGGTAATCGATCCGGTGAGCGCTACGCTCTGGATCGGCGCTTTAGCTGCCGCTGCCGGCTGGATGGTCGTGCGAAATGGCGATGACGTCAGAACCTTGCGCCTGAGCGGGACCATCGCGGTGGTGCTTGCCGTCGTGGCCGCCGCGCATACCAGCCTCGCCCTGACCGGCAGCAGCCATCTCGGCGTGGTCTGGGCCAAGGGGGACCAGCAGAGCGGCACATTGTTCGAGCGCTGGAATACCTACTCGCGCATCAGGGTAAGGCCCCTCGGAGAGATTGAGCCGTTCGGGTGGGGGCTCGCCCGTGAGTCGAACGTCAAGATAGATCAGCACTACCTCGATATCGACGCGGATGCGGGGACCCCTATCACAAGGTTCGACGGCGATCTGAGCAAGCTCTCCTACCTCAAGGACGACGTGATCAATGGCGCGTATCTGGTGCAGCAACCGGATGACGTCGCCGTCGTCGGCGTCGGTGGCGGCCGTGATATTCTCTCCGGCCTGCTTTTCGGCGCCAAGCGGATACGCGGAATTGAGATCAACCCGGCGATCTTCGAGGTCCTCACCGACAAATTCGCCGATTTCTCCGGCCATCTCGATCGCCAGCCGGGCGTATCCCTGGTCAATGCCGAAGCCAGAAGCTACATCAACCATTCATCCGATCGATACGACCTTGTTCAGATATCGCTGATCGATACGTGGGCCGCGACAGCGGCGGGCGGTCTGACGCTGACGGAAAATCGCCTTTACACGGTGGAGGCGTGGGATGATTTCTACCGGGCGCTCAAGCCGGGCGGGATTCTCTCGGTCTCGCGCTGGTACGATCCGAAATTTCATCGTGGCGAGTTTTATCGCCTTGTATCGATCGCAGCAAGCGCGCTTCAGCGCAAAGGAGCACCTGCGGCCGAGCTGTCACGACACGTCATTGCGCTGAACGTTGGCAACATTGTCACGGTAATTACCCGTCCGGATGCGTTCACCGACGGGCAATGGCAGGCCGCGCGCGAGCGACTCCAGGCGCAGGGCTTCAAGATACTGCTTGGGCCGGACGTCAAGTTTGACTCCGTCACTTCGGTGTTGTTGTCCGGCAAGGCGGACGCGGCTTACTTCGATTCGCTGCCGGAGAATATCGCTCCCTCGACGGACGACAATCCGTTCTTCTTCTTCACATCGCGTCTCGGCGATTTCGTGAATATCCAGTCGCCGGGTGCGCTGCAGAACAATGCCGCGATCAGCGTGACGGTGGTGCTCATCATCATAGCGCTCTGCGCGTGCGGATATTACATCGTCTTGCCCTTCTTCCGTCTTGCGAGGCGGATGCCATTGTCGACGCTGGCGCCGCCAGTCGGCTATTTCAGCGCAATCGGGATGGGCTTCATGCTCATCGAGATATCGCAGATGCAGCGCCTGATGGTGTTTCTCGGACATCCCGTCTACGGGCTGAGCGTGGTGCTTTTCACCATTCTGCTCTTTAGCGGAATCGGAAGCGCCACGGTCGGTGCGCGACCGCGCGCGACCTTCGTAAGGATTGCAGCGCTGTTGACCACGCTCGTAGCGGCAGGGTTGCTTACTCCCTTTGTCACGGAGTGGGCGCGGTCGGAGCCAACCGACATGCGCATTCTGATTTCAGTCCTCCTGTTGGCGCCCCCAGCGTTCTGCATGGGGATGATGTTTCCCCTCGGGCTCTCAATCTGGCGCCGTCATGCCGATCTCCTGCCGTTCTTCTGGAGCACCAACGGGATTACGTCGATGCTTGCCTCGGTCCTGGGCATGGCCCTCTCGATCCAGTTCGGCATTGCTAAGACTTATGCGCTGGGCCTGTGCTTCTATGTGGTATGCGCCATCGTGGTGGTCGCGCGCCGCTGGGCTAACCCCATCGTCTTGCCCGCAGCGAAGCCGGTCGCGGGGCCGGGGCTTGTAGCTCGGGATGAAGCGGCCTCATGACCCGAGGCTAGCGGCTGCTGACCTAAGGATTAGAGTGTTTTCCAGCGAAAGCCTGCCCCGGACTTGATCCGGGGTGGACACCGGTTCGCGTCAAGAAAACGCGTCAAAACAAAAGTCTAGAGCCCGGTTCTGATTCAATCAGAACCGAAAAGGCTCTAGCGGCGTCTTCATCCGCAACACCTGACGCACCCGGTCACCGTCGCCGCAAGGCTACAACCCGTCCCCACGTCAGTTGTTGCGCGTGGCCAGGGCTGCGATCCCTCGAACGGCCGAGATTGCTGGATATGGGTGACTGCGCGCTCCGGCGACAGCCACGAGAAATGTCTTGGCGAAAATTGCGCTACTTCACCGCACCGAAGCGGCTATCGAACGAGTTTGTGGACACGATCGGCGCGGAGCCCGCGACCTGATTGTCCTTGGCCGCAGCGGGAGGAGCATCCGACAGCGACGGTTTCAGCGGCGGGCGGCTGGCGGCGGCGTGTTTGACGTCGGGCTTCGCTGCCGCCGTCGTCTTCGGCGCAGCGGCTTCAGGACGCGGCTGCTGCTTGGCCTCGGTCGCCGCCTTCGGCTTGGACGGCGGCGTGCTGGCGGTGGCGTCGGCTGCGCCGCCCAGGCCGACCTTGCGGGCGAGGCTGGAGAAGAAGCCGTCATTCTGCTCAGTCGGCGCCGCATTGGCGACCCGCGTCGAAGCTGGGGCAGAGGCAGGAGGCGCAGCCGGTACTGCGGCCAGTTTCGGCTGCTCCGGCGGACCCCTCAGCAGGTTTTCAGACGGAGCTGGAGCTTTCGGCGGATTGACGTGGGAGGGAACGGTGCCTGGCGCGCGCGCCATCAGCGACAGGCTTGAGCCATCGCCGGGCTCCGAAAGACCGGTGCTGCCTTCGGGCACGCTGGCGGCGAACACCCTGTGCATGCCGCCGTCGATACCGGTGTTGATCCGCGCCACCGGCGTTCCCTTTGCGATCAGCCGCGCGGTCTCGGCAATATCGGTGGCCTGCTTCTCGCGCACGGCGTCGGCGATTTCATCTGATATCACATAGGCCGGGCATTTGGCCGATGCGTCGAACACCGGGTCCTTGGTCGCGTTCGGCGGCTTGGCCGCGTCGAACACGTATTTCTTTTCGCAGAAATCGACCTTCGGCTCCTGCCGCGTCACCTCGAAATGATCATTGCCTTCCTTGATCATTTTCCAGAACGGCATGTGCGGGTTGTTGCGGTGCTTGGCCATGTTGGCCGGCGTCATCCGGAACGGATAGGCCTGCAACTGGAACGACTTCTGGCCGCCGAAGAAGGATTCGCGGCCCAGCGAATAGATTTCCGCGATCTGCTCGTCGGTCATCGCGTAGCAGCCGCGCGAGGAGCAGTCGCCATGCACCATCAACTGTGAGCCGGTGCGTCCCAATGCTTTGTCGAACGCATTGGGATAGCCGGTGTTGAAGGAGAGGTAATAGGCCGACTGCGGGTTCATCTGCGCCGGCGAGATCGAGTAGAAGCCTTCCGGCGCCTGGCGGTCGCCTTCGCGAACCTTCGGGCCTAGATCGCCCGACCAGCGGCAGATCGGGTAGGTCTTCAACAGCGCGAAACGGCCGGAGCGGTCCTGCTTCCAGATCTCCAGTTCGGCTTCCTGCTTGAACAGCCGGACCAGGATCGGGGACTGCAGGTCCATGTCCTTCGCCGTCATGTCGGCGATCAGTTTTGGTGGGACCGGCTGGTTGGCCTTGGCGTTGTTGGCCAGCGAGATGCCGTCACTGTTGCAGCCGGCCATCAACACGCCTGCGCCCACGAGGACAGCCGACGTGACAAGCGCGCGAACCAGCGAGCGGTTAATCAAAGGCTAAGCTCCACACCCACCGGGCATTCTCGCACCCCAAATCAACAGCGACATGCCCTGAAGCCATTGTCTAAAATATTATCCATTGCCCCCCTGCGCCGCAACCCGAACGGGGCCGTCCAGCGGTTGCTGCGGCAGGCATGGTCAACAGAAACTAAAGACCGGGCTCGGGGCCTAATTGCGGCCGAATCATGCGCGCTGGCGAAAATAATGGCCGTTTAGAGGTCGTTAATCATTGGGGCCAGTAGGCTCGGGGGCGACCGCATCAAGCGAGATCAGATGCGGGACGAAGCGATCAGCCGAGCTTGCGGCCGATATCGAGGAATTTCTGTCGCCGATGTCGGCGGACAGCATCCGCGTCGAGATTGCGGAGGTCGTTGAACGCCTCCGCGATGGCATCGCCGGTGGCCGAGATCATGGCGGCCGGATCGCGATGGGCGCCGCCGGCGGGCTCTTTCAGGATCTGGTCGATCACGCCGAATCGCAGCATGTCCTGCGCGGTGATCTTCATGCTGGTGGCGGCTTCCTGCGCCTTGGTGCCGTCGCGCCACAGGATCGAGGAGGCCGCCTCCGGCGAGATCACGCTGTAGATCGCGTGTTCGAACATCAAAACCTTATTCGCGGTGGTGATGGCGATGGCGCCGCCCGACATGCCTTCGCCGGTGACGATCGCGACATTGGGGACGCCGAGCGACAGGCAGGCATCGGTGGAGCGCGCGATCGCTTCCGCCTGGCCGCGTTCCTCGGCGCCGATGCCGGGATAGGCGCCGGCGGAATCGACGATCGACAGCACGGGAATGCCGAAGCGGTCGGCCAGCTCCATCAGCCGCACGGCCTTGCGATAGCCTTCAGGCCGCGCCATGCCGAAATTATGCTTGATGCGGCCCTCGGTCGAGGCGCCCTTTTCCTGGCCGACGACGCAGATGCTCTCGCCGCGGAAGCGGCCGAAGCCACCCACCAGGGCCTCGTCCTCGGCGAATTTGCGGTCGCCCGCCATCGGCGTGAATTCGGTGACCAGCGCGCTGATGAAATCGGTGAAGTGCGGGCGCTGTGGATGGCGCGCCACCAGCGTCTTCTGCCACGGCGTCAAATTGGCGTAGAGATCGGCCAGCGCCTGGGAGGCCTTGTCCTCGATGCGCGCAATCTCGTCGCCGATGTCGCTGCCGGACGCCGCCAGCGCGCGCAATTCGTCGATCTTGGACTCGAGTTCGGCGACTGGTTTTTCGAAGTCGAGATAGCTGCGCATCTGTTCCGGCATCAAGACAATATAGGTAACCACGCGCTGCGAGGCGAAGCGGTTTTCGATTCGCCCCAAGAAAGCACGCATCTTCAATGATTTAGCGCGCATCTCGGTCCGGGTAACCCGGTTTGCCGAAAGCGCGCCAAACAAGGCCGCGGGCGGGATGGCTGTTTCGGGGGAGAAGCCGCGGAAGTCAAGGCGAATGAGGCGCGCGCGGGGATATCTCCGTGTCCCGGACGCGGTGCGGCGTGAAGTGCCGCGCCGCAGAGCCGGGACCCATTTTCATCGCGGGGTGGGCCCCGGCTCAGCAGCGCATCACCATAGCGGTCGAAGACGCGCGCAAACGCGCTTGCGGTGCTGCGCAGCGTCCGGGGCGCGGACCTACTTCTCCGCCAGCGGATGCAGGTCGCGCACCAGGCTCTTCAGCCGTTCCTCGACCACATGGGTATAGATTTGCGTGGTCGAGATGTCGGTGTGGCCGAGCAGGGTCTGCACGATGCGCAGGTCCGCGCCGTTATGCAGCAGATGGCTGGCAAAGGCGTGGCGCAGCACGTGCGGCGAGACCAGCCGCGGCGCGAGGCCTGACGCCGCCGCCAGTTCCTTCAGGTCGCGCGCAAAGTGCTGCCGCGTCAGATGGCCGCTCTCGCCGAAGGAGGGAAACAGCCACTTCGATGCGGCGGCGTTTTTCTTCTTCTCGGGCTTGAGCGCTTCCATGGCGGCGAGATAATCAGCCATCGCCTGCCTTGAGGCTTCGTTGAGCGGCACCAGCCGTTCCTTGTTGCCCTTGCCGCGCACCATGATCATGCGGGCATCGCGCCGAGCGGCCGACAGCGGCAATGCCACCAGTTCCGAGACGCGCAAGCCGGTGGCGTAGAGCACTTCGAGCAGGCAATACAGCCGCATCGCGCGCAGACGCTGCTGCGGCGAGGCGTTCTCGGCCTCGGTCAATTCCTTGGCCCGCGTCAGCATCCGGTCGACATCCGATATCGACAGCACCTTCGGCAGCCCGCGGCCGCGTTTCGGACCGGACAGGATCGCCGCCGGATCATCGGCGCGGATGCGCTCGTTGAGCAGGAAGCGGAACAGATGCCGCATCGCCGACAGCCGCCGCGCCACGCTGGAGGATTTGAAGCCGCGGGTGTCGAGATCGGCGAGGTAGTCGCGCAGCACGTCGGTCCCGGCACGGGTAAAGTTCTGGCCGGCTTGCCCAAGAAATTCGGAAAAATCAGTGAGGTCGCGCCGATAGGCGTCGAGCGTGTTGTCGCCCGCCCCCTGTTCCGCCGCGAGCATGTCGAGGAACAGGTTGATCAGTTTCGCATCTGAGGCCGTCTTGCTGGAACGCATTGTCCTCCGCCATCTCCGTCACGGAGGTGTCTCAAGTTCGTTTCTCCATCCACAAAACAGACGATAGCGGCTATTTCTTGAGGAACCTGTCTGCGGGAATGGTGACCGTTATTTCCCGGGGGGTTGGATTGACGAAATTCGCCAGCGCGAAAATCACGCCATAGATCACCCCGGCGATGATGCCGACGACCGTCAGAAAGCGGAACAAACTGGGCATAGAGGGCTCGGGGCGGCGAAATTAACCAATGAAATCATCCAACATGTTCCCTTCCCCGTGGCAAGAGTCTCTGGCAACCGCGTCAGTCGGGGTAGTATAGGTGTCGCGGAGCGGTGGAAATCCGCGAAACCACAGAGTTTTTTTGATGTCCGAGACCGTCGCACCGGCCCAGGCGAGCGCCCCCCAGGAGGCCGACATTACGTCGGCCCTGGCACGGCGTTCGGTTGTGCTGGTTGGCATGATGGGGGCCGGCAAGTCGACCATCGGCCGCCGCCTGGCGGCGCGGCTGAGGCTGCCATTTCTCGACGCCGATATCGAGATCGAGGCGGCCGCCGGGATGTCGATCCCGGATATTTTCGAAACCCATGGCGAGCCGCATTTCCGGGACGGCGAGGCGCGGGTGATTGCACGGCTGCTCGATAGCGGTCCGGCCGTGATCGCCACCGGCGGCGGCGCCTTCATGCGCGAGGAGACCCGCAACCGCATCCGCGACAAGGCGGTCTCGATCTGGCTCAAGGCGGATGTCGACATCATCATGAAGCGCGTGAGGCGCCGCGCCGACCGGCCGCTGCTGCAGACCGAGGATCCGACTGCCACCGTCAGCCGTCTGCTCGAAGCGCGCGAGCCGGTCTACCGGAGCGCCGACGTGACCATTCTGTCTCGCGACGTGCCGCACGATCGAATCGTCGACGAATGCATCGAGGCCCTGCGCGCCCGGCTGTGTGCCGGCGCCCCGGCCGCCCACCAACAACCGACGGGATGAACGTCACGCCATGACTGCGCCGCTGAAACATTCCGCCGATATCACGGTCGACGTCGCCCTCGGCGACCGCGCCTATGACATCGTGATCGGCCGCGGCGTGCTGGATACGCTCGGCGCGCGCGTCGCTGCGCTGCGCCCCGGCGTGCGCACCGCCATCGTCACCGACCGCACCGTCGCAAAGCACTGGTTGGAGCAAACCGAGCGCTCGCTTGCCGAAGCCGGCATCCCGACGTCACGCGTGATCGTCGAGGAAGGCGAGGTATCAAAGACCTATGCCGGTCTCGAAAAGGTCTCCGAAGCGCTGATCGCGGCGAAGATCGAGCGCAACGATCTGGTGATCGCGCTCGGCGGCGGCGTGGTCGGCGATCTCGCCGGTTTTGCGGCGGCGATCCTGCGCCGCGGTGTCGATTTCGTGCAGGTGCCGACCTCGCTTTTGGCACAGGTCGATTCCTCGGTCGGTGGCAAGACCGGCATCAATTCGCCGCAGGGCAAGAATTTGCTAGGCGCGTTTCATCAGCCGGTGCTGGTGATCGCCGATACGTCGGTGCTCGACACGCTGTCGCCGCGCCAGTTCCGCTCCGGCTATGCCGAGGTCGCCAAATATGGCGTGCTCGGCGATGAAGCCTTTTTCACCTGGCTCGAAGCAAACCATGCCGACATCTTCTCCGGTGGTGCGGCGCGCGAGCACGCGATTGCAACCTCCTGCCGCGCCAAGGCCGCGATCGTCTCCCGCGACGAGCGAGAAAATGGCGAGCGCGCGCTGCTTAATCTCGGCCACACCTTCGGCCATGCGCTGGAGGCCGCGACCGGCTTTTCCGACCGCCTGTTCCACGGCGAGGGCGTTTCCGTCGGCATGGTGCTGGCGGCGGAGTTTTCAGCAAAACTCGGCATGATCTCCGAGACCGACGCCACCCGGGTCGAGCGCCATCTTGCTTCCGTTGGCCTGCCGACCCATTTGCAGGACATCGCAGGCTTTGCCCAGGAAGGGCTGGCCGATGCCGACGCCCTGATGGCGCTGATGGCGCAGGACAAGAAGGTCAAGCGCGGCAAGCTGACCTTCATCCTGCTGCAGGCGATCGGCCGCGCGGTGGTTGCAAACGACGTCGAGCCGGCGCTGGTTCGCGATTTCCTGCAACAGAAGTTGTCGGGATGACGGGATTATCGGGCGGCTTGACGCAAGCGTCGCGCGGGGCCGGGGCCGTCACGAGGAATATATGAGTTCGACCGCGTTCAATCTGCTGCTCGCGATCTTGCTGCTCGCCGCCAACGCGTTTTACGTGGCCGCCGAGTTTGCGCTGGTCAAGAGCCGCGGGTTTCGCATCAGGGCAATGGTCGAGCAGGACCGGTTCGGCGCGCACCTGCTGCAAGGCATGATGGGCAATATCGAGGCCTATCTCGCCTGCTGCCAACTCGGCATCACCATGGCCTCCCTCGGTCTCGGCTGGGTCGGCGAACCCACCGTTTCGGCGCTGCTCGAGCCGCTGCTTGTCCCGCTCGGAATGTCGGAACGCACGCTGCACTTCGTCTCGTTTCTGGCGGGCTTTTTGGTGTTCTCCTCGCTGCACATCGTGATCGGCGAGCAGGTGCCGAAGACATTTGCGATTCGCCAGCCGACGCCGGTCTCGCAATGGATCGCGTACCCGCTCTATTTGTCCTATCTGGTGTTCTATCCGCTCAACTGGCTGCTCAACGCCGCCTCCCGCGGGATCCTGCGCATGTTCGGCGTCAAGGAATCTTCCCAGCACGAAATCCTCACCGATTCCGAGATCGAGGGGCTGGTGGAGGAATCCGCCGTGCACGGCGGCATCGAAAGCGGCGAGGCCGAGTACATCCACAATGTCTTCCGCTTCGGCGATCTCGCCGTATCTGATGTCATGGTGCATCGCACCGCGATGGTGATGATCAATGCCGACCTGCCGCCGGACGAACTGGTGCGCGAGGTGCTGGCGACCGAGTACACCCGCATTCCCCTGTGGCGCGACAAGCCGGAGAACATTATCGGCGTGCTGCACGCCAAGGACCTGCTGCGCGCGATCCGTGCGTCCGAAGGCGACACTTCTCGCATCGACGTTTCAGCGATCATGCTGCCGCCCTGGTTCGTGCCGGAGATGCGGCCCCTGTCCGAACAGTTGAAGGCGTTCCGCCGCCGCAAGACCCATTTTGCGCTCGTCGTCGACGAATATGGCGAGGTCGAAGGCATGGTGACGCTGGAAGACGTCCTGGAAGAGATCGTCGGCGATATTTCCGACGAGCATGACGTCGTGGTCGCCGGCGTCCGAGTCCAGGCCGACGGCTCCGTCGTGGTGGATGGCTCGGTGCCGATCCGCGATCTCAACCGCGCCATGAACTGGCATCTGCCCGACGAGGAGGCGACGACGGTCGCCGGCCTCGTGATTCACGAGGCGCGCTCGATTCCCGAACGCGGCCAGAATTTTACCTTCCACGGTTGCCGCTTCCGCGTGCTGCGCCGCGAGCGCAACCGTATCACCGCGCTGAAGATCACGCCGCTGCCGCGCGAAACCGACGCGGAGTATCCGAAGCCTAAGCGGGCGGGGACGGCGTTCTGAGCGCCTCTCCGCGCATGGGCCGCTGACGGGATCTTGAGCTATTCAATATCGATCGTAACGCCAGAGAGTTTCCACTGGCCGTCGGAGGGAATGAAGCCGAGCTGATACTTCACCTTTTTCGGCGTGGTGTCGAAGCGGCCCTTCAGGCGCAGCACACCCTTGTCATCGATCTTGGCGTCCTCTTCCGGAATGACCGGGCTGGCGACGATCGCGTCGAACACGGCGTGCTTCTCGACCAGGTCCTTGAAGACAGTCCGTAGCTTGTCGGGCGGAAACTGGTCGCGGAACGGCTTTGAAATCTTGGCGTGCAGGACCGTGAAATTGTCCGATGCCACCGCGTCGTTGAGCGTCACCAGAATGCTCTTGATGAGCACCTCCTGGACAAACGGGCTCGGCATGTCCAGCGCTTGTGCCTTGGTTGACGCAACCAGGACGATCACGGCCACGGCCCATCTGAAGCGTACCCAATGCTGCATCGGACGACCCTATCGAGCGGCGATGGCATTGGGGCCGCTCCGGCCCCGGTTCGGATGGAACTGCGTCCATCGCCCAGCAGTCAACAGATAAATCAAAACGGTTGTGCCGTCTGCGCGATCTTGAGCAAAAGCCACAGGTCTTCGGCCTGTCTGTCGGCGCACTTCAAGATCGGGTTGATCGGATTCTTCAGCCCTGACCTTCCCGGGGCGCCTGCGCCCTGATGGCAAGTGCATGGACGGCGCCCTCAAGTTCCGCCGCAAGCGTCGCATTTACCATGCGGTGGCGTTCAACCCGGCTCTTCCCTTCGAAGGCTTCAGATACGATATAAACCCTGAAATGCGTCTCACCGCCTGGCCGGTGGCCCGCATGGCCCTCATGCAGATGAGATTCGTCCGCGACGTCGAGGCTTTCCGGCAAGAAAGCTTCACGCAACTTGTTTATGATAATGTCCCTGGTGCTCATGATGGTGGCAGATAATTCTGTGTCCGCTTCCCGTCAATGGCACATCCGAACGGAGGTATTCGCAATGTCAAGACTTGAAGCCTTTCGCATTGCGTAGTCATAGTCAGCCATGCCGATTGATTCATCCAAGTTCTTCGATTCCATTCGCATCAAGCCCAACAAGCTGAGCGCGAAGCAGCAGGCGCAGGCGCGCGAGGAAGCCGCCATGTGCGAGTGGGCGGGCTGCCAGAACAAGGGCCCGCACCGCGCGCCCAAGGGCCGGGAGAATTCCCGCGAGTACTGGCACTTCTGTCTCAACCATGTGCGCGAATACAACCAATCCTACAATTTCTTCCAGGGCATGAACGCCGATGCCGTCGCGCGCTATCAGAAGGATGCGCTGACCGGCCATCGCCCGACCTGGAAGATGGGCGCCAATACCGCCGGCAAGAAGGGCAAGCAGCCCAGCGCCGAGGACTTTGACGGCGCCGCCGATCCGTTCAGCATGTTCTCCGAGCTCAACGGTCGCGGCCGCTGGCGGCCGGGGCCGGGCGCGCAGGCCAAGACCGAAACGCGCAAGGTGATGAACGCCGAGCGCAAGGCGCTGCAGGTGATGGGGCTTTCCGCCGAAGCAACGCTCGATGACGTCAAGGCCAAGTACAAGGCGCTGGTCAAGCAGCACCATCCCGACGCCAATGGCGGCGACCGCTCTACCGAGGACCGCCTGATCGAGATCATCAAGGCGTATAATTATCTGAAGACGGTGGTGCGGGCGTAGTTTTCGTCGTCCCTGCGGACCGCAGGGACCCATACGCCGCGGCGTCTCGATTTCATTCCACTGGTCGACGGCTTTCGCGAGACAATACGCATTTGTGGTTATGGGTCGCTCGTCCGCAGGGACGACGGCGGAGATGTGGGCTCCGCTGTTGCCTAATACGCGGTCTTGGCCCGTTCACCCTGGCATTGGTCCGACATACGCCGAACTCGGCCGGATCAGCCGGCCGCCACGCTGCTGCTCGCGGGCATGCGCGGTCCAGCCTGCGGCGCGCGCCACCGCAAAGATCGGCGTAAACGCCTGCCGCGGAATCTTCAGCGCGTCGAGCAGGATTGCGGTGAAGAACTCCACATTGGTGTCGAGCGGGCGGTCGGGATTTTTCCGTCGCAATGCGTCGCGGATGTAGGCCTCGACCTCGCCCGCGAACGGCAGATCGGTGCCGCTTCCTGCGAGCCGCTCGATCGCGCGCTTGAGCACATCTGCGCGTGGGTCGCGGACGCGATAGACGCGGTGGCCGAATCCCATCAGCCGCTCGCCGCGGGCCAGTGCGCTGTCGACCCACGGCTTGATGCGCTCGGTCGAGCCGATCGCATCCAGCATCTCCAGCACCGGCTCAGGCGCGCCGCCATGCAGCGGCCCGGTCAGGGCGCAGTAACCGGCCGTGACGGCTGCGAACAAATCCGCTTGGGTCGAGGCTACGACGCGCGTCGCGAAGGTCGACGCGTTCATGCCGTGGTCGCAGACGGTGACGAAGTAGGTGTCCAGCGCGGTGATCTCGCGCGGTTCGGCTTTGCGGCCGCGCAGCATCGACAGCGTGTCGGCGGCATGGCCAACGGTCGGGTCGGGCGCGATCGGGTCCTCGCCTTTGGCCCGCTGCAGCAGCGCGCCCGCGATCACAGGCAATGCGCCGACGATGGTCGCCTCGTGCTCAAGTCCGTTCTCGCCGCGCAGGCCGGCAACGGCTGCGCGAAAGCCGTCGACAATCGACATGCCACGCGTTGCCGGCAGCAATTCGGGTAGCCGTGCGAATGCGCGTTCCCGCGCAGCGCCGAGCCTTGAGCGCACATTGGCTTCGTTGAGCGAGGTTCCCATTGCGGCGTTCCACAGCCGCGCGGTCACGCCTTCGAAACTCGACTTGCCCGCGAGGTCGCCGACCCGTTCGCCGGCGATGATCAGTTCGCCGCGCTCGCCGTCGACATGGCTGAGGACGGTTTCGGCGGCCGGAATACCGTCGAGGCCGATCGGGGTCTTGGAAATCTGCATGTTCATGAGGGCTCTCCTTTGCCTGCTGCAAAGGTCGGGCCTCTCGACAACTTGATCAATCTTGATTATGTAAATCAATATGAAAAAACCCGCCGGGCTTTACCTCTCGGCCCGCGAGGCCTCCGCCGAACTCGCGATCTCCCAGGCGACCCTCTACGCCTATGTCAGCCGTGGCCTGATCCGGTCGGAACCGTCGGAGGATTCTCGCAGCCACCGCTACCGGGCCGAGGACGTCCGCACACTGAAAGAGCGGCGCGCACCGTCGCCGGAGCCGCGCGGCCTGCGCAGCTTCGACGCCGATCTGCCGGTGATGGATTCGGCCGTCGGAACCATCACCGAGGACGGCGCGATTTATCGCGGCGTCAACTGCATCGATCTCGCCGAGCGCGACACGCTCGAACATGCCGCGACGCTGTTGTGGGATGTCACAGGCGTCGATCCCTTCGATCAGAACAATTGTCCTGTTGTGTCGGACGAAATGCGCGCCGTGGCCGAGGCCGCACGTGGGGCTAATGCGATCGATCGCGCCATCGCCGTGCTGGCGCTCGCCGCCAGGGCTGACCCGAAGGCCTTCACCCGCGCCGACGAAGAGCGCGCGATGCTGGGTGGCCGCATCATGCGCCTCGTGGTCGCGACCATGCTGAACGCCAAATCCTCGGCAAAGCCGCTTCACTTGCAGATCGCACGCGTCTGGGCGCCGGAGCACAAGCACGCGGCCGATCTGATCCGCCGCGCGCTGGTGCTGCTGGCCGATCATGAGCTGAATGCCTCGACGTTCACCGTGCGCTGCGCGGCCTCGACCGGGCTAAATCTCTACGATGCCATGATCGCCGGTCTCGTCGCGCTGAAGGGCCCGAAGCACGGCGGCGCCGGCGTGCTGGCGGCGCAGCTTTTGAAGACGCTTGCCAATGGCGAGGTCGCCCCCGTCATCCGCGAGCGCGTCGCGCTCGGCGAACGCTTCGCGGGCTTTGGTCATGGGGTCTATAAGCATGGTGACCCCCGTGCGTGGGCGCTTTTGGAGGTGCTGGCACGCTCGGGCGCGGACCGTAAGTTTACCCATGAAATCCCCGAGCGGATCGCCGAAGCGACCGGCGAGTTCGTCAATATCGACTATGCCCTTGCGGTGCTGGTGCACACGCTCGGCCTGCCGCCGGGCCATGAACTGGTGCTGTTTTCCATGGCGCGAACGGTCGGATGGATCGCGCATGCCTGCGAGCAATTGCGCCATGGCCGGCTGATCCGGCCCCGCGCGCGCTATGTCGGCCCCGCACCGGGACGGAGCCCCGTCCGCGCCTGACGGCGGCGCAGCGTCCAGATGCCGAACGTGATGATCGCCGCCGCGAACACGGCCAGAATCCACAGATGCTTGCCAGTGTGTTGGTGATGCGGCAGGCCGGCATATTCATGCAATGCCGAGACCGCGAGCACACCTGGCAACACATGCGCCAACGCCCAGGCGAGTACCGCCGGGATATTGACGCTGAAGAACAGCATCGGCGGCATCCCGAGCGCGCCGGCCGTCACAGGTACGAAGGCGCGGATCGGCGGCACAAAGCGCGCGAACAACACCGCCAGCGTTCCCCAGCGGTGGAAGAACGTCTCGCTCTGCGCCATCACGCCTGGATATTTCGACATCGGCCAGGCGTTGAGAATTTCGCGTTGCGAGCGATGGCCGGCCCAGAACGCCAATCCGTCGCCGAGTATGGCGCCGGCGATTGCGGCTGCCAGCACGCCCCACAGCTTCAGTTCGCCGCCGGGCACCAGTGCACTCAGCGCAAGGATGATGGTCGAGCCCGGAACCAGCGCGCCTGCGACCGGGATCGCTTCCAGGAGGGCCGCCAGAAATAGCGTCAGGTAGGCCAGCCACGGATGGGCCGATACGACTGCAATCACGGGATCGAGGAATGAAGTCACGACTGCCGTCCTGTGGGTGGCCGCCTGGACCCAGAGCTACCAAGCCCGGGCAGGGGCCGAAAGTGCCGGCAGACCTTCGGCATGGCCCGGCAAAGTGGCCAAGCCGGCAAAAGTGCGGCGTGATTCGCAGAGCAGCCCTCCAAAAACTCGAGAGATGGCTTATCTCAATGATAAGGCAATGGAACTTTGATTGCGCCGCGGGCTTCTGCCGGCCCCTGCTCTCTGCTAGGTTCACGTTAGCCCCCATCCGCAGCCATTCAACAGATCTGGTTTCGGGAACGCCCGGGACCTCGGAGGATTGATGACGACCGCCGCCATGAGCAAAGTTTCGGAGCCCGTCGGACTGCCCGACATGAAGGTGTCGGTCCGGCAGGTTTTCGGTATCGACAGCGACCTCGAAGTGCCGGCCTATTCCGAAGTCGACCCGCATGTGCCGGAAGTCGATTCGGACTACCGCTTCGACCGCGCCACCACGCTCGCGATTCTCGCCGGTTTCGCCAAGAACCGCCGCGTCATGGTCACCGGCTACCACGGCACCGGCAAATCGACCCACATCGAGCAGGTCGCCGCAAGGCTGAACTGGCCCTGCGTGCGCGTCAACCTGGACAGCCACATCAGCCGTATCGATCTGGTCGGCAAGGACTCGATCGTCATCAAGGACGGTAAGCAGGTCACCGAATTCCGCGACGGCATCCTGCCCTGGGCGCTGCAGCACAACATTGCGCTGGTGTTCGACGAATACGACGCCGGCCGCCCCGACGTGATGTTCGTGATCCAGCGCGTGCTGGAAGTCTCCGGCCGCCTGACGCTGTTGGACCAGAACAAGGTGATCAAGCCGCACCCGGCGTTCCGCCTGTTTTCGACCGCCAACACGGTCGGCCTCGGCGACACCTCGGGCCTCTATCACGGCACCCAGCAGATCAACCAGGGCCAGATGGACCGCTGGTCGATCGTCACCACGCTGAACTATCTGGCGCATGACGAGGAAGTCGAGATCGTGCTGGCCAAGGCGCATCACTACCGCACCCAGGAAGGTCGCGACATCGTCAACAAGATGGTGCGGCTGGCCGATCTCACCCGTAACGCATTCGCCAATGGCGATTTGTCGACGGTGATGAGCCCGCGCACCGTGATCACCTGGGCCGAGAACTCCGACATCTTCGGCGACATCGGCTTCGCGTTCCGCGTCACCTTCCTCAACAAGTGCGACGAGCTGGAGCGGCCGCTGGTGGCCGAATTCTATCAGCGCTGCTTCAACCAGGAGCTGCCCGAGAGCTCGGTAAACGTGGCGCTTTCGTAGCTGTCGTTCCCGCGAAAGCGGGAACCCATGCGCCGAGGACTTTCGATGGAAGGATGCTGCCAACGTCGGGTGAATTAACGACCGCTGGTGGTTATGGGTCCCTGCTTTCGCAGGGACGACGGGTGATAGAAACGTAATGACGACGTCGAACATCAAATTCCGCACCGGCTCCAAGGAAGCCCCGACCGAACCGTTCAAGCGCGCGGTGACCTCGTGCCTGCGCGCGATCGCGAAGGCGCCAGAACTTGAAGTGACATTCGCGGCCGAGCGTCCCGGTCTTGCACCGGGCAAGGCGCGGTTGCCGGAGCCGGCCCGCAAGATGACCAAGCGGGATGCTGCGATCGTGCGGGGGCACGCCGATTCGGTCGCGTTGAAGCTCGCCTGTCATGATCCCAAGGTGCATCGCAAGCTGATGCCGGGAAATCCGCAGGCGCGCGGCGTGTTCGAGGCGGTGGAGCAGGCCCGTGTCGAGGCCATCGGCTCGCGGCGGATGGCGGGTGTGGCGAAGAACCTTACCGCGATGCTCGACGATCACTTTCATCGCGGCAAATACGACGAGATCACCGACCGCGCCGATGCGCCGCTGTCGGATGCGCTGGCGATGCTGGTGCGCGAACGGCTGACGGGCCTTGCGCCGCCGACGGCTGCGAAAAAAATGGTCGATCTCTGGCGTCCGGCGCTGGAAGACAAGATCGGCACCCGGCTCGACCAACTCAGCCGCGTCACCGAGGACCAGGCCAAGTTCGGCGATCTCGTGCACGACCTCTTGTCGGCGCTCGACCTCGGCGACGACCGCGATGCGGACGCCGATGACGACGAAAACGATGACGAGAACCAGGACGGCGAGAGCGATCAGTCCGGCGCCGAGGGCTCGCCCGATTCCGATGCCGCGCAGGAAATGAGCGCCGACCAGGCGCAGGCTTCCACCGACGAAATGTCGGAAAGCGCGATGGAGAGCGCGCAGGCTTCTACGTCAGATACGTTCGACGACGGCGAACTCGGCGACGACGAGACGCCGGGCGAAGCGACGCGGCCGAATACGCGTGGCGCCAACGAGCCGCGCGGCCCGGAATATCACGCCTTTGCACCGAAATTCGACGAGGTCATCGCCGCCGAAGATCTCTGCGACCATGACGAGCTGGAGCGGCTGCGCTCCTACCTCGACAAGCAGCTCGCGCATCTGCAGGGCATCGTGGCGCGGCTCGCCAACCGGCTGCAGCGCCGCCTGATGGCGCAGCAAAACCGGGCCTGGGAGTTCGATCTCGAGGAAGGCATCCTCGACCCGGCACGCCTGTCGCGCGTGGTCACCGATCCCTATCACCCGCTGTCCTTCATGCACGAGAAGGAAGCAACCTTCCGCGATACCGTGGTGACGCTGCTGCTCGATAATTCCGGTTCGATGCGCGGCCGGCCGATCACGGTGGCGGCCACTTGCGCCGACATTCTCGCGCGCACGCTGGAGCGTTGCGGCGTCAAGGTCGAGATTTTGGGTTTTACCACCCGCGCCTGGAAGGGCGGCCAGTCCCGCGAGGCCTGGCTCGCGGCCGGCAAGCCGGCCAATCCCGGCCGGCTCAACGATCTCCGCCACATCATCTACAAGTCCGCCGACGCGCCCTGGCGCCGTTCGCGCAAGAATCTCGGCCTGATGATGCGCGAGGGGCTGCTGAAGGAAAACATCGACGGCGAGGCGCTGGACTGGGCGCACAAGCGACTGCTCGGTCGCGCCGAGCAGCGCAAGATCCTGATGATGATTTCGGACGGCGCGCCGGTGGACGATTCCACGCTGTCGGTCAATCCCGGCAACTACCTCGAGCGGCATCTGCGCCACATCATCGAGGAGATCGAGACCCGTTCGCCGGTCGAACTGATCGCGATCGGCATCGGTCACGACGTCACTCGCTACTACCGCCGCGCGGTCACCATCGTCGATGCCGAGGAGCTCGGCGGCGCCATCACCGAAAAACTCGCCGAGTTGTTCAGCGAGACCCACGGCGCCGCGCCTGCCACGGGCCACCACCGGCCGCGCCGCCTGCACTCGTGAGCGCATGCCCCCGCTCATAGGCCGCCGCCGCGTTTTGAAATATGCAGCGGCGGGGCTTTCCATGGCTGCCGTGCCCGGCGCGGCATTGGCGCAGACCGCCGTTCAACGGCCGCCGAGGCAGGCCGTTCCCGACGAGTTCTCGGTCAGTGCGCCAGCTTCGATCGACGTCAATGCAAGGCCGCTGCAGTCGTTCGACACCCGCGACCGCTCGCGTGTGCGGTTCGGCGAACTCGAATTTCGCAGCGGACTGATTCTCACCTCGCGGTTTCGCGGCTTCGGCGGCTTGTCCGGCCTGCGGCTGGATCCAAAGGGCGAGCGCTTCATCGCCGTCAGCGACAAGGGGGGCTGGTTCACCGGCCGCATTGTCTACAAGGGCCGCGAGATGACCGGACTCGACGATGTCGAGGCCTCGCCGGTGCTGGGTCCCGACGGCAAGCCGATCACCTCGCGCGGCTGGTACGACACCGAGGCGATCGCGCTCGACGGCTCGCTGGTCTATGTCGGTCTCGAGCGCGTCAATCAGATCCTGCGCTTCGACTTTTCCAAGGGATTTACCCGCGCGCATGGCGAATTGATTCAGTTGCCGCTGGGCGTGCGCAAGCTGCCCAACAACAAGGGAATCGAGGCGCTTGTCGTGGTGCCGAAGGGCTTGCCGCTGGCGGGAACGCTGATCGCGATCTCCGAACGCGGGCTCGATGCGCAGGGCAACATCACAGCCTTCCTGATCGGCAGGACGCTGGGGCTGTTCAGCATCCGCCGCAGCGACAATTTCGATATCAGCGACGCGGTGCTGTTGCCGTCCGGTGGGCTGCTGCTGCTTGAGCGCAAATTCTCCTGGCTCGGCGGCGTCGGCATCCGCATCCGCCGCATAGCACTTGCCTCTATCGCCCCCGGGGCAGTTATCGACGGCCCCGTGATCTTCGAGGCCGACCTCGGCAGCGAGATCGACAATCTGGAAGGCATCGACGCCCATGTCACGCCGGAGGGCGAAACGGTCCTGACGCTTGTCTCCGACGACAATTTCTCGATGATCCAGCGCAATCTGCTGCTGCAATTCGCGCTGGTAGAGTAGGGGTGGGTTGCAGCCGGCGCGGGTTGAGGCGACAGGGCCGGCTCGTTACACCATAAGGCTCGCTGTCCTCCAGTCCGGATAATGTCCCCATGAGCGCTTTGTTTACCCCGATCAAGCTGCGCGGCCTCAACCTCGCCAACCGCATCATGGTGGCGCCGATGTGCCAGTATTCGGCCGTCGATGGCGAGGCCAATGACTGGCACTTCACCCATATCAATTCGCTGGCGCTGTCGGGGGCGAGCGTCTTCTGCATCGAGGCGACTGCGGTGGAGCCGACCGGCCGGATCACGCCGGGCTGCCTCGGCCTCTACAATGACGCCACCGAAGCCGCGCTGAGGCCGATCCTGGCGTCTGTGCGCAAGCGTTCGAAGGCCGCCGTGATGATGCAGCTGGCGCATGCCGGCCGCAAGGCGTCGAGCCACACGCCGTGGGATGGCGGGCAGTTGATCCCGGTGGCCGAAGGCGGCTGGCGGGCGGAGGGGCCGTCGGCGATCCCGCACAAGGAGAGCGAGCCGCCGCCTGTTGCCTTCGATGCCACGGGGCTTGCGCGCGTGCGCGATGCGTTCGTGGCGACTACCAAGCGCGCCGAGCGGCTCGGCATCGACGCGATCGAGGTGCATTCCGCGCACGGCTATCTCCTGCACCAGTTCCTGTCGCCGATCGCCAACCGGCGCACCGATCAATATGGCGGCTCCTTGCAAAATCGCATGCGCTTTCCGCTCGAAGTATTCGACGCGGTGCGCGCCGCGTTTCCGCATGACAAGCCGGTGGGATTGCGCGTCTCCTGCACCGACTGGGTCGAGGGCGGCTGGGATCTGGCGCAGACCATCGAGTTTGCGCAGGAGCTGAAAAAGCGCGGCGTCGACTGGATCGATGCGTCCTCGGGTGGCGTGTCGCCGCTGCAAAAAATTCCGCTCGGCCCCGGCTATCAGGTGCCGTTCGCGCAAGCGATCCGCGAAGCGACAGGCCTCACCACCATTGCCGTCGGGCTGGTCACCGAGCCGAAGCAGGCCGAGGAGATCGTCGCCTCAGGCAAGGCCGACATGGTCGCGCTCGCCCGCGCCATGCTCTACGACCCGCGCTGGGGCTGGCATGCCGCCGCCGAACTCGGCGGCGAAGTGTTCGCCCCGCCGCAATACTGGCGCTCGCAGCCTTCGACGCAGAAAGCGCTGTTCGGCGCGACCACATTCGGCACGCGGTAGCGCGCATACGCGCTTCGTAGCTTCGTAGCCCGCATGAGCGAAGCGACATGCGGGATTGATGACGCGAGAGCGGTCCCGGATGTCGCTTCGCTCATCCGGGCTACATGATCCCTCAACGCGGCGGTTTCGGCGCCGCGTCGACGGCGCGGACCTGCCAGAATCGCAGCAGGCGACGGGCGTTTTCGACCGTCAGTTTTGCGTATTGCTCTCTTGCTTTCGCGAGCTCGTGCCGGCCCATCGATCCGGCGGCGAAGCGGCTGTCGAGCACGGCGGCCACCGTGTCCCAGTTCAACCCGGCGACGCGGCAGGGGATCAGCACGCCGTCATCGCGCAGGCTCTGCATCACCGGCCGGATCACGTCGACGCTCGAGCCTGATAGTTCGGCGAGCGCGGCGACCGTCTCGGCGTATTTCCGCTCTCTCGCAAATGCCAAGAGCTCCGGCTCGTTGAGCTTGCCGTGCTTGGCGAGCGCGGCGACGAAGCGGCGGGCGGCAGCGAAATCGCGCGTGCGCGACATTTCGCGGTGGGCGCCGGTGGAGGCGGCGGCGATCGCGTTGCGGATTTCCTCGAACAGATGCGGCGGCGCGCGCGACAACAGCCGCGAGCGCACGGCTTCCGTTGCGCTCTGCAGCAGTTGCCGGCGCTGTTCGGCCGGCAGGTCGACGCGGATGCCGGTCTCGACCGCCAGATCAGGATCGCTCTCCGCCTGCTTCAGCACGATGGCATAGCCGCTCGCCGACATTCGCGCGCCGGGATTGGTGACGAGCCGCCGGCTGACGGAGGGATAATGCCGCTTGAGCAGCGCATCGGTGACGATCTCGGTCAGCCACCAGCGCCCGGAGATCGCCAGCAGATGCTGCTCGCCCTTGGTTTGCGCCAGCTCCACCAGATCCTCGGCCGTCAGCCGCGCCGATTCGGTCAGCACCGGACGCGCGATCGAAATCTCGTCATTGTGCGCGAGCCGTCGGATCACGATCGGCGGCGCATGCTTGGCGGAAGCGAGCTGCGTGCTCAATTCGGCAAGCGCAATGCGCGCGGAAACATCGGCCAGCGCGCGCAGCTCGATGGTGCGGATCAGCCGTTCCAGCACGTCGCCGAACAGCTCGATCTGCTCGCCGGAATAGCCGTCGGCGGACAGCAGAAACAGGTCGGTGACCTGCCTCAGCGCATCCAGATGTTTTTCCGCCGAGCCGGCCTGGATGGCCGCCTCGACCTCCTCGGTGATCGATCGTTCCAACATCGCTCGTCCTGAGCGTTTCCGGCCGGTTCTGGCAGCAGATAGGTGAGATTAGGGAGCAGAGTTGAACGATTCGTAAACCATTTGGGTTCCGCAGCGGCAGGAATGCGGCCGCAAGGTTGCGGAGGCGCCAGGCCAGTGGCCGAGTGGTGCGGCGTGCGCGCTTTCTTCCTTCTCCCCTTGTGGGAGAAGGTGGCGCGAAGCGCCGGATGAGGGGTTCTCTCCGCGGAGACAGACCCCTCATCCGTCTCGCTGCCGCTACGCGTCAGCGATCCACCTTCTCCCACAAGGGGAGAAGGGAAGGGGAGCCCGTTGCTCTTTCGCATCATTGCGAGCGCGGCTTGTATGGTGGGCACGCTGCGCTTTGCCCACCCTACGATTCCGCGACGTCCTCCGCGCTCGCGTGCGCCGGCGGTGTCGGCATCGGGAATTTCTCGTAATGCTTCGGCAGGTTCACCGGCCGGTAGCTCGGCAGCGCGTCCATGCGCTGCAGCGCCGACTCATGGATGACCGCGCCGTCCGGGATCAGCCGCGGCTCGGCGTCGGGAATGTAGTAGCCGAAATGGCTCTCGCGTGCCGGCCATTCCTTGTATGTCGCGCGCTTCGGCAGATATTCGAGCAGCCACCACGCGCCGCGCAGCGACTCGTGCAGCTCGCCGCGCACGTCAGGCGCGACATAAGCGAACGGGCTGCCCTTGCGCTGGATGCCCCAGGCGAGCTGGTTGACGGTGGCCTGGTTCACCTTCAGCCCGCATTTCACCGCCTCGTCGATCATCCAGAGCAGCGGATATTTTGAAAGCCCGCTTTGCTTTTCCGGATAGCCGCCGCCGATATCGGCATGCACGCCTGAGAACCACACCTGCAGGATATCCTGCGGCTCGGCGTGGACGTCGTTGAAGCGCACCGGCTTATAGGTCTGCGGATCATCCCACTTCTTTAAGCGGAACATGCAGCGCCGCTCGTCGATCGAGATCGCCTGCCGGAACGTCTGCACGCTCGGGTTCGCAATGGTGAACGCGAGCTCCTCCAGGCTCGGCCAATAGAAGCGATCGGCCCGCGGCACGATCACGCTCGCGACCGTATCCCAGACGCCGACGAAGCGGATCACAGGCCAGCGGGCCGAGGTGATGCGCGCGAACTGCGCGGCATTGTCGAACGCCGTCTGCGGCAGCGGCCCTCCCGCGTCGCCGGCATCGCTGAGCAGCTTCATCTCGCGGCGCAGCTTCGGCGCCTCGTCGGAGGAAAACTGCTTGTAGGCGATCAGGCCGCTTCCTGCGAGATTGACCTGCTCGGGCGAGATCAATCCAATCTTGTGCACCAGCCCCGCCAGCACCCGCACGGTATAGGCGCCGCGGGAAAAGCCGAACAGATAGATCTGGTCGCCTTCGCGATAATGCTGGACCAGGAAGCCATAGGCCGCGAGCACGTTGTCATCGAGCCCATAGCCGGTGGCAAGGCCTAAGATGGCGTTGAAATCCTGCTTGAGCTTGTGCCACGGGTCCGGCCGCTCCAGCGTGCCGACGCCGGGATCGTAAAACACCATCTGCCGCGGCTCGGTCTTCTCCGTCTTGCGCAGGCAGCGATAGAGCTTGAGCACGTTGGAGATGTTCTCGGAAATCTCGTTGCCGGTGCCGTCGCAGCAGATGATGATGTTGCGCATGGTGATGCCCCCCGATGCCACCGGAGCGAGTATAGCGAAGTTTGGGGATTTTGGATGGCGGCGCGTATCGCCGCGTCACGCCGCCTCGGTGACCGCGCGAATCTTCAGGTGCACGCCAGTCTCTTCCTGCAAGTGCATGCACAAGAAAAAGCGGCTGGGTCATTCGATCCGGCCGCTGCAAATTCTGATCCGCCGATGGAGCTAAATCTCAGCGTGCCTTCTTCGCCGGAGCGGGCTTGGCCTTCAGCAGGAAGGCATCAAGGCAGTCAATGCCACCTCCCGTAAACGGCCTTGGCATGCTATATGTCCTGTGACGAGCGCGCTTTGGCGCAGTCCAGCGAGACAAGGCGATCCGAGATGTCGAAGCCGGTCATTTTCACCATTTCCGCGACCTGGGACGATGAAGCCTCGGTTTGGAGCGGGCATTGCGACGACATTCCGGCTGCAGCCGATGCCGCCACGCTCGACGAGTTGCTGGCGAAGATATCGGCGATGGCGCTCGACCTGCTTCCAGATAATCATCCCGACGTCGATCCGGCGTCTCTGTTTCTTCAGATCACCGCGCTGCGCGAAGCCGAGCCGGCCGCAGCCTGAATGGCTCCTCAATTCGACAAGCCATTGCGCGATTTGCTGCGCGCCGCAGGGTGCATGCTGGTCCGGCAGGGCAAGGGCAGCCACGAAATCTGGCATAGCCCGATCACCAAACGGAATTTTCCGGTGCCTGTGGGCATTCCGAGTCGCCACACCGCGAATGCGATCTTGCGTCAGGCCGGCTTGCCGAAGGCATTCTGAATCGCTGCGCCAGGAAAGACGTGGATGGCCGGGACAAGCCCGGCCATGACGGAGGAGCGGCGCGCGCCCCAAAACAAAAACGGCCGGGTCTTCCGACCCGGCCGCTCCAAACTCCGATCCGCCGATTTAAGCTTCGCTCAACTCGCCTTCTTCACGAACGCGGGCTTGCCGATCTTCTTCTCGATCGCGCGCTTCAGATCGAGCGCGCGGGGGGAGAGGACGTCGGCCTTGGCCTTGAGGAGGTAGGCGTCGAGGCCGCCATTGTGGTCGACGCTCTTGAGCGCATTGGTCGAGACGCGCAGGCGCACGTTGCGGCCGAGCGCGTCCGAGATGAAGGTGACGTTGGCCAGGTTCGGCAGGAAGCGCCGCTTGGTCTTGATGTTGGAGTGGCTCACCTTGTGGCCCACCTGGGGGCCCTTGGCCGTCAGTTCGCAGCGCCGGGACATTCCGAAAAATCCTCTTCCATCCCCGCCAGGGCCAAGCCGCTTCTCGCGGGCGCCGCGGGGGTCCAAAATCGCGTCCATTTCCAGGAACCGCGGACGTATAGGGGGAGACGGCCACGGGGTCAAGGTTCTTGGGCTGGTCCCGACCGCTGAATTCGCGGGTTTGTAAGGGGTTCCAGCCACTTAAGCCAATCATATAAAGGGCGTAATCCCGGCCGACATCATGGGTTTAGCACGAAAAGACCTTGGCCTTCCCCGCGAGCGGCGGGCGGTGATGAAAGGTCCTTTAAAGGGCGTGGTTTTCGCGAAAACACGCGTTGTTTGCCGGATATTTTTGCCTAAATGAACACCCAATCGCGCCGATCCCGGGATTTCTCATTCGTGACTGCCAGATGCGCCGTTTCGCGCCAACCTCTCTCCGCCAGGCTCGGCCTCGTTGTCGGCTTGGGCGCCGCCGCGTGGGCAGCGCTCGCGCCGCAGGCCGCGAGCGCGCAGGGGCGGCTGGATGCGCATTATGAGGCGACGCTGGCGGGCATCCCCGTCGGCAAGGGAAGCTGGACCATCGAAATCGGCGACGATGTGTTTTCGGCCTCGGCGCAAGGCGGCACGGCCGGGCTGTTGAAGGCGTTTTCCGGCGGCACCGGTTCCGGCGCCAGCCAGGGCCGCATCGTGAACGGCGCGCTGGTGGCGAACGCCTATACCGCGACCACCACCACGCAGAAGAAATCCGAGACCATCCGGATTTCGCTGGCCAATGGCGGCGTGAAGGAATTTTCGATCGACCCGGCGCCGCCGGTCGATCCCGGCCGCATTCCCGTCACCGACGCGCACCGCAAAAGCGTGCTCGATCCCATGACAGGCTCACTGCTGCGCGTGCCCGGCAATGGCGAAGTGCTGGCGCCGGATTCCTGCCGCACCGGAGCCGGGATTTTCGACGGACGCATGCGCTACGATCTCAAGCTCGATTACAAGCGCATGGAAACGGTCAAAGCCGAAAAGGGCTATCACGGGCCGGCGCTGGTCTGCGCGATCTATTTCAACCCCGTCGCGGGCTACATCCCCGATCGCCCCGTGATCAAATATCTCGCGAACGAACGGCGGATCGAGATCACGTTCGTGCCGATTGCGGGGACGCGCGTCCTGGTTCCCTTCCGCATGACGATCCCGACGCCGTTTGGCCTGGCGATGCTGGAAGCGACGTCGTTCGTGACATCGGCGATGCCGCCACGGGTGGCGAAGACGAACTAAAGTTCTTCCCTTCTCCCCTTGTGGGAGAAGGTGGCGCGAAGCGCCGGACGAGGGGTTCTCTCCGCGCGCACGACTCGTGGAGAGAACCCCTCACCCGTCGCCGAACTTCGTTCGGCGCCACCCTCTCCCACAAGGGGAGAGGGGAAGAGAGATCGCGCTAGGGGCGAGCGCAGCCCGCTCGCGACGAAATCGATGCAATCGCCATGAATCATGTTGACTCTTGACCACTTCTGATTCGACTCCGGTCTTTAAGAAATTAGTCCCGAAACCGTCGCTTGTGGAGCCGCCGTAAACTTGATCTAGTGCCGCCCCGAGCGCTTCAGCGCGAGATGTTGCGGTGAACGTATCGGGTCTCGGGAGGAGTCAGCGATTCGGACGCGATTCGTTCCAGACTCGTTCCAAAGCTTAAGCCGCGACCGCATCACCGTCGCAAAGTGAAACAGAATCGGCCGAATTGACGCCGAGGGAAGAGGGTTCTCAGTTTTCCGTCATGCGAAGCGACTTGTCCGCCGTAGCTTTAGCGAAGGCGGAAGCAATCCATCTCACCGCAAGCTGAGGAATGGATTGCTTCGTCGCTTGCGCTCCTCGCAATGACGGCCTGAGCGCCAGCACCAAAAAGAAACACCTGTACAGAATGGCTTTCTCTCCTTCCACGTTCGCGACTGATCGCGCGCCCGGCGCAGGCGTTACCGCTGTCCTCGGGCCGACCAATACCGGCAAGACGCATCTGGCCATCGAGCGGATGCTGGGGCATTCGTCGGGCGTGATCGGGCTGCCGCTGCGGCTGCTGGCGCGCGAGGTCTACAACAAGATCGCCGATCGCGCCGGGACGGAAGCGGTTGCGCTCGTGACCGGTGAAGAGAAGATCAAGCCGAAGAATCCGCGCTACTGGGTCTCCACTGTCGAAGCGATGCCGCGCGATCTCGACGTGTCGTTTCTTGCCGTCGACGAAATCCAGATCGCGGCCGATCTCGAGCGCGGGCACGTCTTCACTGACCGCATCCTGCATCGGCGCGGCCGCGACGAGACGCTGCTGTTAGGGGCCGCCACCATGCGCCCGATCATCGAGCGGCTGCTGCCGGGCGCTTCCATCGTCACGCGTCCGAGGCTCTCGCAGCTCGAATTCGCCGGCGACCGCAAGATCACGCGCCAGCCGCGGCGCACTGCGATCGTCGCGTTCTCGGCCGATGAAGTCTACGCGATCGCCGAATTGATCCGCCGCCAGCATGGCGGCGCGGCCGTCGTGCTTGGCTCGCTCTCGCCGCGTACGCGAAACGCGCAAGTCGCGATGTTCCAGAACGGCGACGTCGACTATCTCGTCGCCACCGACGCGGTCGGCATGGGCCTGAATCTCGACGTCGACCACGTCGCGTTTGCCTCCGACCGCAAGTATGACGGCTATCAGTTCCGCCGGCTCAATCCGGCCGAGTTCGCGCAGATCGCGGGTCGCGCCGGGCGCGCCACCCGCAACGGCACCTTCGGCACCACCGGCCGCTGTGCACCGTTCGAGCCGGAACTGGTGAACGCGCTGCAGAACCACACGTTCGACAGCGTCAAAATGCTGCAATGGCGGAATTCGAAGCTGGATTTTTCTTCGCTCGGCGCGCTGCAGGTCTCGCTGGCCCTGCCGCCGGGGCACGAGGCCTTGACCCGCGCGCCGATTGCCGAAGATCTGCGCGTTCTCGATCATGCGGCGCGCGACGGCGAGGTGAGGGAAATGGCCCACGGCGCACCAGCCGTGGAACGGCTGTGGGACGCCTGCCAGATCCCGGATTACCGCAAGATCGCGCCGGCTGCCCATGCCGAGCTCGTGACCACGCTTTATGCTTTCCTGATGAAGAAAGGTCGGATACCCGACGCATGGTTCGCCGCCCAGGTCGACCAGGCCGACCGCGTTACCGGCGATATCGACACGCTGTCGGGCCGGATCGCGCAAATCCGCACCTGGACCTTCGTCGCCAACCGGCCGGACTGGCTGTCCGACCCCGACCACTGGCAGGGGATCACCCGTGAGGTGGAAAATAAATTATCCGATGCGCTGCATGAACGGCTTACGGAGCGTTTCGTTGACCGGCGGACCAGTGTATTGATGCGCCGCCTGCGGGAGAACTCAGTTTTGAATACGGAAATTGGCAAGACCGGCGAAGTGATTGTGGAAGGCCACGCGATCGGCCGGCTCGATGGATTTACCTTTGCACCCGATGCGGCGGAAGCCGGCTCGGACGCCAAGGCGCTGCAGGCCGCCGCCCAGCAGGTGCTGGCGAGCGAGATCAACGCGCGCGCGGAAAAGCTCTCAGCCGCGCCGGACGATCAGTTCGTGCTGACCTCCGACGGCACCATCCGCTGGACCGGCGATGCGGTCGCAAAACTCGTCGCGGCCGACGATGCGCTGCATCCGCGTATCCGCATCATTTCCGATGAGCGCCTCTCCGGTGCGCCGCGCGAGGCCGTGCAAACGCGGCTCGATCTGTGGCTGAAGACGCATATCGAAAAGCTGTTGGGGCCGCTGTTCGGGCTGTCGAAGGCCGAGGACATCACGGGTATTGCGCGCGGCATCGCGTTCCAGCTCGTCGAAGCGCTCGGGGTGCTGGAGCGCTCGAAGATCGCGAGCGAGATGAAGGATCTCGACCAGGCCTCGCGCGCGACGCTGCGCAAATACGGCGTGCGCTTCGGCGCCTATCACATCTATTTCCCAGGGCTCCTGAAGCCCGCGGCGCGCGCGCTGGCCTCGCTGTTGTGGGCCGAGAAGCAGGATAATGTCGATATGTCCGCGCTGTCAGGCGCGCAGCATCTGGCGAGCTCGGGGCGCACCTCGTTCCCGGTCGATAAGCAGCTCGCCCGCGATGCCTATCGCGTGCTCGGCTACCGCCAGTGCGGCGAGCGCGCGGTGCGCGTCGACATCCTGGAGCGTCTCGCCGATCTCATTCGTCCCGCTTTGGCGTGGCGCGAAACGTCGCCGGGCGAAAAGCCGGCCGGCGCGTTCGACGGCCGCGGCTTTGTGGTGACGCAGGCGATGACCTCGCTGACTGGATCGGCCGGCGAAGATTTCGCCTCGATCCTGCGCGCGCTCGGTTACCGCATGGACCGCCGCCCGCAGCTCGCCCCGAAGCCCGCGCCCGAGGCCGTCGTCGAGACGGTCTCCGCTGAGACGCCGCCGGTTGAGGCGAGCGCCGAGACGACCGCTGATGCGCCGGCGGAAGAAGTCGCGGCCGAAGTGCCTGTCAGCGACGGGCCCGCGCCGTCGTCGGCGTCGCTGCTGCCGGATGTGACCCCGGTAGCCGCCGAAGAACCCGCTGCTGCGGTGGAAGCTGCGCCCGCCGAGACCACACCGGCGGAAGCCGCGATCGCGGATGCGCCTCCGGAACAGGAGACGCCGGAAGCAGTCAGCGCCGCGGAAGCGGCGGCCGAACCCGAAACCGCGAGCGAAGCGCCTACCGAAGCCGAAGCGCCTGCAGAAGCCGCTTCCGTCGAAGCTCCGGCGGCCGAAGCCAAACCCGAGACACCGACAGAGACACCGGCAGAGCCTGCACTCGTCGAAGTCTGGCGGCCCGGCGGCCGTTCCGACGAGCGCCGTCCGCATCACGACCGCAGCCGCCAGCGCCATCACCGCGCGGGCGAGGGCGTGCAAGCGGCTGCCGGAGAAGGCGAGGGCGCGCAACGCCACCGTCGCGGCCGCCGTCATGGCGAGTTCAGAAAGCCCCGCGAGGGCGCACCGGCCGATGCTGCAGCGGCACCTGCCGCAGAGAGCGCGCCGGCCGCTGAAGCGCGTCAGGACCGTCCGCCGCGCGAGCGTTTCGAGGGCAAGGGCCGCGACCGCGAGGAGCGCCGCGACAAATTCGATCGCAACAAGGGCGAGCGCAAAGGTGGCCGCGACAAGGGCGAGCGCGGCGGCCGTGATTTCGGCGGACGCGACAAGGGCGGCCGCGACAAGCGCGACTCTGGCCCTTCGCACCGTCAATGGGCGACGAGCGCGAGCCCGCGCGACCGCGACCGGCCGATCGATCCGAATTCACCGTTCGCAAAACTGGCGGCGCTGAAGGAACAGCTTGCCGGCCGCAAGGAATAACCAAAGCGTTTTCAAGCGAAGTGGCTATCGGTTCGCGGTCCAAGAAAACGCGTGAAGAATAAGCTACGAGAGATTAGTTGGAGCGGCAGCGTCTCGACAAATGGCTGTGGCATGCGCGGGTGGTGAAGGCCCGCACCTCGGCTGCCGCCCTCGTCGAGGCCGGTCACGTTCGCATCAACGGCGTGCGTGAAATGGCGCCGGGACATTCGGTGAAGGTCGGCGACGTCTTGACGATCGGGCTCGATCGCACCGTGCGTATCCTGAAAGTGGTGGGATTTTCCGAGCGGCGCGGCGACGCTGCGGCGGCGCGCGTGCTCTACGATGATTTGCAGAACGACAAACAATAACTATCTGGAAAGGGCTCGCTGGGACGCCTGAAAAACGGCCGCTAAGGGCCCGCTGCTTCCCTTGCGGCAGCGCACCGCATGCGCTACGCAAACCCCGGAAAACTGATCCGTTTCGGAGCGTTGGATGACTTACGTCGTCACTGAAGCCTGCATCAAGTGCAAATACACCGACTGCGTTGAGGTTTGCCCCGTCGACTGCTTCTACGAGGGCGAGAACATGCTGGTCATCCATCCCGACGAATGCATCGACTGTGGCGTCTGCGAACCCGAATGTCCTGCGGATGCCATCAAGCCCGACACCGAGCCGGGCCTCGAGAAGTGGCTCGAGGTCAACACCGAGTACGCCAAAAGCTGGCCCAACATCACCCAGAAGAAGGACGCCCCGCCGGACGCGAAAGAATGGGAGGGTGTCGAGGGCAAGTTCGAGAAATATTTTTCCAAGGAACCCGGTGCCGGCGATTAAGCCTGTGGATAAGTTAAGGGCTCGTCGAGCCTGATTTTGGCCTCAATCTGAACCGAACGCGGTGAGCGGATTTAACCCTGTTACCGGACTTATGACGGAAACCGCCCCGTAAGGGCCCGGAACCCGGCGTAAATCATTGATTTTTGCGGAAAATGTGCTATATTGGGCACATTCTAAGCCGATCCCGGCCATGCGTATCCTGTGGCCCCGGTGGGTTTCGTAAAAACATCGAACAGGGGCGTGGCAGTTCCGCGCGCAGGCTGTGTCACAGAAAACGCGTAAAAAGAGTGCTTCCAAGACGACGAAAAAAGCCGCTCCGGCCAGCCGCAGCGCAACCAAAGGCCGTGCCAAGGCGCCCATGAAGGACGCCAAGAAGGTTTCGGCCACAAAGTCCTCAAAGAACAAAAGAAGCGCAATGCCAGAAAAGACTGCCAAGACCGCCGCGAAAGCGACGGGTTCGAAGACCACTGCGTCGAAAGTTGCTGCCAAGCATCCCGTCAAGACCCCTGTGAAGGCTGCTCCCCCGAAAGCCGCCGCGCCGAAGGCTGCTGCCAAGCCGGTCGCTACCGCGCCGCGCGTCGAGGAGCCGAAGAAGGTCGTGACCCAGCGTCAGGGCTTCAAGGCCAATGAATTCGTGGTCTATCCGGCTCACGGCGTCGGCCAGATCCTGGCCATCGAGGAGCAGGAGATCGCGGGCGCCAAGCTCGAGCTGTTCGTGATCAATTTCATGAAGGACAAGATGACGCTCCGCGTGCCGACCGCCAAGGTCGCCAATGTCGGCATGCGCAAGCTGTCCGAGCCGGCGCTGGTCAAGAAGGCCCTCGAAACCCTGAAAGGCCGTGCGCGCGTAAAACGCACGATGTGGTCGCGCCGGGCGCAGGAATACGAAGCGAAGATCAATTCGGGCGACATCGTCGCGATCGCCGAAGTGGTCCGCGACCTCTATCGCTCGGAATCGCAGCCCGAGCAGTCCTACAGCGAACGCCAGCTCTATGAAGCGGCGCTCGACCGCCTGTCACGCGAAATCGCGGTCGTGCAGCATTCGACCGAGACCGAAGCTGTCAAGGAAATCGAAAGCCAGCTCGCCAAAAGCCCGCGCCGCGGCGCCAAGGCCGAAGCCACCGAAGCTGACACTGAGGCCGACGAGGCGGATGTCGATGCCGACGGCGACGACACAGCCGTGGCGGATGAGGCAGCCTGAAAGAATCCCAAGGATTGAAACGAAAAGCCCGGTCGAGAGACCGGGCTTTTTGTTTTGGAGGTCTACGCGAGCGAAAATGATTGCGGGGAGAGCGCTGCGGTCGCGGGGTTAAATCCCAGTGGGAAAGCGCTTGGCGGTTCCCTTCGGCCATCGCCGGTTCCCGTTGCGAAGAAAGGCCTCTCAGCCGGTTCCATTCCTTGGCGCGGAAACGGCCAGCTTTCGACCTCTTGTGACCCGAATCGCGGGAGAATGTCCCGGCCACTTCAAGATCTACCGCAAGGGGGATTCGATGAAAGGGCAGGTACAGTCCATCTTCTTCGCAATTGTCACGGCAGCTCTCCTGGCAATTCCCTTGGCCGCGCTTCTTCCGGTCAGCGCGTCGGCCGCGCAGGCCAGGGAGTGCAGTGCCGCTGTGCCCAAATCGGCGAAAGGGCATTGGTCCTGGCGCATGATTGACGGCCGCAAATGCTGGTACTCGGGCAAGGCCGTGATCTCGCGATCAGCGTTGCGCTGGCCCGCTGCTGCGCCGGTGCAAGCCAAAGCCGAGGCAGCCGTACCGGTCACCGTCAGCATCGTCACAGAGAAGCGCAGCGAGCCCATGGATGCGCAGGCGCGGATGCTTGACGATGACAATAGTTTTGAGTCGCGGTGGCGTTCGCGTGTGACAATCGAGTAGGGTCGAGAGAGATCGCCGTCGCCCCTGCCGAAAGCGGGGGCCCATAACCACAGGGCGATGTTGCTGCGTTTGGGCGCTTTGCGGATTGCGCTATTACAGCGACCGCGGCGTATGGGTCTGCGCGCCCCGTGCGTACTTGCGCACTAGAGCGTTTTCCAGCGAAGTGGACACCGGTTCGCGTCAAGAAAACGCGTCAAAATAAGAATCTAGAGCCCGGTTCTGATTCAATCAGAACCGAAAAGGCTCTAGGCGGGGACGACGACGCAGCGGCGTGCTTCCCCCACTCAGTCCACCACGATCTTCACGCGGTCGCGCGGCTTGACCTGGGCGTGCTGGTCGAGGCCGTTAAGGATGCGGAAGCGCTCGGTGGGGCGGTCGACGCCGGTCATGCGGTGGGAGAGCGATTCCACGGTGTCGCCGGGCTGCACGGTGATGACCTTGATACGCAAGGGGCGCGCAGCCTGGATTTCTTCCAGCGTCAGGCGGCGGAACGAGTTGACGGTCTCGCGCGCATTGCGCTCGCTTTCGGTATTGCGCTGCTTGGCGGCGAAGATGAAGCGGTAGACGTCGCTGCCGTAACGCAGCGCAAAGACCTTGAACTGCCACTGATCGCCATTCGCCGAGGCCGAAGCCACCGGGAAACCGTTGATCATGAGGTCTTCGGTCGAGCCCTTGTCGACACCTTCCATCCAGCCGGAATTGAGGTAATCGGCCAGCGACTGTTCGGCCGGCACGCGCACCACGTCGAAGCGCATCGCCTGCGTGCCGCCCTCGCGCACGCCGATCACGGCCTGCGCAGTGTTGTCGAGCGTGAACGTCTCGGGCGCTTGGAAGGTGAAGCCGAGTTTCGGATGCAGGAAGCGGCGCCCGCGTACAAAGCCCTCGCTGGGGTCCTCGCCATAGACGATGTTGTCGATGGCGGCGAGATAGGTCTCGCGGTCGCGCTCGGCGCTCTGTGGCGAGGTATACTGCCGCGCGCTGGCCTGCGCGTTCTGCACGCGCTCGGGGGTTGCCGGATGCGAGGACAGAAAGTCTTGCGCGCGCGGATCGAGCGAGGTCTTGCCGGCCTTCAGCGCCGCATTGCGCTCCATCGCGGCGAGGAAGCGCGCCGCACCATAGGGATCGAAGCGGGCACGGGCCGAAATGCCGACGCCGATGCCATCGGCCTCGAATTCCTGCTGCCGTGAGAAGCTCGCCATCGTCAGCTTGGTTTTCGCCAGCGCCAGCGCGGTCAGATCCGGATCGTTGCTCATGTCGGTGACGACGCGCGTCACCACCGCCGCCTGCCGCGCCTGGTCTTCCCGGATCGAGGCGTGTTTTGCGATGACATGCGCCATCTCGTGGCTCAGCACCGAGGACAGTTCCGAGGTGTCGCTGGCGAGCGCCACCAGCCCGCGCGTCACATAGAGCTGGCCGGTCGGCAGCGCGAAGGCGTTCACCGCGCCGGAATTGAGGATGGTCACCCGGTAGGCCTGGTCCGGACGGTCCGACGCCGCCACCAGCCGGTCGACCGTCTTGCCGATCAGGATTGCGAGTTTCGGATCGTCATAGGCGCCGCCGTAGGAGGCCAGAATGCGCTCGTGTTCGCGCTCGCTTGCCGGCGTCTGCGCGACGGTGCGGCTCGGCTTTGGCGCGGGCACCGTCGGCGCGGCCGTCTCGATCTTTCCAAGGTTTCCACAGGAAGAGAGCGTGAGCGCAGCGCACAACAGCGCCGGCGCAGCCAGAAGGCGGCGGCCCGTGTTTCCTTCGCGCCGTGGTGCACGATGCGTCAAATCAGCCACTAAGATCACGATCCAACCGGGATCCTTGATCTCATCCCCTCTTCTTTGCGCGTGATCCCGGCGAAGACCGATGCCCAGCCTTCGAATCAAACGCTATTTCCCGCCCAGCACCTCAATCTGCCCCACCCGAAGCAACTCAATTCGCGGTCCTCCCCGCGACGAGACAACGCCGCGGACACGAATCCGTCGATTTTCGAGCGACTTAGGTCCAAGGCCGGCGCTCTCGAACGCCGGTATGATGCGCCTTGAAATAGTCGCAGCAAAGTCCCGTGTCCAGTTCCGCCCGAAATTCAGGTAGGTCATTGCCCCAGCCTGCCGAACGGACAGCACTCTGCCCTCGACCACCGTAAACTGCCCAATCGCGGCCAGAATATCGCCCGGACTTTCCGCGTTTTTTATGGCGGTTGAACTTGCCCAGATTCCCAATTTGGCATTTCTCGCCACGCCCTCGGCGGCGGACAGCGCTGCAGCGCAATTTTTGTCGGATATATCGCTCGAAACCAGGGCCTCGCCGCGGCGCAGCAGCTCGCTTTGCACCGATTGTTCCGAGCCGGTCACGAACACAAAGGCCGCCTGCCGGCCGTAGCGATCCGGCGTGTCATCCTCGCCATGCAAGGTCACCTCGCGGCCGGTGATGATGGCGGACAATGCGGCTCTGCCCCCGGCCGTGTCGGTTCCCGTGCGCTCGATGCCGGCGAGGCGGATTTCGCGGCCGTCCTCGAGGCGAAAGCCGCGCGCATCGACCACGGCAGCGACGCGCCCTTCGCCTTGCCGCTCAGCTAAGCAATCGGCAGCGTCGGCCTGTCCGGCGACGGACGCCAGCACGAGAAGCGATGCGGCGCATGCCGGAAGCGCAGCGCTGCCACGCGATGCCGGACCAACCATGCCGCTGCTCTCCACCCTGCCTGCTCCTGTATGCTCGATTAACGACAGTAATACTACCTGAGATTGCCACGTAGGGGGAGACAATGGAAGTCAACGGCATCGCCCATATTTTTCTCACCGCCTCGAATTACGAACGCTCCCGCGATTTCTATTCAAAGCTGTTGCCGTTTCTCGGCTTGAAGCCGGTCATCGATACCGAGATGACCTACTACTGCGTCGGCGGCCGCACCGCGGTCGGCATCAGCGCGCCGTCGCCAGAGCACGAAGGCGCCGCCTTCGAACAGCAGCGCGTCGGCCTGCACCACCTCTGCTTCCGCGCCCGTGAACGCGCCGACGTCGATGAGCTGCGCGGCTTCCTCCAGACGCTCGGCGCCAAAATCATCCGCGCGCCGCGCGAGGACCAATGGGCGCCGGGATACTATTCGATTTTGGTCGAAGACCCCGACGGCATCCGGCTCGAGCTCAACCACGTGCCGGGGAAGGGGTTGTTGGCCTAGCGTGCTGTGTAGGATGGGTGGAGCGAAGCGATACCCATCATATCGCCGCGCAAGGAATTGATGGGTTTCGCTTCGCTCCACCCATCCCACGAGATCATTCCGCTTAGCGGAAATCGCGCCTGGCGCGCTCTTTCTCTTCGCCTTGCCGCTATGCACACCATGCGGCATGATCGCGCCGAAAATATTCAAAGTCGCAGGCAATGCGGCGACCAATAGGGAGAAACTCCATGAAGAGAGCAATCACAGCCGTCTTCGCCGCCGCGCTGGCGATGTCGGCGAGCGCAGCGATGGCGCAGGGCAAGCCGCCGCTCAAGCTCGGCGGCATCCTCGACATGTCCGGGCTCTACGCAGACATCACCGGGCCGGGCTCGGAGACCGCTGCGAAGATGGCGGTGGAGGACTTTGGCGGCGAGGTGCTGGGGCGCAAGGTCGAGATCGTCGCGGCCGATCATCTCAACAAGGCCGATCTTGCGGCCAGCATCGCGCGCGACATGCTCGACAACCAGGGCGTCGAGATGCTGTACGACGTGGCGGCCTCCGCCACCGCGCTCGCCGCCGGCGAGATTGCGAAGGCGCGCAACAAGATCGTGATGTATAGCGGCCCCGCCTCGATCCGGCTGAGCAACGAGGCCTGCGGTCCCTACACCGTGCATTATTCCTACGACACGTTTGCGCAGGCCAACGTCACCGGGCTCGCCACCGTCAAGAGCGGCTTCGAGACCTGGTTCTTTCTCACCGCCGACTATGCCTTCGGCCAGGACCTGGAAAAGGACACCAGCAATGTGGTGGTGAAGGCCGGCGGCAAGGTGCTCGGCAGCGTCAAGCATCCGCTCAACACGTCGGATTTCTCCTCGTTCCTGCTGCAGGCGCAGAGCTCGAAGGCCAAGGTTGTCGGCCTCGCCAATGCCGGCGGCGATACCATCAACGCGATCAAGCAGGCGGCGGAATTCGGGCTGACCAGGAGCGGCGGCCAAAAGCTCTCGCCGCTGCTCGCCTTCGTCACCGACATCGACAGCGTCGGGCTGGAGACTGCGCAGGGCCTGCTGCTTGCCGAAGCCTTCTACTGGGACCTCAACGACGACACCCGCGCGTTTTCAAAACGCTTCATGGAGCGCGTCAAGCGGCCGCCGACCGCGGCGCAGGCCAGCGTCTATTCGTCGGTCCTGCATTACCTGAAAGCCGTGAAGGCCGCGAACACCACGGATGCGGCCGCCGTCATGAAGGTGATGAAGGAGACGCCGGTCAACGACATGTTTGCCAGGAACGGCAAGATCCGCGACGATGGCCGCATGGTGCACGACATGTATCTGTTCGAGGTCAAGAAGCCGTCGGAATCGAAGGCGCGCTGGGATTATTACAAGCTGCTGGCGACCATCCCCGGCAACGAGGCATTCCAGCCGCTGGAAGCCTCGCGGTGTCCGCTGGTGAAGAAGTGACTTCGTGACTTCGTCACGAAGTCATCCCGGGGCGATGCGAAGCATCGAACCCGGGATCTCGAGATTCCCCGATGCGCAATTGCGCATCTGAGGTCTGGTGCTATCGCACCATCCCGGAATGACGGAGCCAACCAACAAACGAAAGCACCACCCCATGAGCGCAAACGAAATGGTCCTCCAGAAGTTCGAACAGGGCTTACTCACCATCACGATGAACCGCCCCGACCGGCGCAACGCGCTCAATCCGGACATGACGCGCGGATTGGTCGAAGCCGCGCGGCGTGCGGCTGACGATCACGAGGTACGCGCGGTGCTGATCAAGGGCGCCGGCGGCACGTTCTGCGTCGGTGGTGACGTCAAGTCGATGGCGGAGGGCAGGGCGTCGCTCGGCTTCGAGGCCAAGATGGCGAACTTGCGCCGCGGCATGGAGGTCTCGCGCATCCTGCACCAGATGCCCAAACCAGTGGTGGCGCAGCTCGATGGCGCCGCCGCGGGTGCCGGTCTCTCCATCGCACTATCCTGCGACCTGCGCGTCGCCAGCGCCTCCTGCAAGATCACCACCGCGTTCGCCAAGGTCGGATTGTCAGGGGATTACGGCGGCACCTATTTCCTCACCCAGATGCTTGGAGCTGCGAAAGCGCGCGAGCTCTATCTGACCTCGCCGGTGCTGAGCGCGACGGAAGCCTACAATCTCGGCATGGTGACAAAGGTAGTGCCGGATGCCGATATCGATACGGAGGCGCACGATCTCGCGATGTCGCTGGCGCAGGGACCGTCGGTGACGCTGGGTTACATCAAGCGCAACATCAACAACGCCGAGACGATGTCGCTGGAAGCCTGTTTTGACGCAGAAGCGATCCATCATTCGCGCTCGGGCGACACCGCCGATCACAAGGAGGCCGCAAAAGCCTTTGTCGAGAAGCGCAAGCCCGTGTTCTCAGGCCATTGAAAATGGGAGAACGTTGAAATGGCCGAGTATCTCAGGCTGCGGCAGATCTGCCTCGTAGCGCCGCATCTGGAGCCGGTGATCTCGGACATCTCCGAAATCATGGGCCTCAACGTCTGTTACCGCGACGGCAATGTCGCCAAGTACGGACTGGAGAACGCACTACTACCGGTCGACACGATCCTGCTCGAAGTGGTGGCGCCGATCCAGCCGGGCACCGCGGCGGGGCGTTTTCTCGACAAGACCGGCGGCCGCGGCGGCTATATGGCGATCTTCTGCTGCGACGATCCCGACGCGCGCGGCAAGCACGCCAACGCGATGGGCGTGCGCACGGCGAACGTGATCACGCACGCACCCTATCACGGCGTGCAACTGCACCCGCGCGATTGCCGCGCTGCGTTCATCGAGTTCAATCACACCGACGGCAGCGATGATACGCTGGGGCCCTATCCGCCGGCAGGGCCGGACTGGCAGAAGGCGATCCGCAAGGACGTGACGGTGGCGCTGACCGAAGTCGAGATGCAGAGCCCGGATCCGCAGGGGCTGGCGGAGCATTGGGGGAAGATTTTGGGCATTGGCGTGAGCGAGGGGGCGGGCGGTGAACCTGAATTGAAGCTGCCCAATGCCGGCTTCCGCTTCGTCAAGGGCGCAAGCGATCTGATGAGCGGACTGACGTTCAAAGTCGCTGATGTCGCCAAGATGCTGGATGCAGCGAAGGCCAAAGGCTGCAAGGTGTCGGGCGACGGGTTCGATCTTTGCGGCGTGACATTCAAGCTAATGGCGTGAGGCGGTGCACCTCACCCTCTCCCCTTGTGGGAGAGGGTGGATCAATCGTGCGAAGCACGATTGAGACGGGTGAGGGGTTCTCTCCGCGAACATAGGCCTCTCCCGCGGAGAGAACCCCTCATCCGGCGCCGTAGCCGATGCGAAGCATCGGCGTTCTAAGAGACGGCGGCCAAAGGCCGCCTATGCCACCTTCTCCCACAAGGGGAGAAGGGAAGAGGTGCAAGCGGCGCGGTCTTACCGCCCCTTGAAATTCGCCGCCCTTCGCTCTGCCGTAGCCTTGACGCCTTCCTTGAAATCCTCGGTCGCGCGGAGTCTGGTCTGCTCGGCGAGTTCGTGGTTGGTGGCGGCCATGACGCGGTCGGCGAGGCCGGCGCGCATGGTGGCGCGGGTCGAGATCAGGCCGAGCGGGGAGCATTCGGCGATTTCGGCGGCGAGCTTCATCGCCTCGGCGCGGACCTGGTCCTGCGGCACGCAGACATTGGCGAGGCCCATACGCGTGGCTTCCTCGCCGGTGATGCGGCGGCTGGTGTAGAAAATCAGTTCGGCGTTGTTGCGGCCAACGAGTTCGGGAAGCGTCGTGGTCAGGCCGAAGCCAGGATGAAAGCCGAGCTTTGTAAAGTTGGCGGCGAAGCGCGCTTCGGGGCAGGTGACGCGGAAATCGGCCGAGACTGCGAGGCCGAGACCGCCGCCGATGGCTGCGCCGTGGACGGCGGCGACGATCGGTTTCTTGTTGCGGAAGATACGCACGGCCTGAACGTAGAGATGGTTGATCGGCAGATTGGCGGCCGGATCATTCTGCGCGCTCGCTTCCTGCTCCTGCCGCTTCGGATCGGAAAAATCCGCGCCGGCGCAGAACGCCTTGCCTTGGGCTGCGAGCACGGAGCTGCGGATTTCGATGTCGTTGTCGAACTCTTCCAGCGCATCCGCGATCTGATTGATCAGCGAGACGTCGAAGAAGTTCAGCGGAGGTTTTCGGATCTCGATCAGGCCGACATGGCCGTGTTTCTCGACGCCGATATCAGTATACTTGCTCATGCGGTTCCCTCATTGAATTAGCGCAAACCAAGTCCGCGGGCGATGATGCCGCGCAGCACTTCGGTGGTGCCGCCCTGGATCGTCAGCTTCGGCGCGGTCTTGATGGCGAAGTCGAGCTGCTTTTCCAGCGTCTCGCGGTTGGTAGCGGTTTCCTCGACAAAGGCGGCAAGCTCGCGCACGCGATGCGGCAATTGCTGCTCCCAGATGGTGCCGATGTCTTTCACGATAGAGGCCTCGACCACCGGCTCCTTGCCGGCCTGCAGCATGCCCGCGACCGACACCGACATGCGCCGCATCGTGTGCACCTGCGCCACCAGGCGGCCGATGCCTTCGGCGCTGCGGGTGTCCGGGTTATTGCCGACAGCGCGGACCAGCTCGGTCAGCACGTAATAGGTTTCCAGGAAACGTTCGGGACCGGACCGCTCATAGGCAAGCTCCGAAGTCGCCTGCTTCCATGCGCCGTCGATTTCGCCGAGCACGTGATCGTCGGGAATGAAGTGATCGGTGAACACGACCTCGTTGAATTCATACTGCCCGGTGATCTGGCCGATCGGGTTCACCTGGATGCCGGGCTGCTTCATCTTGACCAGAAACTGCGTCAGGCCGTGGCGGCGGTTTTCTTTGGTCGGCGGTGACGTCCGAAAAATCGCGATCATGTAATCGGCGATATGGGCCGAAGAGGTCCAGATCTTGGTGCCGTTGATCAGATAGCCGCCGTCGGTCTTGGTGGCGCGGGTTTTCGCCGCGAACAGATCGGAGCCGGAGTTCGGTTCGCTCATGCCGATCGCAAAGCAGATCTCGCCGCGGCAGATGCGCGGCAGGATTTCCATCTTGATGTGCTCAGGGGCATACTTCAAAAGCACCGGGCCGCTCTGGCGGTCGGCGACGAAGAAGCGGCGCGTCGGCGCGTTCGCCACGCGCATTTCCTCGGTCACGACATAGCGCTCGAGGAACGAGCGCTCATGGCCACCATATTTCTTCGGCCAGGTCATGCCGAGCCAGCCACGCGCGCCGACTTTGCGGGAAAATTCCGGCACGTCGGTATCTTCGCGGTTCGGCTTGTGCGGATCGAAGGTGCCGGCGGCGATTTCTTCGGCAAGAAAGGCGCGGACTTCTTTGCGCAACTGCTCGCATTCGCTCGGCAGGCGGATCGGATCGAAACGGAGGGCTGCGGTCATTGTTGTTCTCTATGCAGACAAATCGAGTTGATCTCAGCGCGAGGCCACGAGCGGCCACAGTTCATCGGCGCCTCTTTGCGCCACGAGCTTGCCGAGCTCGACCGCCCAATAGCTCTCGGAGCCGAAATCGTCGCGCCAGGCCAGCGCACGCAGCGAGTAGCGGTGCAGGATGTGCTCGATAGTAAAGCCGATCGCGCCGTGCACCTGATGGGCGATGCCGCCGCCTTTTTCCGCCGCTTCCGAACAGCGGATTTTTGCCGCCACCGCTTCGAGAAACACTTCGTCGTTGAAGGAAATCGCGTTGGCAATGGCGTCCGCGGCCGAGGTGGCCGCGGCAAGTGCGGCCGCCGACTCGCCGGCGAGCCGCGCCAGATTGTGCTGCACGGCCTGAAACTTCGAAATTTTCTTCTCGAAGGCGACGCGCTCGTTGGAATAGCGCACGGAGATTTCCAGCATCGATTCCAGCGCGCCGGCGATCTGCAGGGATCGCGCGACGCCGCCCATCAGCATCAGGCGGGCCTGGTCGAAACCTGTTGGCGCCGGCTTGATCGCGATCGGCTGCACCTTGTCCAGCGTCACGACGTCAGAAGGATCGCCGCCGAGATTGAGGCCGCTCTCGATCCGGCACTTGCTGGCATCGACCAGCGCGACGGAGAAATCACCCTTCGCATCGAACGCGAGCACCGCGAAGTGCTTTGCAACCTTGGCAAACGGCACGCCTCGCGCCCTGCCGGAGAGGCTGCCGTCGGCATTGACCGTAATCCGGTCTTTCGGGCTCGCGGGCACTACCGTCATCTCGCCGCCGGCCGAAGCGATCTTGGCCTGCGCCAACAGCCAGCCAGCCAGCATGGTTTCGGCCAGCGGCACCGCCACTGCAAAGCGCCCCGCGGCGCTCAGCACGCTAAAGCCTTCGGCGAGAGAGGCGCCCGAACCGCCGCAATCCTCCGGCACCCAAGCCAGCGGCAGGCCGGCGTCGCTCAGCGCCTGCCAGAGTGGGGCTTTCCATTCGCCCTTCTTGTCGCGATTGATGGTTTGAGCGTCGGCGAGATCGGCGAAGATTTTCTCCGCGGTCTCGGCAACGATGTTCTCACTCTCCGCCACAGCGTTCCCCGATTTGAAATTGGCATGCCAATCCCAACTGATATGGCCGGGTCGGCTGCGGTCTTTTCTTGCGCTTTATGATGGGCAAAAGCCATAGCCGTGACAAGCGCTGTCCGCAGGGCCGCATGAGGCGGCGGCATGAAGATCGCGGCGCAAAGAATAAATTCCGCGCAACGGACTTCTTCGGATTTGCACGCCGTTGGCCGCGCGATATGGTAGCGCCCGGCCCCGCCAGCGGGCGGTCAAAATTTTAATTCAAGAACAACAAAGGGAATGCGGATGTCGAAGGATGGTTTGTGCGCGATTGTCACCGGTTCTGCTTCGGGTTTGGGAGCGGCGACCGCGGCCATTCTGGCAAAGGGCGGCGCGCGCATCGTCGTCAACTATTCCAACAGCAAGGCGGAAGCCGAAGCGACCGCCGATCTCTGCCGCAGCGCCGGCGCCGAAGTCGTGGTCGTGCAGGGCGACGTGTCGCGCGATGAAGACTGCAGGAAGATCGCCGCCGCGGCCGTGCCGTGGGGACGCCTCGACGTGCTGGTCAACAATGCCGGCACCACCAAGCACGTGCCGCATCACGATCTCGACGGGCTTTCGGCCGAGGACTTTCAGCGCATCTATGCGGTGAACACGATCGGCCCGTTCCAGATGATCCGCGCGGCGCGCGCGCTGCTCGAAGCCGGCGCGAAAGCCTCCAACCTGCCGTCCGCCGTGGTCAACGTGTCGTCGGTCGCCGGCATTTCCGGCGGCGGTTCGTCCGTCGCCTATGCCGCAAGCAAGGGCGCGCTCAACACCATGACGCAATCGCTGGCGCGCGCGCTGGCGCCCCTGATCCGCGTCAACACGGTATGTCCCGGCTATATCGATACGCCGTGGTTCACCAAGGGCCGCGGCGAGGCCGGCGCGAAAGCGGTGCGCGACGCTGTCGTGGCGAAGGTGCCGCTGAAGGTCGCTTCCACTGCCGAAGATATCGCGCAGCTCGTCTGCTTCCTCGCTTCGCCGGCGTCGAGCAACATGACCGGCGAGTTCGTGCGCATGGATGCGGGGATGCATCTGGTGCTCTAATGTCATTCCGGGGCGATGCGAAGCATCGAACCCGGAATCTCGAGATTCCGGGTTCGCTTCGCGCCCCGGAATGACGGTTGCGTACGCCTACGCCGTCACCGATTCCCCGGATCCGAGATCACGCCGCGCGCGACCAGCCTGTTCCATATGAACAGCACCACCAGCGCGCCGATGGTGGCGGTGATGAAGCCGGCGCCCTGATCGGGGCTGTAATGGCCGATCGCCTGGCCGACGAAGGTTGCCAGGAACGCGCCGGCGATGCCGAGCACCGTAGTCAGGATGAAGCCGGTCGGGTTGTTCTGGCCCGGCGAAAGGATGCGCGCGATGATGCCGGCGACGAAGCCGACGACGATGATCCAGATAATGCCGCCCATTTCCGTCCCCTTTCCAATGCGTCGATGGCGAAGCGGCGCGGCACCTCTCGAGCGCCGCGTTAGATTCTTGTTTGACGCGTTTTCTTCACGCGAACCGGTATCCCCTTCGCTGGAAAACGCTACAGTGCGGCGTCAGATCCGTTGCGATATCTCGTTCTCGTTCGGCAGCCGTCCGTCCGGCGTCAGATGATTGACGACGTCGGGCAGATACTGGCTGAGGCCTTGCAGCAAGTCGTCGCGCGACAATCCGCTTTGCGCCGATAGCTGATCGATCTGATCGGCGCCGAGCGCATTGGCGAGATCGCCGGGCGCGATCTGCTTGTTGGGCCCATTGCTGACCCAGGAGTCCGCCTGATCGCCGAGGCCCTTCTGCTGCAATTGATTCAGGAGGTCACCGAGGCCGCCGCTCAAAACGGTGCCGGCCGCGCCTCCCGCAAGAAGCCCGCCCAAGCCCCCTTTGAGCATGTCGCTGAGTCCGCCGCCCATGCCGCCGCCGGGCATGCCGGCATTCACATTGCCCGGCGCGGGCGCCGGTTGCGGTGCCGAGCCGGTCTGGTTGCCGCTGAAATGCTTGATGCCTTTCCAGGCCAGCAGCGCCAGGATCGCCATGGTCAAGGGCGACATTCCGCCGCTCTCGGATTGTGAGCTGGGGCGGCTCGGGCCGCGCGGGCCGTTCATCATGCCGTTGAGGACGTCGAGTAAACCCATGGTTGTCTCCTCTGCGTAGCCCCGCGTGAAACATAACGGTGGCACATGACGGTTACAAGGCGCGGGCGGTGGCACCTGCGATAGGCACAGTCCGCGCGCTCTGCTATTCGAAGCCGGGTTGCAACGCGGTAGGTGACAAATGGTTTCGCGCCAAACGATCGGTGTCGCAGGCGCCGGCAGCATCGGCTGCTTCGTCGGCGGCATGCTGGCGGCCGGCGGCCGCCGCGTGGCGTTCTTGGCGCGTCCGCGCGTGATCGCCGAGATCGAAGCAGGCGGCCTGCGGCCGACGAGTTTTGAAGGTTTTGACCAGACCGTCGCGCGCGATCGGTTCGTATTGTCGGAAAATCCTTCCGTTTTTGCTGACGCTGGCGTCGTGCTGGTCACGGTCAAGAGCGCGGATACCGCCGCGATGGCCGAAATCATCGCTCGCCACGCGCCGTCCGATGTCATCGTCGTCAGTCTGCAGAACGGCATCGGCAATGCTGCCGTGCTGCGCAACCGCCTGCCCGGGCGGCGCGTGCTCGGCGGCATGGTGCCGTTCAATGTGATCGCGCTGGGCGAGGGGCGATTTCATCGCGCCACCTCGGGCGACATCGTCATCGAGCAGGACGAGGCGCGCACAGCGGAGAAACTGTCGGTGCCGGGACTGACGATGCGGCCGACCGGCAACATCGACGGCGTGCAATGGGGCAAGCTGCTGCTCAATCTCAACAACGCGCTCAATGCGCTGGCCGACCTGCCGCTGCGTAAACAACTCAGCTCGCGGCCATGGCGGCAATTGTTCGCCGACCAGCTCGCCGAAGCGCTCGCCGCGATCAAGGCCGAGGGCATCAAGCCGGTGTCGCCGACGCCGATTCCGGCTGCATTGATGCCGCCCTTGTTGCGCTTGCCGGACCGGGTCTTCGAAGCGTTGCTGGGGCGGACGATGAAGATCGATCCCGAGGCGCGCTCGTCGATGTGGGAAGATCTGCAGCGCGGCCGCCGCACCGAAGTCGATTATCTGCAGGGCGTCATCACCGAAATCGCCGAGCGCCGCGGACTTGAGGCGCCGCTGTCGCGCCGGATCGTGGAATTGGTTCGGCAGGCCGAAAGCAGTGGCAAGGGCTCGCCCGGCCTGACGCCGGAGCAGATTCGCCCCTGAAATTGATTTGCCTTGGCGCAGGTCCCGCGCGAGTTTCGTTCAGGTAAGCCGATGGGAGAAGCGACATGAAACGAACGCGCCTCGCGCTGGTAGCGGTTGCCGTCCTAATTTTCTGGGCGTCATTGCTGCCCGCCTATGCCGTACCGCCGACGGCGACGCCGTCGCCGGGCTATGACGCGCGGCTGCAGGAGCAGCGGGCGGCGTCGCGTGCTGTTGTCGCGCCGGTCATCAAGTCGCGCCGCGTCAAGCGGATGCGTGCGCACTGATGCGGATTCGCCGCGCGCGCACCGCTCAGCCACGTCGTCCCTGCGAACGCAGGGACCCATAACCACGGTCGCCAATTGTTGAAGGAAAGTCGTCGACCATCGCAGCAAGACAACATCCGCCGCGGCGTATGGGCCCCTGCGTTCGCAGGGACGACAGAAGTGGCTAGCCCTTCTTCTGCTTGGTCGGTGGCTGCTGCTGCGGGTTGAGCAGCTTTTTCAGTTCGTTGATGCTCTCCGAGAGCCGCGGCCATTCACACGAGAATTGGTTCTTGGCGCATTGAGCCGCCTTGATGCGTGCGGCCTGCTTGACCGGGCTCGCCACCGGTATCGGCACTCTTTCGGTTTCGACCGGCGGAGCGGCCTGCTCTGTGCGCAGCGAGACCTGCTGGATGTCTTGTTGCATTCCCTGCGCTGGCGGCGGCTCCGGCTGTTGCTGCTTGGCCGCCACCGCCGCGGCGATGTGATTGCGCCGCTCGCGCTCGAGATAGGCAGTATATTGCTCGTCGATCTTCTTTTGCTCTTCCGGCGTCGGGTTGGGTCCCGCGATGTCGAACGTCCGGTCCTGCATGAAGTCGTAATAGGTGTAGCCGCCGCCGGGCTTGCGGCGGCCGGCGAATTTCGCGTTGCATTCAGCGAGTTTCGCCGTCTTTTCTTCTTTGGTCGTCGCTTTTTCGGCAACGTCGGCGCAGGATTCGAAATCCACCGGCGCACTGCGCCACCACTGCGCATCCGAAGCCACCGGCGCGAGCACGAACAGCCCTCCGATCGCGGCAACAACAAGTGAAGATGCACGTGAGGCGATCACGGACGGTCTGCTCCAACTCGAATTCTAGGGAACTTTGCTTGAGTCGATTGTCATCATTTTGGCAGCGCTGTCACGCCGAAATTGCACGGTGTTCCCGCTTGCGTTGTGATCTTATCCTCGGGATGTGACCGATGGAACACAGTGTTAGGCCATTAAAAATTCAGAAGAAATTCAACAGCAGGGCAAATTCGCGCAGACGATGCTGTAACGATTCTAAGTGCACCATCTGAAGACAAGCGGATAAGCACGGCACATTGTGGCAAGAATCAGTCAGCGCCTCTCGCGCGAGCCAGCGTGCGCGATGCGGTTTCATGGAACGTCGCGCGATAGAGCCTGGCAAATTCCCCCATGTGATGAAAGCCGTTGGCGCGGGCGCACGATGTCACGGTGATGGCGTCGGATCCCTTGACGAGCTGCGCGCGTGCCGACCAAAGCTGCTTGAGGCGCAAATAGCGATGCAGGCTCATGCCGCGGACGCTCGCCACCGCCGTGCCCAGCGTCCTGACCGACACGCCGCATTGTTCGGCGAGGTCGGCGCTGTAGATCGCCGAGGCGGCATGAAAGGCGACATACTCATCGATCATGCGAACGAGGCGGCAATAGCCCCTGCTTGCAATCTTGCCGGCCACCTCCGGCGTTCGGCCGCTGCGGAACATCTCGTCGATGGCGAGCAGCAGGCCTTCCTGGAGGGCCAGCGCCGAACGCGGCTCCTGCAACAGTTCCGGCCGGGCGGAAGCCGTCTGCAAAATATCTGTCGTGACGGATCTGACCGTTGCGAGGGCCTCGGGGTCCGGCATGAGCGGGCACAGCCGGTCCGCCGTATCGAACCATTCCCGATCCCGCAGGCCGGCGCCAAGGGTGATGATCGCGTGCAGCGATCCACGGGGTTCGACGAACTGCAAATCCACATTGCCGCGCATGCCGATAAAAGCCGGACGATTCACGGACATGCCGTTGACAGCGACGTCGTAGTCGTCCTCGATCTGGAAGATGACGACGCCATGCGCGGCGCGGTAGCTCACATCGACGATACGTGGAAACGAGCGGAGCATCGTGACCTGGCAGCAAGGCAACTGCACCGCCGCGCGCGCGGTATGGAAGTTCGCAAGATTCAGCGGGACGCTGCGAGCATCGGCGACGAATTCGACCGGCCGGAAGGCGTCGATGTCGGAAAACCGGATGATCGAAAGGACCGGTGAGGGGGCAAGGTTCTTAAACAGCATTGTAAGACAACTGTGCGGTGCGAATCTTCGCAACCAGCGTCGGCCGGTCTGGTTAAGGCTGCATTAAGAAGTGTGGCCGAGGCGAAGATTTCGAAAGTACCGACGTGACGTGCGGGCCCCCCGGCGAGCCGCCCCGGACCCATCCAAATCCATTATACCTGCTCAAGCGGAATGCTAATTGTTTTGCAGCAACCCAAGCCATCATGTGGCGGCTAGAGCCTTTTCGGTTCTGATTGAATCAGAACCGGGCTCTAGGTTTTTGTTTGACGCGTTTTCTTGACGCGAACCGGTGTCCACTTCGCTGGAAAACGCTCTAATCTGGAGCCCTCGCGCCGAGCGGGCCGGAGCCGCAAGAGGAAGCAAGAGGAAACAGTCTCTATGACCATTACCACGGCCATGACGAGCGTGCCGAAGCCCGCGCCTGAGCTGATCGAGGCGTTCAGGAACGCGCCAACCTCGATCATCAGCGACAATCTTGCCCGGCTGCCGGGCGCCGTGGGCCTGCGGCCGTTTCATCGCGCCGGCCGGCTGGTCGGAGCTGCTTTCACGGTGCGCACGCGGCCCGGCGACAATCTTGCGATCCACCGGGCGCTGGAACTGGTCGGTCCCGGCGACGTCATCGTGGTTGATGGCGGCGGTGACGAGACGCGGGCGCTGGTCGGCGAGATCATGAAGAATATCGCCGAATACCGCGGCGCCGCGGGCTATGTGATCGACGGCGCCATCCGCGACGTCGCGGCCTTCGCGGCATCCGACTTTCCCTGCTTTGCCCGCGCGGCGATCCACCGCGGCCCGTACAAGAGCGGACCCGGCGAGATCAACGTGCCGGTTTCCATCGGCGGCTCGGTAATTTCTCCTGGCGACATCGTGGTTGGCGATGAGGACGGCGTGGTATCGTTCCCTGCTGCTGTGGCCGTTACATTGCTCGAGGCGGTCCGCGCCCAGATCGCGCGCGAGGAAGACACACTCACCGCGATCCGCGAAGGCCGCTACCAGGGCAGCTACGGCAAGTCCTGATGGGCGCGACAGCACGCAGGGAGGAACGATGAGTCAGAAGGACGAATTCCACAATCTGGATAACCCTAGCGACGGCCTGCTTCGCGAACTCGCCGCCGGCGTCACCACACGCATCTTTTCCGGCGAGCACGCCATGCTGTCGGTGGTGACGCTGGGGCCGCATTCGCAAGGCACGCTGCATCATCACCCCGAAGAACAATGGGGCGTGCTGCTTGAGGGCTCGGCGATCCGGGTTCAGGGCGGTGAGGAAATTCCGGTCAAAAAGGGCGATTTCTGGCGCACGCCCGGCAATGTGCCGCACACCATGCGGGCTGGACCGGATGGCGCGCGTGTGCTTGACATCTTCAGCCCGCCGCGCCCCGAATACAAAAAGGCCGGGTCCGGCTTCGGCACGTGAGACAAGTCTGCGAACAAAAACAAAAAAATCGCAGGCGATAACGGGAGGAGAGTTCTGGTGAAGATCACAAGACGCAACTTGCTTGCGGCGACAGCCGCGTTCGCGGTGACGCCGGCGCTGGCGCAGCCGGCTAAAAACATGACGCTGGTGGTGCCGTTCCCGCCGGGCGGATCGACCGATGCGCTGGCGCGGCTATTGCAGTCTCATCTGCAGACGAAGCTCGGCCGCACCGTGCTGGTGGAGAACAAATCCGGCGCGGCCGGCTCGCTCGGCGCCGTGCAGGTTGCCAAGAGCGCGCCTGACGGCGCGACGTTCCTGGTGACGTTCGACTCGCACGCGGTCATCCCATCGATCCTCGAAAAGCCGGGGCTGGATGTCGAGAAGGACCTGGTGCCGGTGTTCCTGGTCGGCACGGCGCCTTATGTCGTCGCCGCGAATGCCGAGCGGCCGTACAAGACCTTTGCCGACGTGGTCGCGGCCTGCAAGGCAACGCCCGGCGCGGTGAAATACGCCTCCGTCGGGATCGGCACGCTCGGCCATCTGGCGATGACGGTGCTGAGCAAGAAGGCCGGCGTCGAGATCACGCATGTGCCCTACCGCGGCGGCGGTCCGGCGATGAACGACGTGCTCGGCGGCCATGTCGATCTCATCGTGGGATCGGCGGCGCTAATCACGGCGCAACTCGGCACCAACAGGTTGCGGCCGATCCTGCAGATGGGCCGCGAGCGGATGCCCGTGCTGAAGGATACGCAGACTGCGATCGAAGCGGGCTTTCCCGATTTCGAGACGCTGGCCTGGTGGGGCGTTTTCGCGCCAAAGGGAACGCCGGAAGATGCCGTCGCCGGCATGGCGAAATCGGTGAAGGAGATTCTGAGCGAGCCGGCGGTAGCGGCGCAGTTGCGCGATACCCAGAACATGTCGCTGCTGCTCGCCGACGGCAAGGAGTTCGGCACCTTCTTCGCCAAGCAGGTGAGCATCTGGGGACAGGTGGTCCGCGAGAACAACATCAAGGCGTAGCGGCAAGCGCCGGCACCGTATCCGCTCATGACAAAGGCCCCACGAGGGTGGGGCCTTTATCATCAAGAGTTGGCTGCCTCAGTTTAGTCTGAATATTTGAACTGCGGCATCGCCTTGAGCTGCTCCTTGGTGCCGCTCATCACGGCGTGATCGGGCATCCAGTCGTTCGCATCGGCGCTGCGTGCCGTGCTTGTCGTGGCCGCGCCGGTCGTGGTCTCGCGCTGCGTGCCTGTAGTCGCTCCGGGCGCCGTCGAGCTGGTGCGGACCGGCTCCTCGACGAATTTGAGCTTGTCCATGGAAACGGCGATGTCGTGCTCGCCCATGCCCAGGAGGCCGCCGACGCCGATGACTATGGCATTGACCTTGCCATCCTTGTCCAGGATCAGCTCGTTGATCTCGCCGAGCTTTTCATTGCCGTCATTATAGACGTCGAGGCCCATGAGCTTGGACGCGCGCCAGTTCCCCTTGAGCTCCATCTTTTCCTGCGAGCTGGCCGTCGCGGCGGGGGCGGCGGGCTGAGCCGTCTGCGCGGTCTGCGCATAGGCGGGAGCACTGAAGACTGCGGCGCTCAAAAGAGCCGCGGCTAGGAGTTTCTGCATTTTGTCCTCCTCGGAAAGTCGACGTGTTTCCTTAGAACAGAACGCATGTGCGAACGTTCCACGGCATTCGGGGGAAGTTTCGGCATGATTTGAGGATGCGGCGTGGCGTCGGGTTTCTCTGACTGTGTCACTCCCCGGCCACGTGCGAGAGGTCGAATCAGCCGTATGTTGAAGAGGTATGGCCGCAAACAAGGTAACGGCGGTACACGGGGCAGAAAAGCCGCAACTGGAGCCGTCGGCGGGCGGCTCCTTTTTGGTTTTCGATCGACGCGGGATCTCTCTGCGGGGCCAAAGGGTCGGCCCGGAGGGGCTGGCGATGCCACGCCTGCTTTGCTATGAACCCTCCCAAGCACCTGCCTTGCCACGCGGGTCCGCGGTCCCGTAGCTCAGCCGGATAGAGCGACGGTTTCCTAAACCGTAGGTCGGAAGTTCGAGTCTTCCCGGGATCGCCAGCACGCCAGTGTCCGACCAGCTCCACAACGCAGCCATCCGCGGGGATCGAACCGGCGCATGACAGACATTGTCACCATCACGCTTCGAGCAGCGCCCTGAAATCCGCTCGCGCCCGCTGCGCTTCTCGCTTCGCGGTCTCCGACGCCTCGCCGAGGCCGAAATAGCCATGGATCAGGCCGAGGCCGTCGTAATGGCTGGTCGGCACGCCGGCGGCCTTGAGCGCGTCGGCGTAGGCCTTGCCTTCGTCGCGGAGCGGATCGAACCATGCGGTGCAGACAATCGCCGGCGCTACGCCGGCAAGGTTCTTGGCGCAGAGCGGCGAGACGCGCCAGTCGGTGCCATGCGTTTTGTCTTCGAGGTAATGGCCGCAAAACCATTCCATGGTGGCGCGGGTGAGGAAATAGCCTTCTGCGTTCTCGCTGCGCGAGGGGAAGCGGGCGTTTTCCGTCGGGTCCGCGAAATTTCCGGCAACGTCGGTGACGGGATAGACCAGCAGTTGCGCGGATAGCCTGATGCTGGCGTCGCGGCAGGCGATCGCGGTGGTGGCCGCCAGATTGCCGCCCGCGCTGTCGCCGGCGACGCCGACGCGCGCGGCATCGCCGCCGAATTCGGCGATGCGGGCGATGACGTCCTGTGTGGCCGTGAAGGCATCCTCGAAGGCGCCGGGAAAGCACACCTCGGGCGGGCGGCGGTAATCGACCGAGACGACGACGGCGCCGGTCTCGATCGCGAGCCAGCGCGCCTGCCGGTCATGGGTTTCGAGATCGCCTGCAACCCAGCCGCCGCCGTGAAAGAACACGACCGTCGGCGATTTTTCGTTCGAGTTCCGGTAGACCCGCGCGGCAAGGAACCCGGCCGGACCTTTCACCTTGATGTCTTCCGTACTCATCACCGGAGGCGGCGGCACTGCCGCGCGCGAGGCCGCCAATGCGCGGAGCGCATCGCGCGCGCTCTGCGGCGTCATCGTCGCGGGATCGCGCAGCGGCAGCAGCGGAATGATCTGGGCGACGACGGGATCGAGCGGCGGGATCATGCGGGGCCTCGTTGCGGAACAGGACGGCAGCATAGGTAACGGCGGCGGCCGCCGCAATTGCGGCGTTTCCCAGAGCAAACCGGGCCCGCATCCTTCAATTGATAATGATTCCCTCAAGACGATATGCGGGCGGCGTCGATAGAATCGCGGTCCGTTTACTTCTGGTCATCCCTAACCGAGCGCGCGCGGGGAACGGCCGGGCGCGCCGATCATTACTCCTTCCAGAGGGAGTGGTGCGATGGATCAAATTGCCGGAATGGATCGGGTGCTCGACGAAATGCTGGTGCAACTCGGCGGGATGGTGCTGAAACTGTCCAGCCCGGAAGTGACGCGGACCGCCGACGAGCGGCGCGCGCTGGCGTGCTCGGTCAACCAATATTCGCTGTGCGCGGCGCGCTCGGCTGATCCGCGCGTGCACCAGCTCAAGGCCGAGCTTGAGGAAAAGATCAAGCCGCATTTGCGGTTGGTGGCCAGCCGTTAAGGCCAGCCGTTCGATTCCGACGCTGCGAGGCAGGCGCGCAGGTGGCGACGGCCGGACGAAGTCCGGCCGCGAAGGTGCTCGAATGAATCAGTTCGAATGAATCAGAGCGTCTTGAGGTATTCGATCAGCGCCTTTCGATCGTCGGCGGACAACTCCGGTCCGATGACGCCCTTGACTTCCCTTTCCTTGCTGTAGTCCTTCCTGAACTCGTGGCCCCTGTTCGAGTTGCCGCGAATCGAGGTGTCGAATTCGAACCCGTTGGCGATCGGGTCGGTCTTGTAACCGAGCTTCACGGGGTCGTATTCGCGGCTGCCGAGATGGAATTTCGTCGGCCGCTTTTCCGGGTCGCCGAGCAGGTCGTCGATGGTCGGCACCGAGCCGTTGTGCAGATAGGGCGGCGTCGCCCACACGCCGTTCAGCGGACGGACCTTGTAGGCCAGTTCGCCCCGGAGTTCGTTCGGCATATAGCCATCCATCCGCTTCCGCTCCGCAGCGCTCGCAGGCGGCTTCTGTTGATCGAAGATGGTGTTGACGGTCTTCTCGACGAGTTCGCCGAGTGCGAATGCAAAACTGCTGCTTTTGATTCCGAGATGGTCGGGAACCGCGACCGTGCGGGCCAGCATGTCCGCCGCCTGCGCGGGATCGGTTCCGATGTGCGAGATCGGAACGTTCTCGACCTTGAGGATCGCCTCGCCCGCCTCGTTCTTGGTCCACCAGTCCTTGTTGTTGAAATCGTAGAACGCCTCGCTCGTCACCGGCGGCCGGTGGCACTCCTGGCAGTGGGTCTTGTAGAGTTCGGCGCCCTTGTCGGCCAGCTTCTGGTCGATCGGCGGCAGGATATCACCCGGCCATTTCGGGGATTTCAGGCCTGAGAATCCGTCCTTCGCGTTCGGCGGATTCTTGCCCTTGATCATCTGCTCCATTTCGTCGAGCGACTTCAGGTCGACGCTTGATTTATACAGACCCTTCGACGGTTCGGTCAGATTGAGCTCCGCCGATACGCCAAGCGCCTCGCCGGCGTTGCGCACCATCGGCTGCATGATCGAACCGTTGTACTGCACCCAGTCGAACCACGGCGTGTTCCAGATCCGCGGAAAATGCACCGGCGCGGAGGAGCCGGCATAGTTCTCCGGCTTCTTCAGGTCGATCGAAAACACCTGGTTGCCGATCCGGTTCAGCGCGTCGAGCCGTCCATATCCTTCCAGGATGCTCTGGGAGGCGACGCGTTCCTCCAGATTCTTGACCTGCTTGTATTGGGCAAGGACCTGGTCGAGCTGGTTCTTCAGCGTCTCGCGGTCGTCGACGGTGGAATCCGGACCAAGGATGCGCTCGGCGAAGCGGTCGAACCGCCCAGGCCAGTAGCGCGTCAGCAGAAGCGAGATGCCCATACCCTGCTTCATCGCGAAGAGGTTGGTGAGCGCCGGTCCGCCGTCGATGACGACAGCAGTGTCCTTGTAGGTGAAGCTGCCGGTGTGGCAGGCCGCACAGGTCAGGCCGACGCCGGTCATGTCCTGCTTGTTGCGCGGGTTCTTCCACGGCGCGCCGGTCGGATCCAGCATCGGGGTGCCTTTCGCGAAGCCGATCGGAAGCGCCTGCTTGCCAGGGATGATGGTATCGGGGATGAAGCCGTAGCGATCGAGATAGGCGGTGTCGCTGAAGAGGCCGACCTTGGTGAACGGCAGCCACGAAATCGTCGGCTGCTCCAGCGCCATGAACCACTCATAGGGGAAGCCGAAGGTCCGCGTTCCCTGATCGGCGTGATAGAACCAGCTCAGTTTTTCCTTGGCGATGCCCTGATCGAGCCAGACGGTCTTCTTCGGTGTGGGATGCTCCACGATCTTGACGTGAAGATCCTGCCAGAGCTTGGCGATGTCGTCCTTGACGGCGGCATAGCCGATGCCGACGACCGCCAGCACGATCACAATTTTTGCAATCCTTTTGCCCCGCATGGCCTGCCCCTCGTTAAAAATGCGCCGTTGGCGCGCAATATCGGTCTGTTATCAAAAAACGCCGCAAGGCGAATCACCCTCGGCGTGCGGTTGAACATGATGCCATCTTATAGTGGCGCCGTAGGTCTGTCCATAAATCCAAATCCTTGAGGGCCGCGGGATGCGGTCCTCGCCGGTCATCTTTCGCCGCGCGTTTTCCAGTATAGAGTCTCCATCATGCAGAAAAGTGTCGGACAGATCACATGACGGCAGAAGCGCTGGAACGCTTGCGAATTGAGATCGGCTCCGGTCAGGCGGTTTCCGGCCTGGTGATGCAGCCGCCACAGCCTCGCGCCTGTTACGTGTTCGCGCACGGGGCCGGCGCGGGCATGATACACAAGTCGATGGAGACGGTTGCCGCGGGCCTTGCCGAGCGCGGCATTGCGACGCTGCGCTATCAGTTTCCCTACATGGAAAACGGCGGCAAGCGGCCCGATCCGCCTGCGGTTGCGCATGCAACAGTGCGAGCGGCCGTGGCGGAAGCCGGACGACGCTTTCCCTCATTGCCACTGATCGCGGGCGGCCGATCGTTCGGCGGGCGGATGACGTCGCAGGCACAGGCGCTTTCGCCGTTGCCGGGTGTCCGCGGGTTGGCGTTTCTCGGCTTTCCGCTGCATCCGGCCGGAAAACCTTCCAGCGAGCGGGCCAGGCATCTCGCCGACGTCACAGTCCCGATGCTGTTTCTGCAGGGCACGCGCGATGCACTGGCGGAATTGAGTCTGCTCGAGCCTGTCGTCAAGAGCCTGGGATCGCGCGCGGCGCTGCATCTACTTGATGGCGCCGATCATTCCTTCCATGTGTTGAAGAGTTCGAGGCGGAATGACCGCGAGGTGATGGACGAGGCGCTGGACGCGCTTTCCGAATGGGTTCAGACGGTCGTGAGTTAAGCTCTCCGACGTCGTTCCTGCGGTTCGCAGGGGCGACGGTGAGAGAGTTGCGCCGCGCGCCATCTTGACTACGATGCGTCATGACAAAAATCCTGATCGTCAATCCGAATACCACCGCCTCGATGACCGAAACGATCGGCGCCGCGGCGCGCGCTGTCGCCGCACCAGGCACCGAAATATCCGCTGTCACCTCGGCGATGGGGCCGGTCTCGATCGAAGGCTATTACGACGAGGCCTTCGCCGTGCCTGGCCTGATCCAGGCGCTGATGAATGCGCCGGATGCCGATGCAGCGATCATCGCCTGCTTCGACGACACCGGGCTCGACGCGGCCCGCACCGCCGCGCGCTTTCCCGTGGTCGGCATTTGCGAGGCGGCGCTGGTAACGGCCGGCCAGATCGCAAAACGCATCGCGATCGTCACCACATTGCCGCGCTCGATCGTGCCGCTCGAAGAGCTGGTGCGCCGCTATGGTTTTACGGAGAGGGCGCAGGTCACCGCTTGCGACGTCGCGGTGCTCGATCTCGAAAAGCCGGGCTCCGGCGCGGAAGCCAAGCTTGAAGCCGAGATTGCCCGTGCGCTGGAGAAGGGCGCGGAGGCGGTCGTGCTCGGCTGTGCGGGCATGGCCGATCTCGCGCAAAAACTGTCGCGGAAGTTCGGCGTGCCGGTCGTCGACGGCGTGGCGGCAGCGGTGAAGCAGGCCGAGGCGCTGGCCGGCCTGAAGCTGACGACCTCGCGGCGCGGTTCGTATGCGTCGCCGGGCGTCAAAAATTACACGGGACTATTGGAGCAATTCGCGCCGCCTGACCCGTCATTGCGAGCGTAGCGAAGCAATCCATAGAGCGGCGTCGGGATAGATGGATTGCTTCGTCGCTTAAGCTCCTCGCAATGACGGCGGTTACGCCGACGCCGGCGCGCCGTAGATCTTGTCGCGCAGTCGCCGCATGCCGGCGAGCCAGCGGTCGCGGTTGGAGGCCTTGCGCTGGATGTATTCGGCGACCTGCGGGTGCGACAGGATAAGGAAGCGTTCTTCCTCCATCGCTTCGATCACCATGCGCGCCACTTCCGGCGGCTGCAATACGCCATCGACCCGCGCCGCGCTGGGGCCGGGCGTTGTCATTCCGGTCTGCACCGATTGCGGGCAGAGCACGGAGACGCGGATGCCGCGGTCGCCATATTGAATGGCGAGGTGCTCGGCGAGCGCCACCGCGGCGTTCTTGGTCACGCCGTACGGCATCGAGTTCAGTGACGCCAGCAGACCCGCCGCGGACGCGGTGTTGAGGAGATAGCCGGAGCCGCGCGCGAGCATGCCGGGCACCAGCGCGCGCGCCGCGAACACATGGCTCATGACATGGACGCGCCAGCTCACGTCCCAATCGGCGTCAGACGCGGTCTCCTGTCCCTTGCGCGAGAGCCCGGCGTTGGAGAAGAACACGTCAACGGGGCCATACTTGTCTTCAGCCGCGGCGATCAGTGCCTTGATGTCTTCCTCCAGTCCGACGTCGGCCGTGATCGGCAGCCCGTCGATGTCGCCCGCGACCTTGGCAAGCTTCTCGCGCGAGGTTTTTAGGTCCGCGACGACGACGCCACGCGCACCGGCTTCCGCATAGGCGCGCGCCACCGCCCCACCGATGCCGCTCGCGGCTCCCGTGACGACGCAGACCTTGTCTTTGACATGCATGATGCGGTTTCCCCTTGCTTGTTCTCAGGTCTAGTACAGCCCCTTGTCGCGCGCCTGGCGGATCGCCAGCGCGGCCATCATGTCGAGCATCGGTGTCGAAAGTCCGGCGGCGCGGGCGAAGGCGGCGGGCGCGCGGACCAAAACGTCGATCTCCATGGCGCGGCCGAGCTCGTAATCCTGCAGGATCGACGGCTTGTGGTCCGGCGCGGGGCCGGATCGCGTCACGCGCCTGACTTGCGGAAAGCAGCTTTGCGCCACGCTGTTGGCCTCATCGAGCAGGCGCGGCACGATGTCGGCGAGATCAGGATCGTCGCGGACGGCGCGCGCAGTCTGCCCGGTCAGCAAACACAGCACCGACATCGACATGTTGGTCAGGAGTTTGGACCAGATCGTCTCCCTGATCTGCGTGACCTCGGGCGAGTCGATCGAAGCTGCGTTCAGCGCGGCGCGCAGCTTCATGACGCGCTCGCTGACGCGGTCGTCGCACTCGCCGATCAGGAGCCGGTTGCGCTCGGGCGACAGATTCGCGACCACACCCTGCGCGATGACTTCATTCGATGAGAATACCACGCCCCCGACGATGCGCGATCTCGGGATCGCCGCACGCAGGAGTCCGCCGGGATCGAGGAAGGCCAGATCCGGCACCGGCGGATGGCTTGGCGAGAGCCCGATATCGTACCACCAGGGAATGCCGTTCTGCGCGAACACCACGGCGGTGTCACTGCCGAGCAGTGGCTGCAGCCCGACGGCGAGGCTGGAGAGCCCTGTCGCTTTCAACGTGCAAAGGACAACGTCCTGCCGGCCCAGCGCGGCGGGATCGCTGGATGCGCTGACCTTCGCCTTGAACTCGCCATCTCCAACCCGCAGCGTCAGCCCGTTGGCTTTCACGGCATCCAGATGCGCACCGCGCATCACGCAGGAAACGTCATGTCCTGCCAGTGCGAGCCGCACCGCAAAATGGCTGCCGACGGCGCCCGCACCGAAAACGCAAATCCGCATCGATGGAAAATCCTGCTGGGAGGGGAAGAAGTGCCGTTGCTAGTTTTCACAAGCCTTGTTCGCGCGCAACCGGTTCGGTTCGACAGGGTGGGTTGCGCGATCGCGCCGCCCCGGCCCGAGGGAACTTTGCTGTTCCGCTGGCGTTCATCAGCGCGCGTCAGGGTTCGTGACGCAACGATGGTGGGGCGTGCCATGACAAAACTTGGGCTGGGAATTGCCGTCATTGTTCTCGCGACTGCGCTGTCGGCGGCCGGATATGCCGTCGCGAAAGGCGGCCATGGCGGTGGTCACGGCGGCGGTCGCGGTGGCGGGCACGGGCATCATGGCGGCGGTCACGGCCATAAACATTTCGGCGCGCGCCATCATGGCGGAGGCCATTTTCACGGCAGAGCGGCACGTTCTCGCTCGTTCCACGCTCCTCGCATCAACCGCGCCGCGGCCGGCGGCCGCGCGACGAACGCGCGAGCGCTCGCTCGCAGCGCTGCCGTCCTGAAAAATCCCGCCGCCCGCGCCAGCCTGACCGCGGGCGCGGCGCTGGCAGGTTGGCAATATGGCCGGCCGCGGGGCGGTGGCTGGTGGCAGCACGGCAATGGCGGGTACGGCTGGGTCGGGCCGCTGTTCTGGCCGTTCGCCTACAACGATATCTACGACTATACGCTGTGGGGACCGGGTGTCGGCGCGCCGTTCTGGTTCTATGGCTACGACGACATCTATGCCGGCCTGTTCGGACCTTATGACTACGAAGGCTTGGCCGGCTATTTGCCGCCGCGTGGCTCTCCGGGTGACGACCGGCTGGCGCAATTCTGCGGTGACGACAGCCGCGAAATCGCCGGCCTGCCGATCGATCTGATCGCGCAGGTGATCGAGCCCACCGAGGCGCAACGCACAGCGCTCGACGATCTCGCCAATGCGTCGGTGACATCGGCGCAAAAGATCAAGGCGGCGTGCCCGGCTTCGATTTCGCTGACGGCGGCCGGCCGGCTCGCCTCGATGCAGCAGCGCATCGAGGCGATGATCGCGGGCGTCGCTACCGTGCAGCCGGCGCTCGACAAGTTCTATGGTCTTCTGAATGACGAGCAGAAGGCGCGGCTGAACGCGGTCGCCGAGGAGCAGGAAAGGAAGGCCGAGCGGCGCGGCAGAAGGTCATTGGCGCGGGCCTGCGACATCACGCAATTCCCGGGCTTGCGATGGCCAAGCGAGGAGATCGAGGCGCGGCTGCGCCCGACCGACGTGCAACGCACGGGCCTTACAGCCCTGCAGAATGCAAACACCAAAGCCAGCGAGATGTTGAGTACATCGTGCCGTCCCGAGGAGGGGGCCACACCATCCGCGCGGCTCGCCGCGGCCGGCAAGCGGCTCGATGTCATGCTGCAGGCGGTCAAGCAGGTGCGCACCGCGCTCGATGACTTCAATCTGACCTTGACCGACGAGCAAAAAGCCCAATTCGAGGCGATCGGCCCGCGGCGGACCTCCTTTGCCGACAGGTCCGATATGATGCGGAGGTACGGCCGAAGGTAATTTGGCGGCCGTGACAGCGCCTGCGATCCCGGCCTATGGTTCGGCATAACAACATGCCGAACAAAGAGGCTACCGAATGACTGCCAATCCGGTTTTGTGGAATCTCGACGAGCGCGGCGTCGCAACGGTCACGCTCAATCGCCCCGAGGTGAATAACGCCTATGACGCGGGCCTGATCGGTGGCGTGCTCGCGGCGATGGACGACCTCGGCAAGAAGCAAAACCTCCGCGTCGTCGTGCTCAAGGGCAATGGCAAGCATTTCCAGGCCGGCGCCGACCTGAAATGGATCAATGGCGTCCGGCCGAAATCGGCCGCAGAAAACGAAGCGGTGTCGCGCGCGACGTTCGAAGCCGTGCAGCGGTTGAACACGCTGCCGATCCCGACGGTCGCGCTGGTGCAGGGCGGCTGCTTCGGCGGCGGCACCGGCGTGATCTCGGCCTGCGACGTCGTGATCGCTGCCGACAATGCGCTGTTCTCGATCACCGAAGTGCGCTGGGGCCTGACCGCCGCGATCATCATCCCACAACTCTGCGACGCCATCGGCGTCCGCCAGGTGCGCCGCTACGCCCTGACCGGCGAGCGGTTCGGCGCGGAAGAGGCCCGCCGCATCGGGCTGGTGCATGAGGTGGTGCCGCTGGCGGAGCTGGAAATGGCAGGCGCCAAGGTGGTCGAGCAACTGCTCGCCAACGGTCCCGAAGCGTTGGCCGAAACCAAGCGGTTGGCGATGGAGAGCTCGTTCGGTGGCATGGGCGTCGATGACGAGGCTTACGCGCGGCTGGTGAAAATGCATTCGGCGCGGCGGCAGACGAAAGAGGCGTCGGAGGGGCTGGCGTCGTTTGCGGAGAAGCGGGCGGCGAATTGGGGGGCTGTGGGGAAGTAGAGTCTTCCGTGACATAGGTACGGCAGTGGTGGACGCGAAAGAGTTTGCTATATTCCAGCCATGACAGCGAAAGATCTTGAGGATCCGGCACAAGTCCTCCTCGAAATGGAGCTGCAGGACGCGAGTTGCTACCATTTGACTGACGCTCAAGCGCAGGAGGTTGCTCGTATCCAGCGCGATATCCGCGAGGGTAGGGTTGCCCTCGCAAGCCATGAAGAGATGGCAGCGCTTTGGAAATCATGCGGCCTGTTGGGCTGCGATTCGGGAGCGTAAAAGCTTTGCCAACGAAACGCATCGCCATCGCCGGACTGGGCGAGATCGGCCGAACCGTCGCGCGCAAGCTGGCGGAAGGTTTGCCGAGCCTCACGCTCGCGGCGATCACGACTAGGGATCACGCGAAGGCGCAGGCGTGGCTCGATCGCGAAGGCATCTCCTGTCCGTTGATCTCGCTCGATGATTTGCCCGACCATGCCGACCTCGTGGTCGAGTGCGCGCCGGCTGATATCCTCGACCAGATCTGCCGGCCGATGCTGCGCGCCGGCAAGCAGGTGATGGTGCTGAGCGCCAGTGCGCTGTTGCCGCGTCCCGACCTGGTCGATCTGGCGCGGGTGCATGGCGGTCAGATCATCGTGCCGACCGGCGCGCTGATCGGCTTCGATGCGGTTTCGGCGGCTGCCGAAGGAACCATCCATTCGGTGCAGATGGTCACGCGCAAGCCGCCCCGAGGTCTTGCCGGCGCGCCTTATCTCGTCGAGAACGGGATCTCCATGGATGGACTGACATCGGCGCTATGTGTCTTCAAGGGCTCGGCGCGCGATGCGGCTGCCGCCTTTCCGGCCAACGTGAACGTGGTGGCAGCGCTGTCGCTGGCCGGCATCGGGCCCGATCGCACGACGATCGAAATCTGGGCCGATCCGGCGGTGACGCGGAACTGCCATCAGATCAGGGTCGAATCCGACTCGGCCTCGTTCACGATGTCGATCGAGAATATCCCCTCGGAAAATCCGAAGACCGGCCGCATCACCGCGCTCTCGGTGATCGCGGCGCTGCGCAAGCTGACTTCGCCGCTGCAGGTCGGAACGTAAATCCGCCTCTGGAGGGTAGGAATACCGTGATTTTCGCGGTAGACGCCCAACACCGACTACAGGTGCCGGAATCTTGTTGTCCCGGAGAACCAACAGCCATAAGTAGCAATGTCTGCATGCGTGCCGCTGATTTATCACCTATTTCTTCCAGGATTTTTTCAAAAGAGTTTTCGTGATGGCAATGCCGATTGAAGAGGTTCACCGGCTGCTCGATCTTGTTGAGTACGCCCAGCGCAGGATTGATCGCCTGCCGACCGGCAACGTGCAGGTTGTACAGCTGCCAGAGCTCTGTGAAGCAATCATCGAACTTGATGGATGGGACAACAACCCTTTATCTAGCCGTCTATCAATCAATGCGAGCATCCTAAACAAGTTCATGAAAATGCGTGGCGTTATTACCAAGAACGCCGCTGCTAGAGTCGCCGATCGTGTGCGGTCCCATTTGAAGTCTGAGGACCAAGGTTACCCGGAAGATCAGCTTCCGCAGGATCAAGATTCTCCTCCGCCGACGCCAGCGAAGTCAAAGCCCTTTACGTTTGTGGGTGAAAGTTGGGTCGCAGTCGATCTTTCCTCAGAGATGAAAACCAAAATCACCATCGTCGCAACGATGTTGGACAGCATCATTGAGCACGCGAGGCATTCGAATTTGCCTCTCGAGGAGCAGGCGCTCACTGAACTTGAAAGGGCGCAACTAGTCGTCATCTTGGAGACTGCGCTAGCTGTTCTGAAGAGCCCAATGGTCGAGGTGGGTTTGCTAAAAAAGGCTCGTTCTGCGCTGGAGGCTGGCGCGATAAAGGCGACGGAAAAAGGGACGCAAGAGGGGCTTGGTCAAGTGATGGGGATAGCCAAGAATCGCCTCGCTGAACTGATCGCGTACATCTTTACTTGACCGTTCTCGGGCTGTCCGTGTTCCTAAGTCATTGGCCCAACCACCAATTGCTTAGCCAGATAGCCAAAAGTCCTTGCTCGGGGCATTATTTGGTCCCACCGTCCAGGAACCCAAACTTTGCACAGCAAAACCATCACCGAACCCGCCCGCCAGATCCCGCTCTACGGCGAATATGAAGTTGCCGTGTTGGGCGGCGGGCCCGCCGGCATCGCGGCCGCCGTGGCCGCTGCGCGCGCCGGCCGCCGCACGCTCCTGATCGAACGCTACGGCTTTCTCGGCGGGATGGGCACCGCCGCCGGCGTGACCAATTTTTGCGGACTGCATGCCAACGTGCATGGCGAGATGCGTCGGGTGGTGCAGGGGATTGCGTCCGATCTGCTGGCGCGGATCGACCGGCTCGATGGGCTCAATGCGCCGCATCTGATCCTCGGCAAGATTTTCGCGCAGGCCTATGACACCGCGGCCTACAAGATCGCGGCGGACGATCTATTGGCCGCACACAAGGTCGATGTCCTCTTTCACGCACTTGGCGCCGGTGTGGTGATGGATGATGTGAAGCGCATCCACGCGCTGATGGTGGAAACCAAGGCGGGGCGTCAGGCGGTACGCGCCGGCATATTCATCGATTGCTCAGGCGACGGCGATCTCGCGGCCTGGGCGGGCGCACCCTTCGAAGTCGGCGACAATGCCGGCAGCATGCTTTACCCATCTATGATGCTCCGTCTCAACGGCATCGATCCCGAAAGGGCGGGCGAGGCGTGGCGGACGATTCCGGCGCTGATGGAAAAGGCGGAAGCCGCGGGCACGCATCGTTTTCCGCGCAAGTCCGCGATCGTGCGGCCGCAGCGTTCGGCGATCGAATGGCGGGTGAATTTCACCCAGCTCGCGCGCGAGGACGGCACGGCGGTCAGCGGCATCGATCCTGATCAGATGACGCGCGGCGAGATCGAAGGCCGCCGTCAGGCCGTGCAGGCGTTCGAATTCCTGCGCACGGTGCCCGGCTTCGAAAAATCCTACATCGTCGACCTGCCGCCGCAGCTCGGCATCCGCGAGACGCGCCGGGTGGTCGGCGGCTATATGCTGTCGGGCGAGGATGTGCTCGGCTGCGCCTCGTTCGAGGATTCCATCGGCGTCAATGGCTGGCCGATGGAGCAGCATGTCGCCGGCGACGTCGTCTTCAAGTTTCCGCCGATCCCGGAATCGCGCGGCTTCAACGAATTGCCGTATCGCATGCTGGTGCCTGAGGGCATAGACAATCTGCTGATGGCCGGGCGCTGCGCCTCGATGACCCATGAGGGCCAATCGGCGGCGCGGGTCTCCGGCGCCTGCTTTGTGATGGGGGAGGCGGCCGGTCTCGCCGCGGTACTGGCGCTATCAGGCAATACGATTCCACGCGACATTGCAGTTGAAAAGTTGCAACAAACGTTGAAACAACAGGGTGCGTTCATCGGGCGGGACCAGGCGGTGCCCGAGGGATTATAGATCGGTGAGTTTCGAAATGTGCTACGTCGTCCCTGCGTTCGCAGGGACGACCAAGTGGATAGCATACGAAAAGAAGAGACGGAGGGAACGGGATGAGGGGATTTGCGCGGCTCGCGCTGGCGGGCCTGTTGGCGATGGCGGCGGGCGGGGTTGCACGGGCCGATGATGCGCTGAAGGCAAAAATCGGCGTGCTGCGGTTGTCATCCTCGGCGCCGGTGTTCATCGCGCAGGACAAGGGCTATTTTCGCGAGGCCGGGCTCGACATCGAGCTGAAATTCTTTGATGCGGCGCAGCCGATCGCGGTGGCGACCACGTCCGGCGACGTCGATTTCGGCATCACGGCATTTACCGCCGGGCTCTATAATCTCGCCGGCAAGGGCACGCTGAAGGTGATCGGCGGCATGAGCCGCGAGAAGGCCGGCTATCCCTTGATCGGCTATTTCGCCAGCAATAACGCCCATGCGGCGGGGCTGAAGACACCGAAGGATCTGGCCGGCAAGCGCATCGCGGTGACGCAGGTCGGCTCCAGCTTTCACTATTCGCTGGGGCTGCTCGCCGACAAATACGGCTTCAAGCTTGCGGACGTGAAGGTGATGCCGCTGCAGTCGCTGTCCAATGCCGCCGCGGCGCTGAAGGGCGAAACCGTCGATGCGGCCCTGCTGCCGATCTCGACCGCACGGGCGCTGGTGGATTCCGGTGGCGCCAAGTTTCTCGGCTGGGTCGGCGATGAGACGCCGTGGCAGTTAGGCGCGGTGTTTGCTTCACCGAAGACGCTTGCCAACAAGGCGCTGGTGACGAAGCTGCTGGGCGCGCTGGTACGCGCCGACCGCGAATATCATGACGTGATCCTGGCCTCCGTGAAGGACGGCAAGGCCGGGATCAACGACAAGACAAAGCCGCTACTCGAGATCGTCGCCAAATACACCAATCTGCCGGTCGAGCAGGTGGTCGGCAATTGCGCCTATATCGACCCGGACGGCAAGCTCGACGTCAAGAACGTCGATAACCAGATCGCATGGCTGCAGGAGCAGGGCTTTGTCGACAAGGGATTTGCCGCGGATGCGATCATCGCGAAGGAATATGTGAAGGCGGATTGATGCAAGTTACGCCAGTGACGTCATTGCGAGCGAAGCGAAGCAATCCATGCTTCGGTACGGGGATAGATGGATTGCTTCCGCCTTCGCTCTTCGAGCTACGGCGGACAAGTCGTCGCGGAGTTTATCATCGGGCCGGCCGGAGGCCGGACCCGGTGACTCCTCGCAATGACGGAGCAAGTAACGAGTTCGGAACCACATGGACCTGATCGCCGACCATATCAGTCACCGCTTCGGCGGCCTTGACGTACTCGACCGCGTGTCGTTCACCGTCGCCTCTGGCGAGGTGGTGGCGATCGTGGGGCCGTCCGGCTGCGGCAAGAGCACGTTGCTGTCGATCCTGGGCGGCCTGTTGCGGCCGAGCGAAGGGAGGGCAGAGCTGCGCGGAGCGCCGCCGGACAACAGTTTCAATCCGCTGACCTTCGTGTTCCAGGATTTTGCGCTGCTGCCGTGGTGCACGGTGGAAGCGAATGTCGAGTTTCCGCTGATTCATACCGCGCTCGATGCCGCCGCGCGCCAGGCCGTCGTCGATGACGCGCTGCGCCGCACCGGCCTGTCTGATTTTCGCGGCGCCTATCCGAAGCAATTGTCCGGCGGCATGCGCCAGCGCGTCGGCATCGCGCGGGCGCTTGCGGTGCGGCCGGCGATCCTGTTGATGGACGAGCCGCTGTCGGCGCTGGATTCCCAGACCCGCGAATTGCTGATGGAGGATTTTGTCCGCCTGCTGGCCGACGGCGCGATGGGCGCGGTCTACGTTACGCATAATCTGGAAGAGGCGGTGCGGCTTGCCGACCGCGTGGTGGTGCTGTCGCGCCGGCCCGGCCGCGTGCGCGAGGTCGTGAGCATTCCGATGACGCGTGCCGAACGCGGCGGCATCGATGCCCGCGGCAAGTTGCTGACGTTGCAGAACCAGTTGTGGTCGCTGATCCGCGAGGAGGCGATCGATGCCGAGCGCGAGGTTCAACATGCTTGAGCGCGCGCCCTCGCAGGATACCCAACAGGACGGGAGCGTTCCGCGGCCGGTCGCCTTCCGCGGCGCGGGTTTTATGCCGGGCGGTGGCCGCGCTTCCGGGTGGATCGCGCTGGTGCTGGTGATCGCGCTGTGGCAACTCGCCGGCAGCGCCGGCTGGGTCAATCCGCTGTTTCTGCCGGCGCCCTCGGCGATTGCGGTCGCGATCTACAAGCTCGCCGTCAGTGGCGCACTCTGGCAGCACGTTTCCGCTTCGGTCGTTCGCATCGGCTCAGGCTGGCTGATCGGCACGGTGGCCGGCGTGATCGTCGGTTTTGCAATCGGCCTCTCAACGTTGGCACGCGGCGTCGGCATCACCTTCATTTCCGCGCTGTTTCCGATCCCGAAGATCGCACTGCTGCCGCTCCTGATCCTCTGGCTCGGGATCGGCGAAGAGCCGAAGATCGCGACCATTGCGTTAGGGGTGTTCTTCTCCACGGCGATTTCGGTCTATAGCGGCGTCGACGCCGTGCCGCGTAACCTGATCCGGATGGCGCAGAGTTTTAACGTGCCGTTCCATGCGATCGTCCGCCGCGTGATCTGGCCGGGCGCGCTGCCCTCGATTCTTGCGGGATTCCGCATTACGGCGTCGGTGGCGCTGCTCTTGGTGGTGAGCGCGGAAATGATCGGCGCGCAGTTCGGCATCGGCGCCTTCGTGCTGCAGGCCGGCAATCTCATGCAGACCGATCAGCTCCTCGCCGGCGTCGTGATCCTGTCGCTGTTCGGGCTGGCGGTGGGAAAGGCGATCAACGTGCTGGAGACGAGGTTACTGCACTGGCGGTGAGGTGAGGCGTAGAATTGTAGGGTGGGCAAAGCGACTTGTCCGCCGTAGCTCAACGAGCGAAGGCGGAAGCGTGCCCACCATTGCGCGGGGAGTCCGTGATGGTGGGCACGTCGCTAGCGCTCCTTTGCCTACCCTACGAGTCTTCGCCACTCCTCACGCATTGCCGCGGTCTTCGCGGAATAGGTCGATCTTCTGCTGCACCGGGCGGTCGGAGAAAGAGAACAGCACTGAATCAACGTCCGCCTCGTGCGTCACCCAGTGCCAGCTCGGCACCACGAACAGATCGCGGGCGCCCCACTCGAACGTCTGGTCGCCGATCCGCGTGCGGCCCTTGCCTTCGATCGCGGCGAACACGGTGGCATCGGTCGAGCGGTAGCGCGCGGTCTTGAAACCTTTAGGCAATAACTGGATGAAGGTGCCGATCGTCGGCATCGCGAAATCGCCTGTCTCGGGATTGGAGAATTTCAGTTTCAGCCCGTGGCAGGCGTCCCATTCGTCGCGTGCCTTGGCGCGCTCCAGCGCCTCGCGGGTGTAGCTGTAGGGATAGTTGAAGATCGGCGAGGTCTTGGATTTGCGCTTCTCGTCGACCGGCAGCAGATTGTGGCCGTAGCGCGCAAAACTGTCGCCGGCGGGCTTGGAGATCTTCTGCTGGTCCTCGTTTGACCCTTCGGCAAACGAAGCATCGAAGAACTGCACCATCGGGATATCGAGACCGTCGAGCCAGAACATCGGCTCATTCGTCTCGTTGGAATGATCGTGCCAGGTCATCGACGGCGTGATGATGAAATCGCCGGGCTCCATCGCCGTGCGCTCGCCGTCGACGGTGGTATGGGCGCCCTTGCCTTCGAGCACGAAGCGCAGCGCCGACTGGCTGTGCCGATGAGCGGGCGCGACATCGCCGGGGACCACCATCTGCACGCCGGCAAACAGCGAGGTCGTGACCTTCGACTGGCCGCGCAGCCCCGGGTTCTCCAGCACCAGCACCCGCCGCTCGGCCTCCTTGGCGGTGATCAGCTTGCCGGCCTCGGTCATGTAGTCGCGGATCGAATCGAATTTCCACAGATGCGGCCGGCAGGCGCTGCGCGGCTCCGGCGTGACGAGATCGCCCAGCACGTTCCACAGCGCGGAGAGATTGTCGCCGTCGATCTTCTTGTAGAACGCCTCGCGTTCCGGCGTCTTCTGCACGGCTTCCATGGCAAGCCTCCCGTCATTCTTTATCGTGTAGATTGACAGTATACTTACAATATCGGTAGCGTCAATGTGGTAAACCCGGACAGGCCATAAGAATCAGGGAGGTTCCGATGAAGCTGCATGGCTATTTCCGCAGCAGCGCGGCATATCGCGTCAGGATCGCGCTCAACCTCAAGGGTCTCACGGCAGAGCACCTGCCGCATCACCTTCGCAAGGGCGAACAGATTGCGCCGGACTATCTCGCCCTCAACCCGCAGGGGCTGGTGCCGACGCTGGAGGGCGACGATGGCGCGGTGCTGACCCAGTCGCTGGCCATCATCGAATGGCTGGACGAGACCCATCCCAACCCGCCGCTATTGCCGATGGATCCGCTGCGCCGCGCCAAAGTGCGGGCCTTTGCGCTCGCTATCGCCTGCGACATCCATCCGGTGCAGAATTTGAAGGTGCTGGCCCGGCTGCGTCAGCTCGGCCTGCCCGAGGAGAAGGTCACCGAGTGGGCGGCTTGGGCCAACCGCGAGGGCCTCGCTGCCTGCGAGGCTCTGATCAAGGGCGAGAACGGGCCGTTCTGTTTCGGCGACGCGCCGACGGTTGCCGATCTCTGCCTGCTGCCGCAGCTTGCCAATGCGCGGCGCTTCGGCGTCGACGTATCAGGCTTTTCCCGCCTGCTCGAGGCGGAAGCCGCGGCAAAGCAAATGAAGGCATTCACTGAGGCCGCACCGGACAGGCAGCCCGATGCCGAGTAAGCCACAAACGATCACGATGGATGCGGTCTATACCGCGCCCGGCTATCTGTTCCGGCGGATGCAGCAGATCGCGGTCTCTATCTTCGTCGAGGAATGCAGTGCGTTCGACCTGACGCCGGTGCAATATGCGGCGCTGGTCGCGATCCACACCCATCCGGGCATCGATGCCACCCGGCTTTCGGCGGTGATCGCGTTCGACCGCTCGACCCTCGGCAACGTCATCGAGCGTCTGGAGAGTAAGGCGCTGATCGAGCGCAAGCCCTCGCGCGAGGACAAGCGGGTCAAGCTGCTCTATCTCTCGAAATCGGGCGCAGCCGTGCTGCGTGACATCATGCCGTCGGTCGAGCGCGCCCAGGTCAGGATGCTGCAGCCGCTGAAGCCTGCTGACCGCAAGACCCTGCTGGCGCTCCTGGCGCAGCTCGTCGATCTCAACAATGAAGCCTCGCGCGTGCCGCTGCGCGCCGAGGACGCGCTGGAGCATCTGGGGAAGGCGGGGTGAGGGGCTTGAGCGGGAGGCCGTCATTGCGAGCGCAGCGAAGCAATCCATAGCGCCACAAAGTGGAGGAATGGATTGCTTCGTCGTGGAGCCTGTCATCCGGCGGCGCTTCGCGCCGACGGGTGGCTCCTCGCAATGACGGGCGCGGTTACATCCTCATCAATGCCTGCCGGTCGATCTTGCCGGTGCCGGTCTTCGGCAGTTCCTCGATGAAGGTGATCTCGCGCGGATATTTGTAAGGCAGCAGCTTTGCCTTGACGTAGTCCTGCAATGTCTTGGTGGCGTTCGTCGCATCGAACTCGCCCTTGTTCATCACTACCACAGCTTTCAGCGTCATCCGGCGGTCCGGCAGTTCGGCCGCGAACACCGCGCATTCCCTGATGTCGGGATGCTCGGCAAGGCAGAGCTCGACCTCGAGCGGATAGACCCACTGGCCTGATATCTTGACCAGGTCGTCGGCGCGGCCGCGGAAGAAATGGAAGCCATCGGCATCACGCATGAAACGGTCGCCGGTGTAGATCCACCCCTCGTCGCGAATGGTCTCGGCGGACTTGTCCGGCCGGTTCCAGTACAGCGGCGTGTTGGAATCGCCGCGGACCCACAAGATCCCCTCTTCGTTATCGCCGACCTCGCGGCCGTCCTTGTCCTTCAGCAGGATCTCGTAACCGGGCACGCGCAGGCCGGCCGCACCGAGCTTCTTCTTCTCGGGGCGGTTGGAAAGATAGATGTGCAGGACTTCCGTCGAGCCGAGCCCTTCGATGATCTCGAGCCCCGTCAGCTTTTTCCAGCCGTTGAACACCTCCGCCGATAAGACTTCGGCCGCCGACAGCGCCATCCGCAGCGACGAGAAATCGGTTGTCGCCGCACCCTCGGCCTTGGTCAGCGAGGTGTAGAGTGTCGGCAACCCGTAGAACACGGACGGTCGATACTTTTCGATCGCCTGGAAGATCGTGGCCGGCTTCGGTTGTCCTGGCAGCAGCAGCGTCGCCGCGCCGACCGAGAACGGGAAGGTGATGGCATTGCCGAAGCCGTAGGCGAAGAAAATCTTCGGCACCGAGAAGCAGATGTCGTCGGATCCGAGCTTGAGCACGCTGCGGGCAAACGCCTGCTCGCTATAGGCCATGTCGTGCTGCAGATGAACGATGCCCTTGGGACGTCCGGTCGAGCCGGAGGAATACATCCAGAACGCCATCTCGTCGCGGTGGGTGTCGGCTTCCGGAAGGTTGGTGGCGAAGCCCTGTAGCCACTTCGCCGCGTCGACGGTGTGTGGCACGGCGTGCTCGCCCGCTACGCCATTGACCACAATGAGGGTTTGCAGCGGCGTATCCTTGCAGGCCTCCGCGTTGAACCGCGAGGTAAACTCGGCCTCCGCTACCGCTACCGCTGCGCCGGCGTCCGAGAGGTAGAACTGCAGGAGCTCCGGCGGCGTCAGCGTGTTGATCAGCAGCGGCACGAAGCCTGAGCGCACCGCGCCGAAAAACGCCGCCGGGTAGGCCGGCGTGTCATCGAGGAACATCAGGATGCGGTCGCCGCGCTTCAAGCCCAGCGACTGAAAGCCGTGGCCCCATTGAGCGGCTTCAGTGCAGAGCTCTGCATAAGTGCGCGTGCCGCCGGGGCCGGTCAGCGCCAGCCGGCCGCCTCGACCGGCCGCAAGGTTATCGAAAAGGATGCGGCTCGCGTTATAGCGTTCCGGGATCGCAAAGCCGATCTCGCGCGCTCCCGGATTGTCGCGGGGGACCAAATCGGAAATTTCTGACGTCATGCCTGGCTCCCGATTTTTTTCGCTGCCTCGTAACGCGTCATGAATTCCGGCGACATCGCGCGCAGCCGCGCGTCGGCGATCCGCCCAGAGCGGGTGATGTAGCTGTAGGCAAAATCCATCAGGTCGAGCTTCATGTGTTCGGGGAAATGTTCGTACCAGTCGGCGCTGGTGCGCGCCGCCGTCACCAGCTTCTGCACGATCGGCTTGCGTTCAGCCTGGTAGCGGGCGAAGCCTGCGGGAATATCGTTTTCCGCCTCCAGCGCTTTGGTCAGCGCGATCGCGTCTTCGATGGCGAGTCGCGTGCCTGAGCCGATCGAGAAATGCGCGGTGTGCAGGGCGTCGCCAATCAGCACCATGTTGCCGTGCGACCACCGCTCATTCCAGATCCAGGGAAAATTGCGCCACACCGATCTGTTCGACACCAGCGAATGGCCGTCCAGCGTCGAAGCAAATATCTCCTCGCAGATCGCCTGCGACTGTTCGATCGTCTTGTGCTCGAAGCCATAGGCCTGCCAGGTCGCCGCATCGCATTCGACCAGGAACGTGCTCATGGCGGGCGAATAGCGATAGTGATGCGCGTTGAAGAAGCCCACATCAGTCTTCACGAACGTCTGCGACAGCGTGGCAAAGCGTTTGCTGGTGCCGTACCAGGCGAATTTGTTGGTCGAGTGTGAAACCGAGGCGCCGAATTCCTTCTCAAACCCGCGGCGCACCAGCGAGTTCAGCCCGTCGGCGGCAACGATCAGGTCGTATCCGCCGAGTTCGTCGATCGACTGGATCGTGGTGTCGTATCGTGCCGTCACGCCCGCCTCGCGCACGCGCTGCTGCAGGATGGTAAGCAGTTCGAGCCGGCCGATCGAGGAGAAACCGACGCCGTCGATCTCGACGCTCTCACCACGCAAATTGAGCGTGATGTTCTTCCAGCTCTCCATCCGCGGCGTGATGGCGTCGACCGTCTCGGGGTCGTCGGCGCGCAAAAATTCCAGCGCCTGTTCGGAGAACACCACGCCAAACCCCCAGGTCGCGCCTTCGGGGTTCTGTTCGAACAGATCGATATGCGCGTCCGGATGACGGCGCTTCCAGAGATAGGCGAAGTAGAGGCCGCCGGGGCCTCCGCCGATGACGGCGATACGCACGTCTCCCTCCCAATCGACAGTATACTTACTAATTTGAGATGAAGACTAATCCGTGCCGGAAATTTGCGCTACAGAAAAATGATGACAGGCGCGCGGTTCCAGGCCCGGTCACCCACCGGTGCATGGCCTGCTTCAGCCGCGCCCGGGTGTCCGCGAACGGTTGTCCGCTCTGCGGCAGCTCTGGCTCGACCAAGCCTGCGACGAAACGCGCAGGGTTCAGGTGCAGCGCCGAACCTTCGCGCCGTTCACCCACACGGTCCTGCAAACCACAGCCGGTTTGCGGACGACGACCGCGCCGCGCGCTCCGGCGCAGCCGGCGCGATAGACGCCCTTGGCGCATACAGCGGCGTTGGCTTCAGTCGATTCAAAGGTCATGGCGGTGCCGAAAGCGAAGAGGGCGGATGCAATGATCAGCAAGTAACGCATGTCGGTCTCCCGAACTTGTACTGTTGATACTCAGTCTCGAAAGTCTCTCTTTCAAAGTTTCTTGGAAAGGTTCTGCGGATGGTTCTCACGGCGTGTACGCACGACGATCTTATTGGGTTGCCGGCCGTTCAACGGATTGTCCGCAGATCAGGCAGGCCGCATCCTTGTGACTAGCGCGCCGCGAATTGCGCCAGCACTTCCTTGCAGGCAGGCGAAAGCCGGGCGGCGTTGGTCGCCAGACACTGCACGATGCGGCCACCGCCAGCGGGCACGCCGCCGCAAATCGAGCGGACGTCGGCGCCGCAGGTCGACCGCAGCACGAACAGTTCTTCGCGGGGCCGCATCGGCCGCACCACGATCGCCGTCGGCGCTGCTGCCGCGGCCGGTGCGGCGCCGCCGGATGCCGGCGCCGCGGCTGCGGGCGCTGCCGCAGCAGGTGCTGCGGGCTTGGGCGCCGTTGTCACCGCGGCAGGTTTTGCGGGCGCTGCCGCGGGCGCCGTCTCAGCTTTTGGCGCCGCCGGCGCTTCCACCGCGCGCACCGCGCCCTGGCAGCCCGATGACAAGCTCGACATGTTCTTCTGCAGGCATTGCAGCGCGGCCTCGCCGCCCGGCGGCACGCTGGAGCAACGCGCCATATAGTCCGAACGACACTGCGACTTGATCGCGTCGAGTTGCGCCTGGCTCGGCGCTTGCGCAAACGCCGGTGCTGCAATTGCGAATGTCGCGGCCGCCAACAACGGCCCAAGCTTTCTCGCGCACGTCAACATGTCGATCATTTAAGTAAATCCTTTTGTTGTCGCCGGAAGCCGCCGCTTCAACCGAAGTGAAGTTTTGAATGCGTCTGCTGAAAAATTCGGGACGCATCATTTTCGCTTTCCAGTTCCGCCGCAAGCGGATTGTTGCTATTTTCATGGGATGGCGGAAAGCCGATTTCTGAATAAAGCCTTTTCCAGAACAAGACCGATTGAGGCACCAAAAATGAAGGCTTCGCGTTCGCCTGCACGCTTGAGATCACACGGCACTGTCACGCAAAAAGGCGCCGCCGCCTGCCGTGCAGCTTTCGCCGTTGCTGCGATGGGCATCTTAAGTGCCTGCGAACAAAATACTTTTGTTCCTCCACCGCCGCCGAAGGTCGAAGTTGCGCCGCCCCTGCAACGGCCTTTCACGCGCTATCTGGAAGCGACCGGCAATACGGCGGCGATCAAGAATGTCGATCTGGTCGCGCGCGTGCAGGGCTTTCTGCAATCGATCAACTACAAGGATGGCGACTTCGTAAAGGAGGGCACATCCCTGTTCACGATCGAGCCCGACACCTACAAGCTGAAGCTCGAACAGGCGCAGGCCGCGGAATCCGGCGCGCAGGCATCGGTGCGGCAGACCGAGGCGGATTTCAAGCGTCAGCAGGAGTTGGTGCAGCGGCAGGCCGTTTCCCAGGCCACGCTGGATAATTCCACCGCGGCCCGCGACAATGCGCAGGCGAGCCTGCTGCAGGCCCAGGTCAATACCAAGATCGCGGCGGTCAACTACGGCTACACCAATGTGGTCGCGCCGTTCGACGGCGTTGTGAGCGCGCATCTCGTCTCCGTCGGCGAACTGGTCGGCGCTTCGTCGCCGACGCAACTCGCCACCATCGTGGCTCTCGACCCGATCTACGTGAATTTCAACGTCAACGAACAGGACGTGCTGCGAATCCGCGAGGAAGCGCGCCGGCGCGGCCTGACGCCCGATGATCTCAGGCAGGTGCCGATCGAGGTCGGATTGCAGACCGAGACCGGCTTTCCGCACAAGGGCACGCTCGACTATGCCGCCACCACGCTGAACCAGTCGACCGGCACGCTGCCCGTGCGCGGCGTGCTGCCCAATGCGGACCGCGCGCTGCTGCCGGGATTCTTCGTCCGAATCCGCGTGCCTTTGGACCAGGTGCAGAACGCGCTGCTCGTGCCCGACGTCGCGCTCGGCAGCGACCAGGCCGGACGTTATGTGCTGGTCGTGAACGGCGAAAATGTCGTCGAGCAGCGCAAGGTGCGCGTCGGGCCGTTGGAAGGCGAGCTGCGCGTCATCGAGGAAGGCCTCAAGGCCGATGACCGCGTGATTACCGCCGGGCTGTTGCGTGCGATCCCCGGCCAGAAGGTCGATCCGCAACTGAAAATAGTCGAAGCGCAGCCGGCGTCGGCCAAGTAGGAGCCGGCCATGATTTCAAAATTTTTCATCGAGCGGCCCGTTCTTTCCAATGTCATCGCGATCCTGATGATTTTGATCGGCGGCGTCTGCCTGTTCCGGCTCGCTGTCGCCCAATATCCCGACGTCGTGCCGCCCACGGTGCAGGTCACTACCCGCTATCCCGGCGCCAGCGCGAAAACCGTGATCGACACGGTAGCGCTGCCGATCGAGCAGCAGGTCAACGGCGTCGAGGACATGCTCTACATGCAGTCCTACAGCGGCGCCGACGGCTCCTATTCGCTGACGGTCACCTTCAAGATCGGCACCGACCTCAACTTCGCGCAGGTGCTGGTGCAGAACCGGGTCTCGAGCGCGCTGTCGCAACTGCCGCAATCGGTGCAGAACCAGGGCGTCACCGTGCAGAAGAGGTCGACGGCGATCCTCTTGTTCGTGACGCTGACATCGCCGAAAGCGACCTATGACAGCCTGTTCCTGAGCAACTACGCCACCATCAACATTCGCGACGAGCTGTCGCGCCTGCCCGGCGTCGGCAACGTCACCGTGTTCGGGGCTGGCCAGTATTCGATGCGGGTCTGGCTCGATCCGAACAAGCTGCAGGCACGCAACCTGATGCCGCAGGATGTGATTTCGGCGATCCAGCAGCAGAGTCAGCAGGTCACCGCCGGCCAGGTCGGTGCGCCGCCGGCGCCAGCAGGGCAGGCGTTTCAATATACGCTGAACGTCAGCGGCCGACTCGACGACACTAGCGAGTTCGAGAACGTGATCGTCAAGACCGGCAGTAGCGGCGACGTCACGCGCGTGCGCGACGTCGGCTGGGTCGAGCTCGGCGCCCAGACCTACAGCCAGATGTTCTCGCTCAACAACAAGCCAGCCACCGGCATCGGCGTGTTCCAGTCGCCGGGCGCCAACGCGCTCGAGGTCGAGCAGGCGGTTCAGAAAAAGATGGCGGAGTTGGCGAAGGGATTCCCGCAGGACATCAAGTACGACACGCCATTCAATACCACCAAATTCGTCTCCGAATCGATCAACGAGGTCTACAAGACGCTGATCGAGGCCGGCCTTCTTGTTCTCGTCGTGATCCTGATCTTCCTGCAGGACTGGCGCGCGATGCTGGTGCCGGCGACGACGGTGCCGGTGACCATCATCGGCGCATTCGCGGCGATGGCGGCGCTCGGCTTCACCGTGAACATCTCGACGCTGTTTGCGATCGTGCTGGCGATAGGCATCGTGGTTGACGACGCCATCATCGTGGTCGAAGGCGCCGCCCATAATATCGAGAAGGGAATGTCCGGCCATGACGCGGCGATCAGCGCGATGGACGTGCTGTTCGCGCCGATCATCGGCATTACGCTGGTGCTGGTCTCGGTGTTCTTGCCGTCAGCGTTCCTGCCGGGATTGACCGGGCGGATGTATGCGCAGTTCGCGCTGGTGATTGCGGCCACCGCGCTGCTCAGCGCCATCAATGCGGCGACGCTGAAGCCGACGCAGTGCGCGTTGTGGCTGCGCCGGCCAGCGCCGCCGGAGCAGCGCAACTTTTTCTACCGCGGCTTCAATGCTGTCTATAACCGTCTTGAGGCCTGGTATGGCCGGGTGATCGGCCGGCTGGTCGCGCACAGCAATGTATCTGTGATCTGCGCATTGATCCTGATCGCGATCGGCGGCTACGGCCTGTCGCGGGTGCCGACCGGTTTCATTCCGATCGAGGACCAGGGCTATCTGCTGGTGGCCGTGCAACTGCCCGACGGTGCGGCGCTCGAGCGGACCCAGCGTGTGCTGACGCGGGTCAGCGACATCACCGCCAAAACCGCAGGCGTCGAGCAGGTGATCACCATCGCCGGCATTTCCGCGCTCGACAATTCATCCAGCCTCGCCAATGCCGGCGTGGCCTATCTGATCCTCAAAGAGTGGAGTGCGCGCGGCGAGGGCGAGGATCTGCGGTCGCTGTTCGTCGGCTTGAACGAAAAGTTGTCGGTGATCGAGGAAGCACGGATCCTGGTGGTCCCGCCGCCACCGATCCAGGGCATCGGCAATGCGGCCGGCTTTGCGATGCAGGTGCAGCTTCGCGACGGCAATTCCGATTTCAGCAAGTTGCAGGCGATCACTGGTGCTGTCGTTTCCAATGCGTCAACGCAAACCGCGCTGCAACGGGTCAGTTCGCCGTTCCGTTCGATGGTGCCGCAGTTCGACGTCGAGGTGGACCGGGTCAAGGCCCAGACCATGCATGTCACCACCGACCAGGTGTTCTCGACGCTGTCGTCCTACATGGGGTCGAGCTTCGTCAACCAGTTCAACAAGTTCGGCCGCACCTTCCAGGTCTATACGCAGGGAGACGCGCAATTCCGCCTGACCCCGCGCGACATCGAAAGGCTGACGGTGCGCAACAGCCAGGGCGACATGATCCCGCTCGGCGCGGTGGCGAAGATCACGCCGGCGGTCGGGCCGTCGCTGATCAGCCTGTATAACCTCTACCCATCGGCATCCATCATCGGGCTGCCGGCCACGGGTTACAGCTCCGGCCAGTCGATGAATCTGATGGAAGAGATCGCCGCAAAGACGCTGCCGCCGGGCACCGGCTTCGAGTGGACGGCGATGTCGTATCAGGAGAAGGTCGTCGGCGGCCAGATCTACTGGGCGTTCGGCCTGGCGCTGCTGCTGGTGTACCTCGTGCTGGCCGGACAGTATGAGAGCTGGTACGCGCCGATCTCGGTCATTCTCGCGGTGCCGTTGTCGCTGCTCGGCCCGATGCTGGTGCTGAGCGGGCTGAGGATCGAGAACAACCTCTACACCCAGATCGGCATCATCCTGTTGATCGCGCTGTCGGCCAAGAACGCCATCCTGATCGTCGAGGTGGCGCTCGAGCTCCACGTGCGCGACCGCAAGCCGCTATTGGAATCGGCCGTCGAGGCAGCGCGCGCTCGCTTCCGTCCGATCCTGATGACGTCGTTCGCCTTCATCCTCGGCGTCGTGCCGCTGGTGCTCGCCACCGGCGCCGGCGCCAATGCGCGGAAGTCGATCGGCATCACCGTGTTCTCGGGCATGCTGGCGTCAACGTGTCTCGCCGTGTTGTTCGTGCCGACGTTCTTCGTCGTGATCCAGCGGTTCGAGAACTGGCTGAAGGAGCGGAAGCGGAAGAAGGCGGACGTACAGGCGACGGCGGCGACGCATTAAGACCCCGTAGGGTGGGCAAAGCGAAGCGTGCCCACCACCAGCGCGCGAACGGAGGGGTGGTGGGCACGGCGCAAGAGCGCCTTTGCCCACCCTACAAAGGCTGGCGCTACACCCTGACCATGCGCTTGCCGCGGTTCTCGCCGGCGAGCAGGCCGATCAGCGCTTTCGGCGTGTTCTCGATTCCGTCGATCACGTCCTCCTGCACCTTCAGTTTGCCGGAGGCGACCCAGGACTGCAGATCGGCAAGCGCGGCGGCGCTCTGGTCCATGAAGTCCATCACGATGAAGCCCTGCATGACGAGGCGCTTCACCACGATCAGGCCGGGCACGCCGCGTGGACCGTGCGCGGACGGCACGCCGTCATATTGCGAGATCGCTCCGCAGCAGGCGATGCGGCCGCGGTTGTTCATCAGCGAAAGGCAGGCTTCGAGGATCTCGCCGCCGACATTGTCGAAATAGACGTCGATGCCCTTCGGCGCGGCTGATCGCAGCGCCTTGAAGGTGGCGCCGTCCTTGTAATCGACCGCGGCGTCGAAGCCGAGTTCGGACGTGAGCCACTGGCACTTGTCCTTGCCGCCGGCAATGCCGATGACGTTGCAGCCCTTGATCTTGGCGATCTGCCCGACGATCGATCCGACGGAGCCGGCGGCAGCCGACACGACGACGGTCTCACCTTGCTTCGGCTTGCCGACATGCAGGAGACCAAAATAGGCAGTGAGGCCGGCGATGCCGTAGACGCTGAGCAGATGCGTCATCGGCTCCATTTTAGGCATCTTGTTCAGATGCTTTGCCGGCACGGCGGCGTAATCCTGCCAGCCGGTATCGCCGAATACGATATCGCCCGGCGCGAGGCTTGAAGCCTTCGAGGCGACGACCTCCGCGATGCTGCCACCAGCCATCACCGTGTTGGCCTCGACGGCAGCGCGATAGGTCGCACCGTGCATCCACGCGCGGTTGGCGGCGTCCAGCGAAATATAGCGCGTCCGCACCAGCGCCTCGCCATCCTTCGGCTCGGGAACACTCCCGTTGACCATCTTGAAATGCTCAGGTCCGAGCTTTCCGGTCGGCTTTTCGACCAGCAGGATCTGACGATTGACGGTGTCGCTCATGGTGTTCTCTCCCCTCGGTGTCGCATTCGGGCGCTTTCCGATGCGCTTGGCCGCGGAAAAGCCGCTCGACTGCACGGATTGTGCGCCACGTTCAGAAAAACTCCAAATCCCCCGCGCGGCCGCCCTTCGCGACGGTTGCGTATTCGATCGCCAGGAATAACCCTCCCGCCACATACACTTTTCGTTGTTGTTCCTGAGCCATCTCCTGCGAGAGCCGCACGGCATCCGCGATTGTCGTCGCGACATGAATGGTTGCTTTGGAATTGCCAAGTCGCGCGGCGGTGGCGATGGCTTGCGGGTCCGCGCCCTTGTGGTGCGCCGCGGTGCAGATGATCGTATCGAACGACGGCGCCAGCACGCCGACGATCTCGTCGGCCTTCTTGTCGCGCGAGGCGCCAGTGACGAGAATCCAGCCGTCGGCACCATGAATCGACGTGAGGCTCGCCAGCGATTGCCGGATGCCGTCCGGCGTGTGGCCGACGTCGATCACCGTGAGCGGGTCTTGCTGGATGACCTCCAGGCGGCCGGGCCAGCGGACGTTGCGCAGGCCGGCGCGTATTGCTGCTTCGATGCGATCGGAAGCCTTGCGCGGCTGCTCGCGTTGCAGCCAGAGCAGGAACAGCGTGACCGCGATGGCCGCGTTGTTGAACTGGAACGCGCCGGCCAGGTTAAGCTCTAGGCGACGAAAATCATGATATCCAAACTGGTAGTCAAATTGTTGCCCAGACGCCGCCACGGCCTCGTTGTCGATGCGGACCTCGTTGCGAACAAACAGCGAGGTGCAGCCCCGCGAGCGGTTATATTCCAGGAGGTGCGGCCGAAGCTGGCGGCAGTTTTCGCCATACAGGATCGTTCCGCCGGCGGCGCAGGCGTCGCTTTTGTCGGAAGCGATCAGTTCAAGCGAGTTGCCGAGCAGGTCGACATGCTCGAAATCGACCGAGGTGACGCAAGTCTCGCGCGCGCCGATCAGGCGGATTGGATCATAGCGGCCGCCGATGCCGGCCTCGAACACCGCGAAATCGCATTGGCTGTCCTGAAAGTATAGGCAGGCCAGCGCAAACAGCGCCTCGAAGGCGCCGAACCTTTCGCCGTGGCGCTTCGAGACGTCGGCGATGGCGGCATCGACGAGCCGCTTGCGCTGGGCGAAGGCGTCGTCGCCGATTTCGATGCCGTCGACCTGGATCCGCTCGTTGAAGCGGAAGAGATGCGGGGAAGTGAAGAGGCCGGTTCGAAGGCCGTAGTCGCGGCCGATGCTGGCAACCATCGCCGCCGTGCTGCCCTTGCCGTTCGAGCCGGTCACCACGACCGAGACGCGCTGCAGCCACGCGCGATCGATCCTGAGCGCATTCAACAGCTCGGCCATGCGCGCGAGGCAGACGCCGTCGCCATATTTCGGAAGGTCGAACACTACAGCAATCCCATCGTCGAGAAAGTGTGATGCCAGATCTTCAGGATTAGGTCGCCGCGGTCGGAATCCTCCAGTAGCCGGATCGCCGGGTTGGAGTTGACCTCGATGACTTGCATGGAATCCGGTTGGCTACCGATATCTACGAACATGTCGATGGCCGCTACGCGAAGCCCGATCGCGCGCGCCGCCTGCCGCGCCAGCACGATGGCCTCCTCGGACGGTGCATCCGCCAGCACCATCGTGCCGCCTGCACTGAGATTCATCCGCCCGGGGATCTCGCGCCGTTCGCCATTTGCCGGCACAGCGTCGAGTGACGGATCGTGATCGGGCAGCGAAGCCGGCGAAAGGCCGCGGGCCCGCAAAGCGTCATTGTGGGCCGTCAGCAGTTCGCGGAACGTGCGCACGCCATCGCCCGAAATGAACGGCGGGCGTTTTCGCGCGCAATACAGCGCGTCATCGTCGAGCATGAAAACGCGGTACTCTGTGCCATCTACGATCGGCTGGATCAGCACGGAATCGTAATATTTCGTCACCTCGTCGAGATAGCCGGCGAGCGCCGCTTCGCTATGAACCGCTTGCGCGAAATCGCCGCGCGACCCCGTGAGAGGCTTGACGAAGGCCGCCCCGCCCAATGTCCTGAAACAGGCGATTGCATCGCTGCGCTCGTGGCCCGCCGGGCGGTGCGCGCGGTGGCGGTCGTGCAGAAAGAAATATTCACCGCCGAGCGCCGGCACGCCGGCGTCTTGCAGAATCCTGCTGGCAAAGAACTTGTCCGACGCCAGTGTCGAAGCCGTCGCGTTGTTCTGCGGATACCAGGAGCATCGGCCGGCGCCGAAATGAAGCAGCCTGTCGCGCGCGGCGACGCTGAAGATCAGGCCCGAGCCGCCGTCGAGGTCGCGAAACGCCAGTCCGAACTCGGCAGCCGCAAACTCTGCATAGACCGCCTGGTCCGGATAGAAGCCCGGTTTTCCCTTTCGAAACTCAGTTGGGCTTCGCATGCGATCTCTTTTGAAACGTTCTTAATTCGAGGTAGTCATTTATTGCCAGATCGATGGCGAATTCAGCAAGTTAATTGCGCGAGAAAGCGTTAACGAAGGCGATCGAACCTTTTTGCAAATTAGACCGACAGCCATTCCGAGTTCTCAATTGTGCTGCAGGTCATATTGACTATGTGTGTGCTGTGCGCAAATGAAGCGCCAAATCGCCGATGATTTCGCTGATTTTTGGCACTTTGAGGCCCGAAGACCGAAACGTTCTACATCGAGACGTCAGGAAAAACGAAAACACATGAGCGCGTTCTATAGAGAGAAAGTCCTTTCTGTCCGCCACTGGACCGATACGCTTTTCAGCTTCCGGGCCACCCGCGATTCCGGTTTCCGCTTCCAGAACGGCCAGTTCGCGATGATCGGCCTCGAGGTCGAGGGCCGGCCGCTGCTGCGCGCCTACAGCATGGCCAGCGCCAATCACGAGGAAGAGCTCGAGTTTTTCTCCATCAAGGTCGCGGACGGGCCGCTGACCTCGAAGCTGCAGAAGATCCGCGAGGGCGACGAGATTCTGGTCGGCCGCAAGGCGACCGGCACGCTGATCACCGACAATCTGATTCTGGGCAAGCGCCTGCTGCTGCTCTCGACCGGCACGGGCCTCGCACCGTTCGCCAGCCTGATCAAGGACCCCGACGTCTATGAGCGGTTCGAGACCATCGTGCTCGTTCATGGCTGCCGCCAGGTTTCCGAACTTGCTTATGGAGAAGACCTGGTCGCCAAGCTGCGCGACGACGAGCTGTTCGGGCCGCTGCTGTCGGAGAAGCTGCTGTACTACCCGACCGTGACTCGCGAGCCGTTCCGCAATCGCGGCCGCATCACCGACCTGATCTCATCCGAGCAGTTGTTCAACGACATCCACCAGCCGCCGCTCAATATCGAGACCGACCGCATCATGATGTGCGGCAGCCCGGCCATGCTGGAGGAGCTGAAGCAGATGTTCGAATCCGGCGGCTTCATCGAAGGCAGCGGCAACACGCCCGGCCATTTCGTAATCGAAAAAGCGTTCGTCGAGCGCTAATGAGTTTACCGTCATTCCGGGGCGATGCGAAGCATCGAACCCGGAATCTCGAGATTCCGGGTTCGCGTCTGCGACGCGCCCCGGAATGACGGCGCTTCCCATAGCCCGCGCATCCCTCACCGCCATAACCACTCCCGAACGTCGCGCGGCTCGTTGCCGACCCGACGATTGAGGGAGCGTATGCGTGCCGGTGCGCGACGAGGCTGGTGCGGCAAGGCTGCGCTCGTCTCCGCGCCACTACGCTGCACTGCAAAAAGGCGACTGGTTTATTCGGACCGGGAAGCATCCCGTTTATTTTCTCAAGCCGCCGTCACTTCCGTGAAGGTCGCTTCGTATATCGTGTAGCGCCCGTTCCGGCGATTGGACTAAGCTGCCGTCCGGCAAGAATATTTGGCTGAGGGGTTCCATGGAAACGCTGCTGCTCCCGTTCTCGCCGCGCTACATCGTGCTGACGATCTGTGCCGTCGTAACCGCCTTGCTGATCGGCATCGGGATTTTCGATCAGAACCTCAAGGTGTGGGAGTTGCTGCTGCTGCCGATCGTGATCTTCGGCGCGCTTACATTGCTGGGCATTCGCGATCTCCTGCAGAAGAACCACGCGGTGTTGCGCAATTATCCGATCTCGGCGCACATTCGTTTTCTGCTCGAAGAAATTCGTCCGGAGATACGGCAGTACTTCTTCGAGAGCGAGAAGGACGGCAAGCCGTTTTCCCGCGACACCCGCGCTCTGGTGTATCAGCGTGCCAAGATGGAGCTCGACAAGCGGCCGTTCGGCACCCAGGAGGACGTCTATCGCGACGGCTATGAATGGATGCACCATTCGATGTTGCCGAAGGCTCGTGCCGTCGAGCAGTTTCGCGTCACCATCGGTGGTCCGGATTGCACCAAGCCGTACTCGGCCTCGGTCTTCAACATCTCGGCCATGAGTTTTGGGGCGCTCAGCCCCAACGCCGTACTGGCGCTGAACGCTGGTGCGAAAAAGGGCAGCTTTGCACATGACACCGGCGAGGGCGGCGTCAGTCCTTACCACCGCGAGCACGGCGGTGACATCATCTGGGAGATCGGCTCGGGCTATTTCGGCTGCCGCAACCGCGACGGCACATTCAACCCGGAAGAATTTACCCGCGTCTCCAGCGACGATCAGATCAAGATGGTCGAACTCAAGATCAGCCAAGGAGCCAAGCCCGGACATGGCGGGGTCCTTCCGGCGGCCAAGGTCTCCGAAGAGATCTCCAAAATTCGCGGTATCCCCATGGGCGAGGATTGCATTTCGCCGGCCACGCACCGCGCGTTCTCGACGCCGGTGGAAATGATGGTTTTCATCGGCGAGATGCGGCGACTATCCGGCGGCAAGCCGGCCGGGTTCAAGCTGTGCGTCGGTCATCCCTGGGAATTCCTGGCGATCTGCAAGGCGATGCTGCAAACCGGGATATATCCTGATTTCATCGTGGTGGACGGGAATGAAGGCGGCACCGGTGCTGCGCCGCTGGAATTCATGGACCATTTGGGGATGCCGATGCGGGAGGGCGTCAATTTCGTCCATAATGCACTGATCGGCATCAATGCGCGTGACCGCGTCAAGATCGGTGCCGCCGGCAAGATCGCGACCGCATTCGACATGGCGCGTGCGATGGCGATCGGCGCCGACTGGTGCAATTCTGCGCGCGGGTTCATGTTTGCGCTCGGCTGCATCCAGTCGCTGAGCTGCCATACCGATCGATGCCCGACTGGCGTGAGCACCCAGGATCCGCTCCGCGCCCGCGCGCTGGTGGTGCCGCACAAGATTGAGCGGGTCTACAACTATCATCACGCCACCCTGCACGCCCTGTCCGAGCTTATCGCCGCGGCCGGCCTCGACCATCCGCGGCAATTGCGGCCGGTCCACTTCTCGCAGCGATCCTCCACGAATGACACGTTGTCATTCGCGAAACTCTATCCGTCGCTGCGTCCGGGCGAGTTGATCGAAGGCACCCAGGATCCGCGCTTCCGCGATGCATGGGCGATGGCGCGCGCGGATTCGTTCCAGCCGGCGGGATAAAATCCTAACAGTTTCCCGGCTGCCGCCTGCCGCTTCAAAGGCGAATGCCGAATTTGGCGAGCATCCAGGCGGTGAGGAAGTAAAGAACAATCGTCACCGCGCAGCCGGCGGCGAGGCTGGGCCAGAAGCCCACGCCCGCCCTGAGCAGCGCCGGCAATATCAGGAAGAGCGGTAGCGACGGCAGCACGTACCAGAACGTCGATTCCGCGACACCGGCAATGCGCTCCGCATCGCCGGTGTCATGCCAGAGCCACAGGAAGCTCAACAGTGAAAGCAGCGGCAGCGACACGATGAGCGCAGCGAACGCCGGGCTGCGCTTGGCGATTTCCGACACCGCCGCGATGATAATGCCGGACAGGGCGCATTTGATCACGAAGTAGAGCATGGGGTGCCTCGAGGGGCACTAGAACTCTCCGTGCAGCCTGCCGGAGAACACATGGACCGGGCCGCGGTCGGCATTGTAGGCGGGATTGGTGATGAACTGGTAGTCCGCCGTCAGCGTGATCTGCTTGGTGAGCGCGTAGGCGTAGTAGGTCTCGAGGATGCGTTCGTTGCTGTAGTTGAGACGGCCATCACCGATCAGCAGGCCGAGACCGCCGGCCGCCAGGAAATCGCGGTGCGCGCCGGAAAGCCCGTTAATTGCGCCACCCAGACCGAATGTATCGCTCGGCCGTCCCCAATAGCTGCCCTTGACTGATAGGCCTGCCGAGACGCTGCGGTCGATGTCGGTAAACGACAGGATTTCGCTCCGGCCGTCGTTCCAGCTCGCGCGCGCGAACACGCCGACGTCGTTCATGACCTGTTGCTCGGCGTTGACGTAGAATCCGCATTTGAGATTTTGGCGCCGGATGTCTGTCATGACGTTGTTGATGTCGAGCGTCGGGTCTGCGGCGCTGATCGCCAGCGCGTTGCGGTAGTTGCCGGTATTGCCGCGATTGGCGAAGATGCCGAGTCGCAATTTGCCAGGCTGGTCAAACACGGTGTGACGTTCTTCGAACTCGACCACCGCGCCGCCGGTCTTAAAAGTGAGGACGTCGCTGTTGGGAGCGGACGGCACCTGGAACAGGCCGGCGCGCACAGCCCAGTCCTTGCGATTGAGTTCGACGACGGCGCCACGCGTAAATCCGGGGAGGTCGGCCGGAAAGTCATAGGCGGCCGACGCCCACATTGCCCAGTTCATGAAGTCCACGCGCGGATCTTTTGCGTAGGAATTGCCGTCAAAAAAATCTCCGACCGCAAATCGCCCGACCGTTACCGTGACGCGGTCGATGTCGCGCTTGCCTGGCAACTGATTGGCCGCATCGGCCACTTCTTCCTGTTCGCCACCCAGCCCGAATGTCTGCCGGAAGAAATAGCGCTGCGCGCGGAATCTCGGATACTCGGCGCCGCCTTTTTGCGCTTCGCCGTTTGAAAAACCTGCCAAGCCTAATGTACCGCCGATTCCGAAACCTTGCGCAAGCTCCGGACCAAAATAGAGCTCTCCGCCGTCCCACAATCGCCAGCCGAGAAAGGCTCCGACCGTCCAGGTCTCTCTGACGCGTCCGGCGCCGGGCAGACTGTTCGTGCCTTGATACGGCGAGCGGAAGCTCGGATAGCCCTGAGATATGAAGGTCGTCTGGGCGTGGACGTTCCAGTCCCTGGATGCAGGAGGGATGGGTGGCTTGATGGCGTAATCGCCTGCCGTCGCCGAAGGCAGACCGTCCCAGATCTTGTAGTTCAATCCGAGTTTGACGGTGTGGATCTTCGGGTCGACTGCGACGTCCGGCAGCGGTACGTCCGCAAGCCCGTGCGTTCGGGTACCCAGATCGATGTAGCCGTATTCGAGTTTCGCGCTCCACTTGGCATCGGCGGCATATTCGACGCCAGCGCCTGCGGTCCAGCCGAGAGGCGCATGCCCGCGCTCGGATACCACGCTGCCGTCGACATCGTTGATGTCGACGTGGGTCCGGGCCCAGGCAACACCGCCGGTCACGTAGGGCAGCAGCGTTCCGAAGGCGTACCCGACGCGGCCCCGGGCCGTGGCAATGTAGTCGAGGGTGGTGTTGAAAGGGGCCGGCACAAGCCGCGCACGGTCAAGCGTGCTCATGAATGAAATATCGACCTCGGCACCCAACACCAGATCGTTCGGGAGTTGCAAATTATAGCCGGCCTGATAGCCGCCGATCAGGCCCGTGATGCTGTGGGGAAAAAGCACGCCTTGCAGCGGCAGCGGATTGGTGCCGGGGCCGAAGCTGCCGCCGCCATAACCGGCATGGCCGCCGAGATAGAAACCTGTCCAGCTATGGACGGTTCTGACGGCCGGGGCCTTTAGGGACATGTCGGCAGCGCTGGCAACGCCATCCAATGCGAGCAGGCCGAAGCCCAGGCCAGCCAGCAAGTAAACTCGGTATCGGCTCCGGCGGGTCATCGTGCGGGCACTCTGGGCGCTAACGTTCCGGCGGTCGCTCTTATCACTGCAGATTTGCCGGCGCGCTACCACCAAAGAGATCGCCTGAAATCGTCGGCCCAGCCTCTTTTTGTGGATTAGCGGCTGTTCCCGGCCGAAGCCGGATCGAGCAGGAGCGCAATCCGCTTTGCGAGCGTTGTTGGGAACAATTCGCAATTGCAAGAAGCATTGAACTGCTTCGTCTAAATGACATCGTTGCGTGACGTGCGCGCAACATACCGGGCCCTGTCAGGGCGATAGTCCGCAAATGGGTGACCCGCCCGGGGGACAACCGGGCGGGTCGGGTGCGGCACGGGGTGGATGAGGCGCCCGTGCCGGACGCTGATCCACGACAAAGCGTTTTCGAGCGAAGTGGCCTTCCGGTTCGCGTGAGGAAAACGCGTTAGACAAGAGAAGCGTTTTCAGGGTCTGAAGTGGTTTGCTTGCAAGGAAATCGCCTCTCAAACAGCAACCAAGTCAGCCGCAGAAATCAGTAAGCGCAGGTCCGGACGCGGCCGATGTAATTGCCGAAAGCGTCGAACTGGCGGACCCAGCCGCAGCGGCGATAGCCGTCATAGTAGTAGTGGGGGCCCGAAGCTGCGATGGCAGTGCCGACGATGGCTGCGCCAACGAGGCCGGCTCCGACACCCCAGTGCAGTGGCTTGGCCTGAGCCTGTGTGGAAGCCATGCCGCCGGTAACGGCAAGGGTAGCGAGAGCGAGAGCGGCGAACTTGGTTTTGATCGACATGGAAGTCTCCATCCTGTGTTAAGCGGCCATTGTGGTCCGCATGCCCAGTTGGACGGAACGCACTGGAAAGCGGTTCGAAAAGACGGCCGGAAATATGGTTTCGTCGTTTATTTCTTCGATATTTCAGATAGTTACGAGAATAAATCGCGATTCTATGCTTTACGAAGAAACAATTCCGGATCGAATTTGTCGACGTCATCGAGCAGTTCGCAGAACGCCTGCGCGCCGTAATCGAGCAGTTGTTCGCCCTTCTCCGCAGTGGCTTTGGTGGCGTCGCCAACTGCGCCGCTTTCGTTAAGGTCCTGCGCCTGCCACGCGAAAGGGACCGGCCGATGCGCCGAGAGCCAACGAAATTCTTTCTCCATCGCGATGCTGGCAGGGCGAAAATCGGCGATCGCCTCGCTCCGCACCGTGTGCGGATAGCGCGCCAGCATGATCGAGGTCTCGACCGCGCCGCCATGAATGCCGTGACGCAGCTCTTCCGCGGAAAACAATCCATCCGGCGCGCCGAAGCGCGACCAGCTGGTGGTCACCACGAGCAGCCCGTGATGTGCGCGCAGATCCTGCGCGACCAGCGACATCGCCGCGCTGTTGCCGCCATGGCTCGTCACAATCACGAGCTTGCGGATTCCGCACCGCGCGACGCGCTCGCCGATCGCCATCCACTCCTTCAATGCGACGTCGGTCGGCAGCGTCAGCGTGCCAGGAAAATCGATGTGCTCGGTGGAGATGCCGACCGGCTGCAGCGGCAGAAAGGTGACGGGCAGCGCGACGGGCAACAGCTCGCGCACCCGCGCCAGATAGGCCTCGCCGATCAGGACGTCGGTTTCCAGCGGCAGATGCGGGCCGTGCTGTTCGGTGGCTGCCAATGGCAGCACCGCGATCCAGCGCGCGGCGTCGGCCGTGGCAATGTCGGGCCAGCGGATGTCGATCCAGTCGCGGGGCGGAACGGTTGAGGCCATCGAGCGAAGCGTTTCTTTGGATAAATTTGCAGGGTAGTTTGTTAGATAGTCCGGGGATGGTCCGATCCCTGGATCAAACCCCTCGGGGACGTTGTCCTTAGCCTCTCATCATGGGCCAGAATGATCGACGGAGTCCAACCATGAACCCGGCCTTTTTGCTGCGAGCGTTAACCGCAGGTCTTCTGGCGTTGGCCGCAGGACCGACGCAAGCGCGCGCCGAAACCCTCGATAAAGTCTCGTTCGGAACCAACTGGGTCGCGGAGGCCGAGCATGGCGGCTTCTTCCAGGCGGTCGCCGACGGCACCTACAAGAAATACGGCCTCGACGTCACCATCGTTCCCGGCGGGCCCAACACCAACAACCGCATCCTGCTGACCGCCGGCAAGCTCGACTTCTTCATGAGCGCGAACACGCTGCAATCGTTCGATGCGGTCGCCAACAACGTGCCGCTGATTGCGGTCGCCGCGATCTTCCAGAAGGATCCGCAGGTGTTCCTCACCCATCCGGAAACCAGGATTGCAAAACTCGAAGATCTCAAGCCGCTGACGCTGCTGGTGTCCAAGGAAGGTGTCGCGAGCTACTTCCAGTGGCTGAAGTCTGAATATGGCTTCAACGAGAGCAAGGTAAAACCCTACACCTTCAATCCGCAACCTTTCATCGTGAACAAGCAGAGCGCGATGCAGGGTTACGTTACCTCCGAGCCCTACGCCGTCGAGAAGGCGGCCGGCTTCAAGCCCGGGGTGATCCTGCTCGCCGATCACGGCTTCAACGCCTATTCGACGCTGATCGAAACCCGCCGCGAGATCGTCGACAAGAAGCCGGACCTGGTGCAGCGCTTTGTCGATGCCTCCGTCATCGGCTGGTACAACTATCTCTACGGCGACAATTCCGCCGGCAACACGATGATCAAGAAGATCAACCCCGAAATGACCGACGAGTTGCTGAGCTATTCCGTCGCCAAGATGAAGGAATACGGCATCGTCGATTCCGGCGATACGCTGCGCGACGGCATCGGCGCCATGAACGACGCGCGCGTGGCGAGCTTCTTCGACAAGATGGTGCGGGCCGGCGTGGTTCGCCGCGATATCGACTACCGCCAGGCCTACACGCTTCGCTTCGTCAACAAGGCCGTCGGCCTCGATCTGCGGCCGAAGAACTGACGCAAGATGGCTGGGCCCGCTTTGTCGGAGACGGATAGCGATGCGGCGGGCCTTGCAGTGCGTCTGCGCGCGGTAAGCAAGACCTATGACAATGGCGTGACCGCACTCGGGCCGCTCGACCTTGATGTCGCAAAGGGCGACTTCGTCTCGCTGCTCGGGCCTTCCGGCTGCGGAAAATCCACCGCGCTGCGGTTGATCGCGGGGCTCGGCGCGCCAAGTGCGGGCGCCGTGAGCGTTTCCCATCGCGCCAACAAGGCGGATGGGCGGCATCCCATCGGTTTTGTGTTTCAGGAGCCCACGCTAATGCCGTGGGCGAGCGTTCGCGACAACGTTTGCCTGCCGCTGAAGCTTGCGCATGCGGCGGCGGCCGAAGCCGATCGGCGCATCGAGGAGGCGCTGGCGCAGGTCGGCCTTGCCGAATTCGCCGGTGCATATCCCCGCGAATTGTCGGGCGGCATGAAGATGCGGGTCTCGCTGGCGCGGGCGCTGGTCACCGATCCGGATATTCTGCTGCTGGACGAGCCGTTCGCGGCGCTCGACGAGATCACGCGTTTTCGGCTCAACAACGACCTGCTGGCGCTGTGGCGCAAGCTGCACAAGACCGTCATTTTCGTCACCCACTCGGTATTCGAGTCGGTCTATCTGTCGCAGCGGGTGATCGTGATGACGGCGCGTCCGGGGCGCGTCCGTGCTGAGTTTCGCATCGCGACGCAGGAGCCGCGCGGGGAGGAGTTTCGCACCTCGGCCGACTATGCCGGCTATTGCCGCGAGGTCTCGAATGCGCTGGCGCCTTCCTATTCCGGGCAGCGTAGCGCATGAGTTCCCTGCAGAACATCGGCCGCATGCTGCTTCCCATTGTCGTGCTCGCAGCGGGCCTGGCGTTGTGGGAATTCGTCGTCCGCGTCAACGACATCCAGCCCTATGTGCTGCCGAGCCCGACAACGGTTTTTCAGACGCTCGTCAGCGACTGGTCGGTGCTGTCGGAATCGCTGGGCGTCACCTTGCTCACCACGCTGGAAGGTTTCATCGCCGCAGCCGTCGGCGGCGTCGCGCTGGCGCTGGTGTTCAACCAGTCGAAATGGCTGGAATATTCGCTGTTTCCCTATGCGGTGATCCTGCAGGTCACGCCGGTGATCGCAATTGCGCCGTTATTGCTGATCTATCTGCCGCAGCAGACCGCGGTCATTGTCTGCGCCTGGATCGTGGGCTTCTTTCCGGTTCTGTCCAACACCACGCTCGGGCTGAATTCGGTGGATCGCAATCTGGCCGGGCTTTTTCAGCTCTATGGCGCGTCACGGCTTCAGACGTTGCGGTACCTGAAATTGCCGGCGGCCCTGCCGTTCATCCTCGGTGGGTTGCGGATTGCGGGCGGCCTGTCGTTGATCGGCGCCGTGGTCGCCGAAATCGCCGCGGGCACGGCAGGCGCCGGCTCCGGCCTTGCCTTCCGGATCGCCGAGTCCGGTTATCGCCTCAACATTCCCCGAATGTTCGCGGCGTTGTTGTTGCTGTCGGTGGCCGGGATTGTCATCTATGGGCTGCTGGCGCTAGTTTCGCATCTGGTACTACGGCGCTGGCATGAGAGCGCGCTTGGAAAGGAAAATTGATGGCTGCCGCGAATATTTCGTCCGAAAAGATCGATCTGTTGATCTACGGACCTGTCAGGCCGATCCTGGAAAACGGCTTTCCGGATCAGTACGTCCTGCATATGGCGGAGAGCCGCGCCGACCTCGAGCGGTTGACATCAGATACGGTCGCAAAAATCCGCGGCATGGCGGTCACCTATCACATGGTGCCGGCGGACGCGAAGGCGCTGTCGCAATTCCCGAAGCTCGAAATCATCGCGAGCTTCGGCGTCGGCTACGACCACGTCGACTCGGCCTATGCGCGTGAGCACAATATCGTCGTCACCAATACGCCCGACGTGCTGACGGAAGAAGTCGCCGACGTCGCGATGGGACTTCTGATCGCGACCTTGCGCGAATTCGTCAAGGCCGACCGCTATCTGCGCGCTGGCCAGTGGCAGACCCAGAACTATCCCTTGAGCGCCGGTTCGCTGCGCGACCGCAAGATCGGCATCGTCGGCATGGGCCGCATCGGACAGGCGATCGGCCGCCGGCTCGAGGCCTCGCGCGTCCCGGTTTGCTATCATTCGCGCAATCCGTCGTCGGCCGTGTCCTACCAGCATTATCCCGACCTGATGGAGATGGCGAAGGCGGTCGATACGCTGATCGTCATCGTCCCCGGCGGCGCCTCGACCGCCAAGATGATCAATGCCGACGTGTTGCAGGCGCTTGGTCCGCGCGGCGTTTTGATCAACGTCGCGCGCGGCTCCGTCGTCGACGAGCCGGCGCTGGTCGCGGCGCTGAAATCCGGCACCATCCTCGCCGCCGGGCTCGACGTCTTTGCCAACGAGCCGAACGTGCCGGACGAGCTGAAGGCCATGCAAAATGTCGTGCTGTTGCCACATATCGGCTCAGCTTCGGTGGTAACGCGGAACGCCATGGATCAACTGGTCGTCGACAACCTGAAAAACTGGTTTGCCGGCAAGGCGCCCTTGACGCCTGTTCCGGAGACCCCGGTGAAGGGACGCTGATGTTGCTTGGGCGTTCAGGCATTACGGCAGCGGCGCTGACGGCGCTGCTCGCGCTTGCGCCGCAGGTGGCGGCGCAGGATGCCTCGGCCCTGAAAAAGGAAATGGTCGGGCAGTGGGAGCTTGCGACGACCGAGCGCAGCAAGACGTGCGTCATCACGATGAAGGGCGATGCGACCCCGCAAGGGCTCAATCTCGAGCTTGAGCCCGGTTGCGCCAAGGCGTTGCCGTTCACCAAGGACATCACGGCCTGGAATATCAAGGGGCTGGACATCGTGCGGCTGCAGGATGCGGCAGGCCAGCCGGTGATCGACTTCACCGAAGTCGAGAGCGGCATTTTCGAGGGCCTGCGGACCGGCGAGGGCGTCTACATCCTGCAGAACCTCGCCGCCGCCCGCTCGCTCGCCAAGTCGATGGACCAGATGATCGGCGACTGGTCGATGGTTCGCGGCAATGGGCAGACGGTCTGCGGCCTGACCCTGACCAACACCGAGGCGACCGGGGATAATTTCCAGGTGTTCCTGAAGCCGAAATGCGATCCGGCGGTCGCCACTTTCGCGCCGACGGAGTGGCGGCTGGAGCGTGGGCAGATGATCCTGCTGTCAAAGTCCGGCGAAACCTGGCAGTTCGAGGCCGACGACAATGCGCAGTGGCGGAAGGTGCCCGATACCGCCAATCCGCTGATCATGGTGCGTGGGCAGTAGGGGCGTACTCGTAAGGGCCATGTCGGCTTCTGACGGTCAAGCGGAAAGCTTCTGATCGGTTACGAGCATTACCGCTCGTGACCCCCACCGGACATCGGCGACCAAAGTCGGCAACCGGCACCTGCTGGTCTCCGGAACTTTGGGGTGATTCCGGGAGTTCTAAATGGGGCAGTGTTGCGCGATTTCGCTTTCGGCTCAACACACATCTGCCGTCTGTCGTCGCAACGGCGGCATCGCAGGAGGCTCTCATGAGTATCAAGCGAATCCTGGTTCCACTTCCCGGCTCAGCCAGTCACACCGGTCAAATTGAAACGGCCCTGTCGGCCGCGAAGGCGTTGGGGGCTCACGTCCAGGCTCTGTTCATCAGTGAGCCGCCGGACACGCGTAGCGCTGTCACGCGTGGCGGCCTAAGTGTCACCGAAATGGGACGAACGGTGACCGCCGCATCGATAAACTGGCACGCCGAAGAACGGGAGCGAACTGCGCGGGAAGCGCGTGAGGTTTTCGCGCAGGCCTGCGCGGTAGTCGGCATCCCGATGCTATCGGCGAATGACGAGCCCGGCAGCCCGCTCGCAGCATCCTGGCGCGAAGCCGAGGGATCGTATGTGGAAATCGCGGCGCAACGGGCCGCTGCCTTCGATCTAATGGTCGCCGCAAGCGCCACCGTTATGGAATCGCTCAGGGCCATTGCCGAGCAATCGCTGCTGCAGACCCGTCGCCCCGTGCTGCTGGCGCCGGCTCGCCCGCAGAGTGATCTGACCGACAGCGTGATGATCGCCTGGGACGAGAGCCCGGAATGCTGGCACGCGGTCTCGGCTTCCATACCGTTCATGCAACTCGCCAAATCAGTGCAGGTCATAAGCGTTGATCGGGACGCCAGCAATCGCCAAGCCTCGCAGGCGGAGGTGCTTGCCTATTTGCGTTGTCATGGCATCGCTGCGACCGCGCAGGTGGTTGCACCGGAATTGCGCTCGGTGGGCGATACGCTCCTCGCGGCGGGGGCAGAGCATGAAGCCGGCCTGCTGGTCATGGGCGCCTATTCCCATAGCCGCCTGCGCGAGATGTTTCTGGGCGGGGCCACGCGCCACATCCTTAAGAACGCTTCGGCGCGCCCCGTTCTCCTGGCGCATTAGCCTCGTCAGAGCGCAATCCCAGCTCTGGTTGCCGCCGACGCCAACGCTATAGCCTCACTCGCCGACGGCGGGTTGGGGGGCCGTGCGATTGACGCACCGACGCTGCCAAACGCATCACCCTCCTCCCCAGCGAATTGGGTCTCCCGAGTTCAGCACTTATGGCAGACGTTGGCCCCTTCGGCCCGCAATATCGCCTCAAGCTGTGCGGGGTATGCCTGACCGCGCGCGACCCCCTTGCCATAGGTGTTGCTGGTGCCGAGCGCCACGATGGTGGCGGCACCGGCTGGCGCGGTGACGAAAATGAAGATCGTCGCCATGATGGACAGAAACCCGGGATGCCGGGCCGAAATGGGCGCGGTTTCATACTTGCTCCCGATCGCAACAATGCAGGAAACCTACAGGGCCGATATCCCCCGGCGCAACCGAATGGGCCGGCCGATCCGCGGGAAGCCGGGCAAAATTAATTCAGGCCCCCTGTCGATCCGGCGCCGTCCCGTTCGTCGTCTCCCATAGCGAGACAGTTTTGCCGGCGATCGTCGCCGCGGCTCGCCTCAACGGGAGTTCTTCGATGCGCTTCATGTCTATCGTTACCTCGCCCCAGCCAGACAAAGCCCCGACGCCTGCACTGATGGAAGCGATGGGCAAGCTCGCCGAGCGCGAGATCAAGGCCGGTCGCATGATCGATATGGGCGGCCTGATGCCGATCGCCATGGCCGGCGCGCAAGTCAGGATCACGGACGGCAAGCTCAGCGTAACCGACGGGCCGTTCGTCGAAAGCAAGGAGATGATCGGCGGCTACGCGATCTTCGAGTTCCGCGACATGGAAGAGGCCGTGGCCGCCGCGAGGGAGTTCATGCAACTGCACCTCGAGCATATGCCGGGCTGGGAAGGCACCTGCGAAGTTCGCGTGCTGGCGACGCCTGGCGTGGATGGCGCCTGCGAGGCCGGCATTCGCGCTCACGCCTGATGCGCACGTTCGGCAAAGGCGGTCGGCGGCGATGACGGCCGCCGACGTCAATCGCACCATCCTGGCGGTTTGGCGCATCGAACAGCCGCGCCTGATCACGGGGCTGTCGCGAATGCTGCGCGACGTGCCGCTGGCGGAGGATTTGACCCAGGAAGCCCTGGTCGCGGCGCTGGAGCATTGGCCCGTCAGCGGCGTGCCGGAGAAGCCCGGGGCCTGGCTGATGGCTCTGGCCAAGCGCCGTGCGCTGGATCATCTGCGCCGCCGCAGCATGCTCGCGCGTAAGCATGAGATGCTGACGCGCGACCTCGAGCAGGAGCAACTGTTGATGCCGGACCCGGACGCCGCACTCGACGACGATATTGGTGACGAACTGCTGCGGCTGATCTTCACCGCCTGCCATCCGAGGCTGTCGCGCGAGGCGCGCGCGGCGCTGGCGCTCCGGATGATCTGCGGTCTGACCACGGAAGAGATCGCGCGCGCCTTCCTGCAGCCGGAAGCGACCATCGCCCAGCGCATCGTGCGGGCGAAGCGGACGCTGTCCGAATCCGGACTAGCCTACGAAACGCCACGCGGCGAGCAGCTTTCGGAACGGCTCGCCTCGGTGCTGGAAGTCGTCTATCTCATCTTCAACGAAGGCTATACGGCCGCCCGCGGCGACGAATGGCTGCGGCCGCAGCTCTGCAACGACGCGCTGCGCATGGGCCGCGTGCTGACGCTGGTCGCGCCACAGGAAGCTGAAGCCCACGGCCTGCTCGCGCTGATGGAGTTGAATGCTTCGCGCACCGCGGCGCGCACCGACGCATCCGGCGATCCGATTCTCCTGATGGACCAGAACCGCGCGCTGTGGGACCGGCTTCAGATCCGCCGGGGGTTGCTGGCGCTGACGCGAGCCTGCGAACTCGGCGGCGGGCGCGGATTCTATGCACTGCAGGCCGCGATCGTCGCCTGTCACGCCAGGGCCGTTACACCTGATGAAACGGAGTGGCCGCGCATCGCCGAGCTCTACGCCAAATTGGGCGCGCTGGTGCGTTCGCCGATCATCGAGCTCAACCGCGCCGTGGCGGTCGGCATGGCCGAAGGGCCGGCGGCTGCGCTTGCGATCGTGGACGGATTGGCCGGCGAGCCCGCGCTGAAGACCTATCACCTCTTCCCAAGCGTCCGCGGCAATCTGCTGCACAAACTCGGCCGCGTTGCAGAAGCCCGCGCTGCGTTCGAGCTCGCATCAACGCTTGCGACCAACAAGCGCGAACGCGAATTGTTGCGGCGGCGGGCCACTGAGACGAGCCGTGGCGCGCCGAAGCCGTCCTGACTTCAGATGAACCGGAACTGCGACCGCTCGCGTTTGGCGAGTTTCGGAATCGCCTGCCCGAGAATGATGTTCTTGAAGTGGTCGGTCTGCTGATGCTCGGCAAAGGCCGCCTCGCCTGAAAATACCTCGTAAAAGAAGAATTCTCGCGGCTTTGCGATGTTCTGGTGAATCTGGAATGCCTTCACGCCGGGCTCACGCTGCGCCTGCGGGAGGAAATCTTTCAGAAGCTCCGCGACGGTGGCTTCCTCGCCCGAATTGACTTCCCAGAATGCAGTGACGACCAGGTTCTGGTTAGCGTTGCTTGTGACAGCCATGGCGTTCTCCTGTGAAACATCCAGCACGTGCTCGTTGGAGCGGCGATGCGGATCACAATGGCTGATCTTGCGACAAGAATGCTTCGTTGTGTGTCGAATGATGATGTCAATGTCGAAGCCGGAACCAGCTCGGCGATGCGCGCGTTTCCCCGGAGATAGTTTTGCCTGGAGCAGCCGCATGGCCAAAAAGACTGTGCTCGCCATCGGCATCGAGCCTTCCTTCGTCGACTTTAGCGCCTTCCCGGGGCTCACGGCCGAACTGATGACGAGCTATGTTGGAGCTCAGATCGAGCAGCTTCGCGCGATCGGTTATGAGGCCGATAGCTGCCTGATCGATCTCGGCGATACCGCCGAAGCCGTCGCTGCCGCAGCGCTGGGCGCCAAGCATTACGACTGCGTGGTGATCGGGGCCGGGCTGCGCGAGCCGCGAGAGCGGCTGCACTTGTTCGAGCGGATCATCAATCTGGTTCACCTCGCCGCGCCGCAGACGCGCATCTGCTTCAACACCACGCCGGCCGACACCGCCGAGGCGGTGCAGCGATGGGTCGCGCCGTGAGCGCGCTTGCGCTCAAGCGGTGCGGAAGGCGCCGAGCAGGCTGCCAATGATCTTTTGCCCGCGGGCGCGGAGCCTTTTCGGATTCTCCGCCCCCGGCAGCAACAGCGCCACCTCGCAGATCATCGCGTCGACCATGCGGCTCAGGAGCTCGATATCTTCGAAATCGAGCTCGCCCTGGCGTTTTAGCGCGGCAAGCGTCGCGGTGAGCAGGGCCATCGGATGGGCTTCCTCGATCTCCCGGTAGCGGGCATTGCCGAGCACGGCCGGTGCTTCCTGGATGACGACGCGCGCATAGGCCGGTTCGAGGCAGGCGTCGAGATAGGCTTCGATGCCTTCGGTCAGGCGGTCCCATATCTTGCGCTCCATCTTCGCTCGCGCTTCGATCCGGGCCGCGGCCTCGATCTGCAGCGCGACGACCACGGCGTCGAACAGCGCCTTCTTGTCCTCGAAGTGGTGATAGAAGGCGCCCCGCGTCACGCGCGCCGCGCGCGAGATCGCCTCGATTCCCGCCGCCTGGTAGCCCTCGCTCGCAAAAATGTCCCGGCCGGCCGCCAGCAGCGCCTGCCTCGTGGCTTCCGTGTATTCCTCGCGGCGGGTTCGTTCGCGTCCAGCTTCCTGCATGCCCCGGCATACCACTTGACGCTTAGGATCCTATCAACATATAACATACATACGGTATGTAAAAAACATATGGTATGAGTTTGGGGTGAGCCCGCAGGAGCTATGGGAGGAAGGGTCATGAACAGCGATCGAATGTTCGAACTGGCGCAGGCCCTGGCGGTCGCAAAGAGCCGCCAGGACGTGCCGGCGGCGCTAAAGGTTCTCCACGACGACATGGTGCTGGAAAACCCGGCCTTCGGAACCACCGCCCGGGGTCTTGCCGAGAACGAGAAGGTGCTGGGCCGCTTCTTCGCTTCGTTCCCCGATTACAATGTCATCCTGCAGGGCCACGCCGCCAATGACGATACGCTGGTCTGCTGGGGCCGCGTGCAGATGACACTGACCGGCGATCGCTTCGGCGTGGTGCCGAACGGCCGACGCGCAGACCTCCCGGTATTCATCCAGTTTGCGTTCAGGGACGACCGGATCGTCCACGAGCGATTCTTCTTCGACCTTGCCGAACTCTGCGCGCAGTCCGGCGTCTCAACCGACGCGGTACGCCGCAGGATATTTGGTGACGCCGGCGTCCGGCAGCTTGCCGCCGAATGACTTCCGCCCGCGAATCAGGACCCAGATGATGACAGTAGATCCACGCGTCAAACCGGTCGCCGCGATCAGGACGGCGCCATTGTTCGACATCGTCGTCGATCTCAATCCGAAATTGAATATCGGCGACGGTCCGCTCGGCCGCCGCATCCTGTTCGGCGCGGCCGGCGGCACCTTCGAAGGCCCAAAGCTGCGCGGCGAGGTGGTGCCCGGCGGCGGCGACTGGGCGCTGTTTCGAGCCGATGGCGCGATGTCGCTCGACGTTCGCCTGACGCTACGCACGCATGACGGCGCGCTGGTGCACATGACCTATGGCGGACGCTGGATCACGCCGCCCGAATTGCGGTCAGAAATGGCTGATCCCGAGAAACGATATCAGGTTGACCCGTCGCGCTACTACTTTCGCACCAACCCGCTGTTCGAAACCGGCGCGGAACAATATGCCTGGATGAACGACATCGTCTGCGTCGGGTCGGGATACCTGGTCGAGGGCGGCATCGCCTACAATGTTTCGCAGATCGTCTGACGGATGCGCATTCACGCAGCCGGAGCCGATCCGCGCTGGCGGATGATCGTCCAGATCCAGGCTATAACGATAAGCGCCACGGCGGCATAAGGAGCCCAGGCCTGCGGCTCTCCCATCGTCCGCAGCGTTATGCCGCTCAGAAGGCACCAGAGCACGGGGATCGGCAGCAGCAATGGTACAAGCCTGCCGCGGGCGAGGAGCAGAACGCCGAGCGTCGCGATCGCCGTCGGATCCGGTGCGATGCCAAAGACCTCGGACGAGGCCCAGCCACGTCCCTGTAGCGGCGCAAGCAATGGCTGTCCGGCAATCCCGAAGGCAAGGAGGATATATCCTGTCCACGCGACTGGTCCGCGGCGGTCGAAGGCAAGGTCATCGCGCAGAGATAGGATGAGGAGCAGCCCAGCTTCGATGGCGAAAGCCGGCGCGATATAGACGGCAGCCCAGTTGACGGTTGCGTAGCGGTTCCACAGGAAGGACCACCCGACGAAGATCCAGAGGATCGCCAGGATGAGTGCGATCCAACGTGCAAAGACTCCCGGCCGCCACGCTTTGAGCAGGATGACGAGCAGGCCGGCGGAAAGCGTCACGACGTGCAGAGGCCAGAGCGCCGCATTGTGCGTTTCGAACATGCGCCAGTAGACGCGCGGCGAAAACAGCAGGAAATCCTCCGCGCGATAGGTCCACCACTCCGACATCAAAGCGCCTGCACGTGAGCCGAGATGCGCTGCCGCGTGGCGAGGTCCGGCATCGGTCCGGCGGCGGCCGAGAGGTTTTCCCGCACGTGGTCGACGCGCGTGGTCGCCGGAATTGCGACGGTGACGGCCGGGTGAGACAGGATGAACTTCAGCATGAGCTGCGCCCAGCTCGACACCCCGAGTTCGGCCGCCCACTCCGGCAGCGGCTTATTCTTGAGGCGGTTGGTCAGTTCGCCCTGCCGGAACGGCCGATTCACAATCACCGCAATCCCGCGCTCTGCTGCCAGCGGCAGCAGCCGAGCCTCCGCCTCGCGATCGACGACGTTGTAGGACAACTGCACGAAATCGATCGGCTCGTTTCGCATGATCTGTTCGACAAGATCATGACGGCGGCCTTCGGACGTGGTGATTCCGACGTAACGCAGCGTACCGGCGGCTTTCATCTGGAGCAGCGTCTGCAGATGCGCCTTCCAGGCGAGCAGGTTGTGAACCTGAACGAGGTCGAACTTCGGCACGCCCCAGAAGCGACGCGATTGCTCGATCTGGGCTGGACCTGCCGTCGCCGAGGACGTCCAGACCTTTTCGGCCGAGAATAGCGCTTGAGGCCGCCCGAGCTTTTGAAGGCCGTAGCCGACCACCGGTTGCGACGAGCCGTACATGGGAGAGGAATCGATCATGCGGCCGCCCGCCTCGAAGAAGGCGGCCATGACGTTTGCGCATTCGTCCCTGAGCACCGGATCGTTACCGACATTGAAGGTGATCCAGGTCCCCAGTCCGACGATCGGCATCTCCTCGCGGCTCGAGGGAATAGGACGGCGCGCGGGCTGGCCTTGTTGGGCACGCAGAGAGGTTGGCAAGAGCGCGGCAGCGGCTGTTGCAAGGGATGTTTGCAGGAACGTTCGGCGTGTCGTCTGCATCCGAGGCTCCATCATCGCGGCGCACGGATCCAATATGCGGCGCGCGCCATCCTCAGCTAAACAGCATTAGATCAGCTTCAGTCCCCTCAAACTTGCGTGACCGTTCCTGCCCACGATGATGTGGTCGTGCACGGAGATGCCGAGTAAAAGGCCGCCCCATTTGAGGCGGCCCTTTGTGTGGTTCGACCGTGCCATCGCGCTATGGTCGCCAGATCAATCGTACAGCATCCTGGTTCGCGCCTCGTTGCGGGCCAATCCGTCGATTTCCGCAAGCGCCAGCGCGCCCCTCAGTTCCTCAAGCAAGTCCAGAAGTTTGTCGACCAGGTGCTCCGGGCTCATCGAAAGAGCCGCGCCTCTCATCCGCTCTGCTAGCTGATTCATCATCGATCCCCTCTCAATCGAGAATGAGCTATCCCCTCTCATCCGATGAACCACTCTCTCACGCATCTACCAAAGCGCGAAGCGGAGAGTTAATAAATGGTAAATGCAGGCGACTAGCTAGATCAGCCGCATCCCCTTCAGGCTCGTATGCCCGTTCTTGCCGACGATGATGTGGTCGTGAACGGAAATGCCGAGCGGCTTTGCGATCTCGACGATCGCTTTGGTCATCTGGATATCGGCCTGCGACGGCGTCGGATCGCCGGAAGGGTGGTTGTGCACGAGGATCAGCGCGGTCGCCGATAGTTCGAGCGCGCGCTTGATCACCTCGCGCGGATAGACCGGGGTGTGGTCGACGGTGCCGGTCTGCTGCACCTCGTCGGCGATCAGTTGATTGCGCTTGTCAAGGAACAGCAGGCGAAACTGCTCCTTGTCGGCAAACGCCATGCCGCTCCGGCAATACTCGATCACGTCGTTCCAGGACGAGAGCGCAATCTTGCGCTTGATCTCGCCCTTCGCGACCCGGCTCGCCGCCGCGGCGAGCAGCTTGATCTGGTTGATCGAGGCCTCGCCGATTCCGTCGACCTCGCGCAGGCGTGCCACCGGCGCGTGAATGACCTCGGCAAACGAGCCGAATTTCTTCAACAGCGCTTTCGCCAGTGGCTTGGTGTCGCGCCGGGGCCGGGCAGGGAAGAGCGCCATCTCCAGCAGCTCGTAGTCGCTCAGCGCCTCCGGCCCGGCCGCATAGAAGCGCTCGCGCAGGCGTTCGCGATGGCCGTGATAGTGCGGCGTCTCTGTGGATTGATCCGGGGGATTGCTGGTCTTGGCAGGCATCGGCCGTAACCATGCCGTGCCTGCGAGCTTTTGCAACTCTAAAGTGCGACAGCATCTGAAGAAAAGGCGCCGCACACATAGCGCGGCGCCTTGGCTTCTTACCTGCGATCAGGCCTTCACGGCCGCGAATGCGTAGCCGTTGCCGTCCTTTGTCAGCGTGCCGACATTCGGGAAGCCGAAGTGATAGCCGGCGATCATGCCCTTTTCGGCGATGACGCGGTCGAAGAACGCGCGCCGCGTGGCTTCCGCCTTCGGCCCGTCGGCGTCGAAGGACGAGAACCAGCCGGGATTGCGCACGAACAATTGGTGCATGCCGGTGACGTCGCTCTGGATGAACAACTGCTGCCCGCCCGAAGCGACCAGGAACGACATGTGGCCGACGGTGTGGCCGGGCGTGGCAATCGCCTTGACGCCGGGCGCGAGGTCGGCTCCGTCATTGTACTGCTTGATGTTCTTCCAGGTCGGGAAAGTTGCCTGGATTCGCTTGACGAGGGGCCGCATGTTCTCGGGCATCTTCTCGACCAGCGCCGGATCGGTCCAGAACTTGTACTCCACCTCGGGCATCAGGATTTCCGCATTCGGGAAAACCTGCGCGTTGGTTTCTTTCACCCACAGCCCGGAAATGTGGTCGGGATGGAAATGCGAGATCACGACCGTTGAAACCGTCGCCGGATCAAGGCCGGCCGCCTTCATGTTGTCGGCGAGCTTGCCCACTGTCGCAGGGCCATTGCCGCCAAAACCGGTGTCGAACAGCACGACCTTGCCGCCAGTCCGGATCGCGGTGACAGTGAAGGGATTGTCGAACTTGTCCGGGTTGATGCCGGCAGCCGTCAGCGCCTTCTTGATGTCGTCAAGCGAGGCGTTCTTGATCATTCCCTCGGTGGCGGCGCGCTCGACACTGCCGTCATGCAGGCTGAAGGCCTCGATCTCGCCGACCTTGTATTTGAGGCTGTCGGCGGCGCGCTGCGCATGTGCCGCCCCGATGAAAGAAACCGGTCCCTTGAGGCCGAAAACCAGTGCTGCCCCCGTGCTCCCGAGGACCAGATCGCGACGTGAAATCTCGAACATTGCGCTTGCTCCCTTGGTTGATCCCCAACCTGCCACAGGCTCTCGCTGCCGGAAGGCGCCCCGTGCCGTGTCCTACACCGGCGCACCCGGCCTATTCCGCAAAAATTGGGATTAGTTGACTGGCGGCAGGAAGGCGATGTCGTATTGAGAACGACTTGCAACAGGCCGCTTTGGCAGCCTCGTTCAAGCAGTCGCGTCGTGCATGCAACCAAAAAGTTGAGCCGACTGCGTTCGATGTAGCGGGTTGGGCCGAAGCGGAACTTAGGCCGCGGCCAGCGGCTTCTCGCCGTTGCGCTCTGACAGCGTGAAGATCTCGACGCCGGTCGCGGTCACGCCGACCGAATGTTCGAATTGCGCCGAGAGCGAGCGGTCACGCGTCACCGCGGTCCAGCCGTCGGACAGGATTTTTACATGCGGCTTGCCGAGATTGATCATCGGCTCGATGGTGAAGAACATGCCGGGCTTGAGCATCACGCCTTCACCGGGCCGGCCGATATGGATGATGTTGGGCTCGTCGTGGAACATGCGCCCAAGGCCATGGCCGCAGAAATCGCGCACCACGCTCATGCCCTGCGGCTCGACAAAACTCTGGATGGCATGGCCGATGTCGCCGGTGGTGGCGCCGGGCTTCACCGCGGCGATGCCGCGCATCATGGCCTCATAGGTGACCTCGATCAGCCGCTCGGCCTTGCGCGCGATCGGGTCGATCACATACATGCGGCTGGAATCGCCGTACCAGCCGTCGACGATGAAGGTAACATCGATGTTGACGATATCGCCTTCCTTCAGCGCGCGGTCGCCCGGCATGCCGTGGCAGACCACGTGATTGATCGAGGTGCAGGTCGAGTAGCGGTAACCGCGATACATCAGCGTCGCCGGATAGGCGCCATGGCTGAAGGCGAAGTCGCGGACGAATTCGTCGATCCGCGACGTCGGAACGCCCGCCTTGACGACGTCGGCGAGCTCGTCGAGGCATTTGGCCACCAGCGCGCCGGCCTTGCGCATGCCGGCGAAGCCGCTGGCGCCATGCAGCTTGATCTGGCCGGTTTTTCGCAAGGAGGTGTCGGTGGCTTCGATATAGCTCATGGGCGGGTCATACTTCTGGAACGGAAAAAGGGCTGATTTTGAATGCCTAATTTAATGATCCAACCGGTCAGTGCAAGCCGAGGTTGGGCCACGGCGCGGCTTTAAAAGGCTTGCATCTAGCCGGAAACTTCCACCACGGGCTCGACCGGCAGCGCGCCGCCGCGGACCCGGATTTCGCGGACCGGATAGGGAACACGGATCCCCTCCCGCTTGAAAGCATCCCACAGTGCCAGCATCACGTCGCTCTTGACGTTATCGAGGCCATCAGGATCGGGCAGCCAGAAGGTCAGGGAGAACTTCATGCCGGCCTCGGCGAATTCGGTCAGGATGCAGTTCGGGGGCTTGTTCTTGATGGCGCGCGGAACGGCCCCGGCAATGTCGATGGCCAGCTTGCACACCGCTCGCGGATCGGCGTCGTAATTGGTGCTGAACAGCACCTTCACCAGCGTGTTCTTGTCGGTATAGGTCCAGTTCACGACCTTCTGCGTCACCAGATCCTCGTTCGGGATCAGGAACTCGCGGCCGTCGCCGGCGGCAACCGAGATGTAGCGCGTCTTCATCGTGCTGATGCGCCCGGTGTTGTCGCCAATGGTGACGAGATCGCCCGGCTTCACCGACTTGTCGACCAGGAGGATGATGCCGCTGATGAAGTTGGCGACGATCTTCTGCAGGCCGAGGCCGATACCGACGCCGGCCGCGCCGGTGAACACCGCGAGCGCCGCGAGGTTGATGCCGACCGCGCTCAGGGCAACTGCGATGGCAAATACCATCAGCGTGAATCGGACGATCTTGACCAGCAGCACCTGGATCGACGGCGTCAGATCGCCGGACCGGGTGATGCGGCCTTCCACGAAATTGCTGGCGATGTTGGTCAGCCACAGCGCCACGATCAGGAGCGCGCCGAGCTTGATAAGGAGCAGCGGGGTCAACCTGAGATCGCCGAGCACGATCGAGACCGAGTCGAGCGCCTCGACCACCGGCTCGAGCTGGCCCAGGACGCTCAGGGCCACGACCAGCCAGGCCGAGATCGACACCAGCCGGACCACGAAGGTATTGCGGATTACCGAGGTAACGAGGTTGATGACCAGCCACGCGAAGGCGAGCTTGGCGGCAACCGCGAGCAGATAGCTACGGCTCGGCCAGGTCGACGCGATCATGACCCCGCGCGCCAGCGTCATCAGAAGGGCGAACACCGCTGTCGACGTGCTGCCGACCAGCACGCGGACGAACAGCCGGAACGGCGCCGGCCAGCCCATCGCAACCGACGAAACGTCTATCCTGGAGCGCACGGCGGTGGCGCCGGCCCAGGCGATGCCTGCGGCCGTCAGGATCAGCCCCAGTTGCAGATAGAACCAGGGCGAGGTGACCTCCGCGCCGACCGAGCGCGCGGCGCTGTGCAGGATCTCGATGATCTCTTTCAGGTCCATCGGAAAATTCTCGTTCGAGGCTCTGGCCCCATCAGACAAAGGTGATTCGCGAATAGCAGGCAGATTCTCACAGGCGACGTGCGGATGCCATCGATACGCAGCTACGGGGCAAGGTCAGGCCGGTAAATCGGGCACATTGCCGCGATCGCAGAAATGGGTTGGCGATCAAGTGTGGCAACGATAAGGATGCAATTGCAAGTATTTGCGACGACATCGGAGGTTCATGACTTCTCTCGACTCGGTCAGCATCGCCATCTTTCTGGGCGCCATTCTGGTGATGGCGGGCATCCTGTCGAGCCTGCTTGCGTTGCGCTTCGGGGCGCCGCTGCTGCTGGTGTTCCTCCTGATCGGCATGCTGGCGGGGGATGCCGGGCCGGGCCAGCTCAGCTTCGATGATGTCCGCACCACCTATCTGGTCGGCTCGGTGGCGCTGGCGCTGATCCTGTTCGACGGCGGTTTGCGAACCAAGTTTCAGAGCATTCGCACGGTGCTTGCCCCATCGATGGTGCTGGCAACGATCGGCGTATTGCTCACCGCGCTGATCACTGCGCCGGTCGCCAAATATGCGCTCGACCTGAACTGGACCGAGTCGCTGCTGGTCGGCGCGGTGGTGGCGTCGACCGATGCCGCCGCGGTGTTCCTGCTCGTCCACACCCAGGGCCTGCGCCTGCGTCCCCGTGTGGGGGCGACGCTGGAGGCGGAATCCGGCACCAACGATCCGTTCGCGATCTTCCTCACCTTGATGCTGGTCGAATTCATCTCCATCGGTCAAAGCTCACCCGGACATGTCGCATTCGAACTCGCGCGCGAAGGTCTGCTCGGCGCCATCTTCGGTGTGGTCGGCGGTCGTCTGGTGGTGCTGGCGCTCAATCGCATGGCGCTGCCGCAGGGCTTGCATGCGCCCTTCGTCACAACCGCTGCATTGGTGGTTTTCGGTGTAGCGCAGATTGCACACGCGTCGGGCTTTCTCGCGGTCTATCTCGCGGGAATCATCGTCGGCAACCGGCCGACGCGCGCCCACAATTCGGTGGTGACGTTTCTCGATGCCGCGACCTGGCTGGCGCAGATCGTGATGTTCGTCCTGCTCGGGCTGCTGGCGTCGCCGCAGCGCCTGCTGGATAGCGTCGGTCCGGCCGTGATCGTGGCGCTGGTGCTGATGCTGGTGGCGCGGCCGATCGCGGTGTTGCTGTGCCTGATACCGTTCCGATTCAACTGGCGGGAAAAGATCTTCATCGCCTGGACCGGCCTGCGCGGCGCGGTCGCGATCTTCCTCGCCTCGATCCCGATGTTGGTCGGATTGCCAAAGGCCTATCTCTATTTCGACGTCGCCTTTGTCGTGGTCATCATCTCGCTCTTGCTGCAGGGCTGGACACTGGCGCCGGCGGCGCGATGGCTGCACGTGGCGCTGCCGCGCATCGAACGCGGTCCGCGGCGCGTCGAGCTCGATCTGCCCGGCCAGCTCGAGCAGCAACTGGTCGGCTATCCGGTGCGGGCGAAGAGCCTGTATTTCCGTCGTGGCCTTACGCCATCCTGGTCGAAGCCGACGCTCGTCATCCGCGACGAGCGGATTCTCTCGCCCATCGAGGCCGATCCGATCGAAGCCGGCGACTACGTCTATCTGCTGGCGCCGCCGGAAAAGGCCGAGGCGCTGGACCGTTTCTTTGTCGATATGCCGCCGAGCACCGCGCCCGACCCGCATCTGCTCGGGGATTTCATGGTGTCGGGCGAGCACACGCTGGGTGAACTGGCGGAGGTCTATGGCGTCGCCATCAGCGACGATCAGGGCAAGCTGACGTTATCGGATTATTTCGATATCCATCTCGACCACACGCCGAAAGCAGGCGCGGAGCTGGCATTGGATCCCATCGTCCTTGTCGCACGCAATATCAGCGGCGGCCGCGTCAACGTGGTTGGCCTGCGGCTGCCGGAAGAGGAGGAGAAGGTCTTGCCCCTGACAAGCTGGCAGGCCTTCAAGCGCAAGCTTGCGGAGGTCTGGTCGTCGGTGGCAGGCGTTTGATCGCCGCAGCCTTCCTTGGCTGTGGTCCGTCACAGGGCGCGCCGTTTGGATTCGACGCGGGGCGCGTTGCGCCGCAGTTATTCCTCCAGCGTAAACCCGACCCGCAAGGTGACCTGGTAATGGCGAACAGCCCCATTTTCGATATGGCCTCTGGTCTGCACGACCTCGAACCATTTCAATTCGCGGATGGTCTTTGACGCGCGGGTGATGGCGTTCTGAATGGCATCCTCGATGCTTTTTTCGGACGATCCGGCGAGATCCAGGATCTTGTAAACGTGATCCGTCGTTCCAGCGGTACTGGGCATTGCAAACCTCCGTTGCGGCGATTGGTGCCTGCTTCCTCCTGTTCAACGCTCTGATGCGATCAGGAGCGTGTCTATTCTGAACGAGTTCTCGAGCTCTTCAGTTCCGTCGAAAGCCGTCGGCCAATAGGCGATTCAGCGAACAAAAAGGCCCCAGCCGTCGGCTGAGGCCTTCCCGTCAAGTGCTATGCACCCTCAATAGATGTAGGGAGCGCAGACGTACACGGTGCGCGGACCATACTTGGTGAAGATGGTCTTGTAGCAGCTTCCGCCGACATAGAACGACGTTCCAAAGTGGCGATGGCCCCAGTGACCATGCCCATGATGTCCATGATGACCGTGGCCGTGATGACCATGTCCATGATGACCGTGACCGTGGCCATGATGGCCACCATGCTTGCCGCCGGCGGACGCCGGTGCGACCGCAGCCGCGGTCATGGCAATGGCGGCGACGGCAGCGAGGGTAATCTTGCGAAACATTTACATTCTCCAATCCAGGCGTGATTGCCTGCTATGCCTGTGAGACGCGCCGCTTTCGGAGAAAGTTCGAGGGATTTTTATGAACGCGCGTTCAGGTGTGACCTGCAGCACGCAGCAAGCGTTCAGTGGCACCCGCCTTTGCGCGTGCGGTCAGGAAGCGCGATCCTGCGCTCCTCTGATGCAATATCCGCAGTTGAGGAATGAACCGAGTATCATTAGCCTGCGGGGCAAGGCCGCTTCACGGCCGCACGGTGGAAACGCAGGAGAGACACAACAATGTCCGGCCCCTCTGACGACCAGCTCGGCTTTGCGCCCGATTATGATTCTGCCGTTCCCTATATGCAGCGGACCCGCGACTACTACGCGGCGATCGGCTACACCACGCCCTACCGTTGGGCGCACTATGTCGACGCGCCGTTCCAGTCGCTGAAAAAGCCGCTCGCGCAATCGCGCGTCACCATCGTCACCACGGCTGCCCAGTATGATCCCACCAAGGGCGATCAGGGACCGGGCGCGGCCTACAACGGCAGCGCCAAATTCTACCAGGTCTATGACGGCGACACCTCGAAAGAGCACGATTTGCGCATCTCGCATATCGGCTACGACCGCAAGCACACCACGGCAACCGACAGCGGCACCTGGTTTCCGCTGCCGCAGCTTCTGAAAGCCGCCGCCGCGGGACGGATCGGCGAGGTTGCGCCGCGCTTCTTCGGGGCGCCGACCAATCGCAGCCACCGCGTCACCATCGACGTCGATGCGCCCGACATTCTCGCCCGCTGCTTGGCCGACAAGGTCGATGCCGCCGTGATCGTGCCGAACTGCCCGGTGTGCCATCAGACTTCTGCGCTGGTGGCTCGTCACCTCGAGGCCAACGGCATCGCCACCGTGGTGATGGGCTGCGCCAAGGATATCGTCGAATACGCGGCCGCGCCGCGTTTCCTGTTTTCGGATTTCCCGCTCGGCAATTCCGCCGGCAGGCCGCATGATGTGGAGTCGCAGGCGCTGACGCTCGAGCTGGCGCTGCGGCTGCTCGAGTCCGCGCCCGGCGCGCGCACCACGATGCAGTCACCGCTGCGCTGGAGCGAGGATGCTTCCTGGAAGCTCGACTACAACAACATCTCGCAGATGAGCCCGGAAGAGTTGGCGCGCCGCCGCGCCGAGTTCGACAGGCAGAAAGAGATCGCGCGCGGCAACCGGGCGGCGTGACCCCCTCTTATCCTCCCCTGGAGGGGGAGGATCGGTTCGCATGAAATGCGAACCGAGGTGGGGTGACGGTCTCTCCGCATCCAACAGTGCCCGAGTGGAGAGATCCCCCCACCCCGTCTCACATTTCGCTGCGCTCCATGTGAGCCGACCCACGAGCGAGCTTCGCTCGTCTCGGACCCCTCCAGGGGAGGGTGGACTTCACGGCCATCCTCTCCAACAAGGGGAGAAGAAGCAGGAGGATACCCCTTTGACCCGACCGTTCGAAGGCGTGAAGATTCTCGACTTCACGCAAGTGCTGGCTGGCCCCTATGCGAGTTACCAGCTCGCGCTGCTCGGGGCCGACGTCATCAAGGTGGAGCGGCGCGAAGGGGAGGACATGCGCCGTACGCCGCTGAGCCGCGAATGGGCTGAACGCGGGCTCGCGCCGGGCTGGCAGGCGATCAACGGCAACAAGCGCAGCCTGACACTCGACCTCTCGAGGCCGGAAGCGATCACCATCGTCAAGCAACTCGCCGCCCAGGCCGACGTGGTGATGGAGAACTTCCGCCCCGGCGTGATGGACAAGCTCGGCATCGGCTATGCCGTGCTGTCTGAGATCAATCCGCGGCTGATCTATTGCGCCATTTCCGGCTTCGGTCAGACCGGGCCGGAACGGCTGGGAGCCGGCTATGACGGCAAGATCCAGGCGCTATCGGGCATCATGTCGATCACCGGCCATCCCGAGACCGGACCGACCCGCGCCGGCTTTGCGGTCTGCGACGTGCTGTCGGGCGCGACCGCAGCCTTTGGCGTGTCGAGCGCGCTGTTCCAGCGCACCCATACCGGCAAGGGCCAGTTGGTCGACGTCTCCATGCTGGAGGCGACGCTGGCGTTTCTGTCCGGGCAGGTCGCGGACTATTCGGTCGCCGGCCACCGCCAGCAGCTTTCCGGCAATCAGGCCGTGAGCCGAAGGCCCACCGCCAATTTGTTCAAGGCCGGCGACGGCTATCTGTTGCTGGCCGTCAACAGCGAGAAGCAATACCGCGCCTTGATGACCGCGCTCGGCCGCGCCGATGCGCTCGAGGATTCCCGCTTTGCTGACTGGTTTGCCCGTCAGGAAAACGAGCCGGCGCTGCGGGCCATCATCGAGGAGGCGCTGTCCAAGAAGGACCCGCGCGAGTGGGAAAAGCTGCTGGAAGCCGCAGGCGCGCCCTGTGCCAGCATCTGGAAGGTCGAGGAGGTGATCGACCACCCGCAGATCGCCGCGCGCGGCGCCATTCAGGAGATCGATACGCCCTATGGCCGCCTGCGCTTTGCCGGCAGCGGCTTTCAGCTCGCCCATGGCGGCGGACGGCTCGACCACATGGCGCCCGCGCTCGGCGCCCACACCGACGAGGTGCTGGCCTCGCTCGGCTACGACACCGAAGCAATTGCGGAACTGCGCGCGCGCGAAATCGTCTAGCGGTAGCCGGGGCAGGGGAGTCTGGTCCCTGTCCCGTTTTGAGCATGCCTGCGCATGGCGACCCTGCACCAAGCCGCTTTAAGCGGCCGGGCTTACCGTCTAAAAGACGCCTTTCCCGCTTCCAAAAGGATAGATCATGCCCGCCTATCGTTCCCGAACCACGACCCACGGCCGCAACATGGCGGGCGCCCGTGGCCTCTGGCGCGCCACCGGCATGAAGAACGAAGACTTTGGCAAGCCGATCATTGCGGTGGTCAATTCCTTCACCCAGTTCGTGCCCGGCCACGTGCACCTGAAGGACCTCGGCCAGCTCGTCGCGCGCGAAATCGAGAAGGCGGGCGGCGTCGCCAAGGAGTTCAACACCATCGCGGTCGACGACGGCATCGCGATGGGCCATGACGGCATGCTCTACAGCCTGCCGTCGCGCGAAATCATCGCCGACAGCGTCGAGTACATGGTCAACGCGCATTGCGCCGACGCGATGGTCTGCATTTCCAACTGCGACAAGATCACGCCCGGCATGCTGATGGCGGCGCTGCGGATCAACATCCCGACCGTGTTCGTCTCCGGCGGCCCGATGGAATCCGGCAAGGTCAACCTCAAGGGCAAGGTCCGCGCGGTCGACCTGATCGACGCCATGGTCGCAGCCGCCGACAGCAATGTCAGCGATGCGGACGTGGAGGTGATCGAGCGCTCAGCGTGTCCGACCTGCGGATCGTGCTCGGGCATGTTTACGGCTAATTCGATGAACTGCCTCACCGAGGCGCTTGGCTTGGCGCTGCCGGGGAACGGTTCCATCCTGGCCACGCATGCCGACCGCAAGGGATTGTTCGTCGAGGCTGGCCACCTGATCGTCGATCTGGCGCGGCGCTATTACGAGCAGGATGACGAAACGGCATTGCCGCGGACGATCGCCAACTTCAAGGCGTTCGAGAACGCGATGACGCTCGACATCGCCATGGGCGGCTCGACCAACACCGTGCTGCATCTGTTGGCGGCGGCTTACGAAGGCAAGGTGCCGTTCACGATGCAGGATATCGACCGCTTGTCGCGGCGCGTTCCAGTGCTGTGCAAGGTCGCGCCGTCGGTCGCGGACGTGCATCTGGAAGATGTGCACCGCGCCGGCGGCATCATGGCCATCCTCGGCGAACTGGACCGCGCCGGGCTGCTCAACCGCGGCCTGCCGATGGTTCACTCCAAGACGCTGGAAGACGCGCTCGGCCGCTGGGATATCAAGCAGACCAGGAGCGAAAGCGTCCGCAAGTTCTTCACGGCGGCTCCGGGCAATGTGCCGACGCAGGTCGCGTTCAGCCAGGAGCGCCGGTTCGAGGAACTCGATACCGACCGCGCCACCGGCTGCATCCGCGACGCCGCGCACGCCTTCTCCAAGGACGGCGGCCTCGCAGTGCTCTCGGGCAACCTCGCGCTCGACGGCTGTATCGTGAAGACGGCGGGCGTCGACGAGAGCATTTTGAAGTTCGAAGGACCGGCGCGGATTTTCGAAAGCCAGGATGCCGCGGTCGAAGGTATTTTGGGTGGCAAGATCAAGGCTGGCGATGTCGTCGTGGTCCGCTATGAGGGACCCCGCGGCGGTCCCGGCATGCAGGAGATGCTGTATCCGACGAGTTATTTGAAATCGAAGGGCCTCGGAAAGGTCTGCGCGCTGATCACCGATGGCCGGTTCTCCGGCGGCTCCTCGGGCCTGTCGATCGGACACATTTCGCCGGAAGCGGCTGAAGGCGGTCTGATCGGCCTCGTGGAAGACGGCGACCTGATCAAGATCGACATCCCCGCGCGCTCGATCAGCCTCGTGGTGGATGACGCCACGCTGGCGAAGCGCCGCGAAGCCATGCTGGCCCGCGGGGCGGACGCCTGGAAGCCCGCCAAGAAGCGCAGCCGCAATGTGTCAATGGCGCTGAAGGCCTATGCCGCGCTGACGACGAGCGCCGCCCGCGGTGCGGTGCGGATTGTGCCAGAATAGCGGTGGCGGCCGGTTCTGTGTTTGATCGGATGTCAGCACCTTGACCCTTCGAGTGAGGCATTGGGCGCGAGAGCGGTTGTCACAATTGCCCTGCGCAATTGATATTGCCATGCATCTTATGCTAAGAACCGGGCAGACTGGCGGCCTGCCGTAAGCGGCCGTTGAATCCCGTTACGATGGCATCGGGCTAGGTCGATTTCCTTCGATCAAACCTTCAGACGCGCTTTGCGCGGGGGCCATCATGTCCAAATTCTTGCGCTATGCATTTGTGTTGCTCGCTCTCGCCGGCCTCGGCTTACGCGCGTCCCATGCGCAAGATGTGCCGATCATAGCAGCGGCGTCCGATCTTAAGTTTGCGCTCGAAGAAGTCGCGAGCAAATTCAAAGCTGAAACCGGCCATGAGGTGCGACTCAACTTCGGATCGTCGGGAAACTTCGCCCGTCAATTGCAGCAGGGCGCGCCATTTGAAATGTTTATGTCGGCGGACGAGGGCTTCGTTCTGCAGTTGGCGGACACGGGAAAGACGGTTGATCGCGGCGCGCTTTACGCGGAGGGACGGATCGTTCTGTTTGTTCCCGCAAATTCGTCGTTTAAGGCGGATGCACAACTTACCGATCTTCGCCTTGCTCTCGCATCGGGACGAATCCAGAAATTCGCGATTGCCAATCCCGAGCATGCACCGTACGGCCGTGCGGCGGAGCAGGCCTTGAAGAGTCAGGGCCTATGGGATGCAATGCAGCCGAAGCTCGTGCTGGGTGAAAATGTTTCGCAGGCTGCCCAGTTCGCAACATCGGGATCCTCGCAAGGCGGGATATTCGCTTACTCGCTCGCCTTGGCGCCCGAAGTAAGCAAGCTTGGTTCTTATGTGCTGATTCCTTCCGAATGGCATACGCCGCTGCGGCAACGCATGGTGTTGATGAAGAATGCGGGCCCGCTGGCTAGAGATTTTTACCGCTATGTCCAGACGGCTGCGGCGCGTGTCATCTTCCGCAAATACGGCTTCGTGTTGCCAGGCGAAGCGACGTGATTCATGGATTGGCCCGCGCTGGTTGTTTCGCTCAAGTTAGGGGTCGCGACAATTCTTGTGCTGCTGCCCGTTGGAATCGTCTGCGGCAGGGCGCTGGCATTTAATCGATTCGGCGGTAAGGGCTTTGTCGAGGCTTTGCTTGCGCTTCCGCTCGTTTTGCCACCGACGGTGCTCGGCTATTACTTGCTGGTAGCGTTCGGCGGCGATGCCATTTTGGGCCGGATATGGCAGGCCATCAGCGGTCATACTCTCGCCTTTAGCTTTCATGGCCTGTTGCTCGCGTCGCTGATAGCGAATATTCCGTTCGTCATTCAACCGATGCAGCGGGGTTTCGAGGCTATTCCGGTCGAAGTACGGGAGGCCGCGGCGTGTTCAGGACTTTCGCCGTGGCGTGTATTTCTTACAATCGATCTGCCGCTGGCTTGGCCGGGAATAATCACCGGCCTCGTACTTGCCTTTGCGCACACGCTGGGCGAATTCGGCGTCGTCTTGATGGTCGGCGGCAACATCGCGGGTGAGACACGCACGATATCGGTGGCAATTTATGACCGTGTTCAGGCCTTCGACAATTATGCCGCTGGTGTGATGTCGGCGTTGCTGCTGGCGTTGTCGTTGCTCGCGCTCTCGATAATCTATCTGCTTTCAAGTCGGATTGGACGCCGCTATGTCTGAAAGCGGCTTGCATGTCAGGTTACGCCAGGCGGGGCCTATCCCGCTCGACGTCGAATTTTCTTGTGGTCAAAATGAATTGCTCACTTTGGTCGGGCCGTCGGGAAGCGGGAAGAGTACCGTTCTTCGTTCTGTTGCAGGGCTCTATCAGCCTCGCGAAGGACGGATCTCCTGCCAGGGCGATGTCTGGTTTGATGTCGCTGGTGGCGTGAACATTCCACCGCACAAGCGCCCCGTCGGACTGGTGTTCCAGAGCTATGCGCTGTTTCCGCATATGACCGTACTACGTAACGTGACGGCAGCCCTGGGCTCTCGTCCCAAGCAGGAACGAGACAGCAGAGCGCGAGCGTTACTGTCGCTCGTGCATCTCAATGGGTTCGAGAATCGCTATCCGGCTTCGCTATCCGGTGGAGAACAGCAGCGCGTCGCGGTCGCGCGTGCGCTCGCGCGTGATCCGGCAGTTCTGCTAATGGACGAGCCATTCTCTGCCGTTGATCGGCGTACCAGGCGAAAACTCAGGGAAGAGCTTGCCGATCTGCGCAAACTGATGCGCATTCCGATCGTGATGGTGACACACGATCTCGATGAAGCCATCGCGCTATCTGACCGCATGTGCGTCATCGACGGTGGTGAGACGCTGCAAATCGGAACTCCAGATGAGCTCGTGAAGGCACCGAAGACCGCGCGCGTGGCGGATGCCCTTGATCTTGCGCAGTTCGAACCAAAACAATAGCCCGCCGGGAAATTTGACGGTGTCGCGACTTAGGGCGGGCCAGTCCACCAGTATCAATGGTGCTGGTGTCGCTTGTGCCCGCCACCGCCGTAACCCCGCAACTCCGCATATTTGGTCATCTGCGACGGGGTCAAAATGCTGCCGGTCGACAAATGATATTTCAGATGGGTCTCGCGCAGCATTCCTTGGGTGGCGGCAACGGCCGCGGTGGACGCCTTCAGGCTTTCGGGCGTGACGGTGCGGGTGGCAAACTGCTTGTCCAGTTCGGCTTCCTGTTCGATCAGCTTGGCGCCCAGCGGCATCGCTTCGGCCTTCATGGAATCGAACAGGCGCTGCATGCTGGCGCGTTGCTCGGCGGAGAGTTCGAGCTTGTCGGCAAGCTCGAGAACGTGCAACGGCCCCGGATAGCCGTTCAGTTCGGCCGCGAGCGCCAGGCCCATTCCGCGGCCGGCGCCAAGATCAGAAATCTGCTGCTCCGATAGCGCCTTGATCGAGCGCGTCTGCATTCCTGCATAAGGGGTCTGTGCGTGCACGCTCGTGACGAATGCGATCGATGCAATCAGGGGCCAAATCTTCATCGTTGTTCTCCGCTGGGTCTGCTTGACACTTCGTGTTTGGCATCCGGCGCGTTCAGCACCGTCTTGCAGGCGGGCGGCAGCGCCGCCATCGTCATTGGCGGCTTCGGCTTCGGCGGCACTTTCGGCGGTTTGGGATGCAGCACCGCGTCGCTGAACCAGTAGGCGAGGTCGGCAGGCTGGCAGCCTTCGCCCTCGTTCGGATGGGGCTGGCTTTCACATTCGCTGGCGCCGGGCGGGCATTTCATGCGGATGTGGAAATGGTAGTCGTGGCCGTACATCGGCCGCACCTTGTGGAGCCAGTCGCGGTCGCCCTTGGCCTCGCGGCACAGCGCCTTCTTGATCGCGGCATTGACGAAGATGCGCTGCACGCTGGGCTCCAGCGCGGCGGCGCGGATCACCGCGAGATGTGTCGGTGTCCAGGCCTGCGGATCGATATCGAGCCTGTCGCGGCGCACCATCATCACCGCGGACATTTCCTCGCGCTCGTTGCGCGATAGTTGCCGGTTCGGCATCGGCGTCAGCCAGATGTCGGCATCTAACCCCACCTGATGGCTGGCATGCCCGGTCAACATCGGCCCGCCGCGCGGCTGCGACATGTCGCCGACCAGTATTCCGTGCCAGCCAGCATCCCGGCGCGCTCTTGCGGCCAGCCGCTTGACCAGTGCGACCAGGTCGGGATGGCCCCAATAGCGATTGCGCGACAGGCGCATCACCTGCCAGGTATCGCCGTTGATCGGCAGCCCTTCCGCGCCCGCGATGCAGCCATGGGCATAGAACCCGTGCACGCGCGTCGGCATTGCCGTCGGCAGCACCTTGCGGCCGAACAACTCCTTGGCAGCGATGTTGGGATCGTTGGGATTGGCTAGCGGCGGCAGCGGTTTTGGATGAACCGTGCCCTTGTCCTGCGCCCATGCGCTTGCGGCATAGGAGGCGACTAGCAAGGTTATGAGGGGGATCAGAAACAGGCGGGGGTTCATCGGACCAGAGAGTTTCAGGGATCACTCAATTCGCGCAACCGTAGCATGAAATCGGCAACAGGGGAGAGGCGCGGCGAGCACAATTGCGTGGTCCCCACGCCGGCGCAACAATCCGCGCAAACACCCGCATCGGGGTCAACTCACGCGTTCCCTCACTGCAACTCGATGTTGGCGGACTTGATCACCGCGGCCCACCGGTCGCTTTCCTCGCGCATGTAAGCGGATGACTTGATCACGACGTGGTAGCGGTAGCGCAAGCCGCAGCATCTTCGCTGTGCTGAACGAGGGTTGCACGTGGTCGTATTAACCGCGCGATAACCCTCTCGGTCACTGACGGACATTTGTGCGCACGTTCGGCGTTTCCCGCATTCCTTGTGGATCCGCCGCGCGAGAAGCAGTGCCCGGCGGCCGCGCGTCGATTGTGCCCCGTGGATCGGCGGTCCGCACCGAGCTTGTACACGCAAAGCGTGTGCGTGCCTTCTTGTCAGGCGACGTATGAGCGCGCGTGAGGTAGTAGTTTCTGCGACAAGAGATACCTTTTTTTCAGAGACTTATCTGAAAACTTTGCACGCACAGTGCGAGTAGAGCGTGGTAATGCCGAAGAAGCCAAAAGCTGCCAGGAAGCCGAAACAGTCGATTGTCCGTTTTCCTGGCCGGCGCGCAAAGCCCGCTGCGACCCGGGATGGCGGCTTCATCGGACTGCGCGTCGACATCACCGAGTTGAAACAGCGCGAGGCTTCGTTCCGGCTGCTGTTCGACAGCAATCCGGTTCCGATGATCGTCTGCGCGCTGGGTGACGAACGAATTCTCGCAGTCAACGACGCTGCGATCCAGCACTACGGTTACAGCCGCGGTGAATTCGAGAAGCTCACGATCCGCAACCTGCAGGCCTTCGACGTCGAGCCGCCATGGGCCGGCGAACACGCCGGCGACGAGCGCGCGGCCCACGCCTGGAAGCATGTCAGGGCCGACGGCGCGCTGATCGATCTGGCGATCTATTCGCGCCAGCTTGTTTACAGCGATCGGCCAGCGGTCCTGCTCGCGCTGATGGACACCACCGAACGCAAGCGCGCCGAGGCGCGGCTGACGTTCATGGCCCAGCATGATGGCCTGACCGGGCTGCCGAACCGCAATTTGCTGCGTCAGCAGATGGACGACATCCTGCTGCGCACCCGCCGCAACGCCGAGAAGGTGGCGGTGCTCGTGCTCGGCCTTGACCATTTCAAGGCGGTCAACGATACGCTCGGCCACGGCATCGGCGACAAGCTCCTGCGCGGCGTCGCCAAGCGATTGCAATCGATGCTGCGCGAGGAAGATGCGCTGGCCCGGCTCAACTCCGACGAATTCGCGGTCATCCAGGGCGGGGTGACGCGACCCGAGGATGTAGTGTTCATGGCGAGGCGCCTATTGGACGCGATCGCTGATCCCTATCTTCTGGACGGGCATTCCGTGGTAATCGGCGCCAGCATCGGCATTGCGATGTCGCCCGGCGACGGCGATGAATCCGAGAAACTGCTGAAGAACGCCGACCTCGCATTATCGCGCGCCAAGAACGATTCCCGCGGCACGTTCTCGTTCTTCGAAGCGGGAATGGATGCGCGCGCCCAGACCCGCCGCAAGATCGAAACCGAGCTGCGCGAGGCCGTGCGCACCGATGTGCTCCGGCCCTATTACCAGCCGCTGGTCGATCTTGCTAGCGGGCGCATCACCGGTTTCGAAGCGCTGGTGCGCTGGCCGCATCCCGAGCGCGGCATGATCTCGCCGGCCGAATTCATCCCTGTCGCCGAGGAGACCGGGCTGATCAACGCCGTCGGCGGGTTGATGCTGCGCCGCGCCTGCACCGATGCGGCGCAATGGCCCGACGACGTCCGCGTCGCGGTCAATCTGTCGCCGCTGCAGTTCCGCGTCGGCAACCTCTTGTCGCTGGTCGTGGAAACACTGAAGCAGTCCGGCCTGCCGGCGAAGCGCCTGGAGCTCGAGATTACCGAGACGCTGCTATTGGAAAAGAGCAGCGAGGTGCTGGCGACGCTGCATGCGCTGCGCGCGCTCGGCGTTCGCATCTCGATGGACGATTTCGGCACCGGCTATTCCAGCCTGAGTTACCTGCGCAGCTTTCCGTTCGACAAGATCAAGATCGATCAGTCCTTCGTGCGCGACCTCGCCGCCAATCCCGACGCGCAGGCGATCGTGCGTTCGATCATCAGCCTCGGCAAGGGCCTCGGCGTCACGATCACGGCGGAAGGCGTCGAGAGCGAGGCCGAGGTAAATTGCCTGCGCAACGAAGGATGCCACGAGGGGCAGGGCTTCCTGTTCAGCCGCGCGCGGCCCAATGCGGAGATCGTCAGTCTGTTGAAGACGCAAGGCAACTGGAGTGCGCCGGCGGGCGCAGCGCTGGTGGCGTGATTTGAGGCCGTCATTCCGGGGCGATGCGAAGCATCGAACTACGGTGCGCAGTTGCGCACCTGAGAATCTCGAGATTCCCCGATGCGCAATTGCGCATCTGAGGTCTGGTCCTTCGGACCATCCCGGAATGACGATCATCTCTCTTTCCGCTTCCTCGCATGATACGTCAGCGCCAGCGCCACGCAGTGGCGCAGCGCGGCCTCGGGCAGTTTGTCGCCGGCATCGAGCAGAATGCTGCGGTTGCCGCCGTAGCGCAGTTCCGGATAGAGCTCGCGAAAGGTCTCGACCAGATCGGTCTGGCAGTGGAAATAGACCGCGTAGTGGCCGGCTTCCGCCTTCACCTGGTCGATCCGGACCGTGCTGCCGCTCTTGCTCTCGGTCGTGAGATAGCTCGGCTGCCCCCATTTCAGCGTCTCTTCCAGAGCGCCGACGCCCTCGGTGGTCCTTGCGGTGTCAAGAATCAGCCGGCGCAGCGCCAGCAGTTTTGCCCTGACCGGATTGGGATAAGCGCTGAAGATCGCATTGACGGCGGCCTCCGGGACTCCCACACGCTGCTTGCGCACCGAAGCGACCTTTCGTGTTTTTGTCATCGCAACCTGCCGGTGTGATTCTCTGGACAAACTAGCGTGTAATCCGCCAAATTGCATAGATGATGGGTATGCCCAAAGGCCGGTATCTCAAATGAATCCTTGTCCCGAAGCGCCGGTGACGGTTGCCCCAAAATACGCTCGGTTTTCCCGCCGCTTTCGCGGGATTGTGCTCGACTGGATGATCCTCATGGCCATCCTTTTCGGTGCGCTGATGCTGACCAGTACTGTGAGAAACGACAACTTCTCCCGGGCGCTGGGAATTCTGGTGGTGGCCGCGCTTTTGCTGTACGAGCCGGTCTTGGTCTCGTTCACCGGAAGCACGCTCGGGCACTATTTCACCAATCTGCGCGTCGTCGATGAGCGCAGCGGCGGCAACGTGAGTTTCCTCAAGGCCTGCGCCCGCGTCGCGATCAAGGGCGTGCTCGGCCTGTACTCGTTTGTCGTCCTCGCGGCGACACGCCGCAATCAGGCGATTCACGATCTCCTGACAAGATCCACCGTGCAGATCCGCGATCCGGCGAAGGCGTTGCCCGGTCAATATGTCAGTGAGCGTAGCGATCTGGCGGACGCCAACCTGCCGTCGCGGTGGCGCCGGGTGGTCGTCATTTGCGTGTATCTGGTGCTGATATTCGTCGTTTATCTGGCTATCGTGATCGGCCTTAACGCAGCCGGTATCATGTCCAATGCCTGCGTCAACAATGCCAGCCGCTGCTCGGCGGGTGAGCGAGTCTTCGACGCCGCAGCGGCCGTGGTGGTCCTGCTGCTGATGGCGCTGATCATCGCGCGTGGCTGGAAGGGCAAATTGTTCGGCGCGCACACAGCACGCTAAAGCGTAATGAAATTAGGTTTGCTTGCGACCACGAAGAAGGTGCGCTCCCTCTCCCGCTTGCGGGGGAGGGCTGGGGTGGGGGTGTCTCCGCGGGCGACACTGCCCGAGTGGAGAGAGCCCCCACCCGGCGCTTCGCGCCGACCTCCCCCGCAAGCGGGAGAGGTGAAGCGCGTCTGCGGCCAAAATCGATCTAACCAAAAATCATCATGCTTTAGCCGGCTCGTGTTCGGGGCCGGCCGCGCCCCGTCGCTTCATCGCGTCGTCGGCGGTGCGTCGAGATTGCCCGCGAGGATCGCCCGGCCGGCATCCTCGTAATGGGCATCACGGCCCTGGATCTGCTGCGCGATCGCATGCATGTCGCGAAAGCGGCGCTCGAACTTGTTGGCATTGAATACGGCCGTTGCGCCCGTCATGTGATAGGCGGTGTCGACCACGGCGGCCGATTGATGGATGGTCCATGTCGAGGCGATGCGCAGCGCCACGCGATGGGCTTCGGTGATAACAGCGCCTTGCGACAGGTCATGCCATACATCCGCTGCAGTGGCATAGAGATAGGCGCGGGTGGCGCGCAGTTGTGCCTCGGTGCGTCCGATCAGCCCCTGCACGGCGTTGTTGTCGCGCATCGCCTTTGACGCTTGCGGTGCTTGCCCCGGGCAAGGTCGATCGCCGCATCGAGCGTGGCGCGGGCGACGCCGAGCGAGGTCGCCGCAAAACCCATGCCGAAAACCATGTTGGTCGACAGCTTGTACAGCGGGCCGCTCTCGCGCAGCGCCGCCGGCTCGTCGCGAAGCGCTGCGAACTTTTCCGGGATGAACAGATTGTCGACCGAATAGGAATCGGTGCCGGTGCCGCGCAGGCCGATCACGTCCCAGACGTCGTGCATCGTGGCGCTGGTTACCGGAAACAGGATGGTACGAATCTCCGGCGAACCGTCGGGCTTGCGCCGCGGCGTGCCGTCGGCTTCGACAACCCGGACATGGGCGCCGAGCCAGCTTGCCTGCCGCGAGCCGGACGCAAAATCCCAGCGCGCGCTGGCCTTGTAGCCGCCGGGAACCGCCTGCACTTCGTGGTTGATCGCGCCCCAGGCCAGAATGCCGGGTGCAACGTTGAAGATTTCGTTGGCAGCATCGGGATCGAGATAGGCTGCGGTCATGGCGCAGACGCTGCATTGGCCAAGGCACCATGCGGTCGAGGCGTCGGCCTTGGCGACTTCCTCCTGCATCTGCATGAAAGTTTCTAGCGGCACTTCGGCGCCACCAAAACTCTTCGGCAGCAGCGCGCGGTAAAGCCCGTTCTCGATCAGCGCCTGTGTTACCGCTGAAGTCAGGCGGCGGGTCCGCTCGATCTCGTCGGCCTCGCGCGCGATCAGTGGCGCCAGCGCCCGCGCGCGTTCAACAAGATCGACGCTAGGCTGCCTGTTCATGCGTTTCCTCGCACTCCCTTTTGTTTGTTGTCACGCCGCCGCGCGGCCGACATTGAGCGACGGCTGCGGCGGTCGCTTGGCGGACGGGAAACTCAAGGCTATGGCCACGGCGGCCATGCCGATCGTGAAAGAGCCGACATAGAGCCAGGTATAGCCGTGGAAGGCGTCGAATACCCATCCGCCGGCGAGCGGCCCCAGCGCCATGCCGAGGCTGGCAAAAGCGGAGACGGCGCCGAACATGCTGCCCATGATGCGCACGCCGAAATATTCACGCACCAGCACGGCGTATAGCGGCATCACGCCGCCATAGGCGAGGCCGAAGACAACCGACAGGGCGTAGAACTCGCCGAGCTGGCCGACCGCGAGATAGGTGGCGATCGCCAAGGCCTGTACGAACAGGCCGCCGACCAGGACGTGCTTGGCGCCGAAGCGATCGGCCAGTAGGCCGAGCAGCAAACGGCCGCCGAGGCCGGAGAAGCCGGCGAGGCTGTAGACCGTGACTGCGGTCAGCGGCGCGATGCCGCAGATCATGGCGTAGCTCACCAGGTGGAAGATCGGCCCCGAATGCGCCGCGCAGCAGGCGAAATGCGCGCCTGCCAGGATGATGAATTGCGGCGTTCGCAGCGCCTGCGCGACCGTCCACTGCCCGTCAGGCGCGCCCGTCCCATGGGCGGCAGCAGGCGTTGACGGCTCCGGCGGGCGTCGCACCAGCAATGAGGCCGGGATCAACAGCGCCAGGGCGACGATGCCGATCACCAGCATCGCCGTGCGCCAGTCATAGGCCGTGATCAAATAGCTTGCGAATGGCGCAACCGTCAGCGGCGAAACGCCCATGCCGGCCGATACCAACGCCACCGCGAGGCTGCGGCGATGTTCGATCCAGGCGCTCGCCACTGCGACCATCGGCGCATAGAAGCTGCCGGCCGCAATCCCGATCAGGACGCCGAACGCCAACTGGAATTGCCACAGGCTGGTGGCCTGGCTCGCGCCGATCAGTCCGGCGCCGAGCAGGAGTGTGCCAGACAGGACGACGATGCGGGTGCCAAACCGGTCGGACAGCGTGCCCCAGAAAAAAGCAGCCAGCCCCATGGCGAGAAAATTGATCGTCGCCGCCGCCGAGACGCCGCTGCGCGACCATCCCATCGCCTCCGAAATCGGCTGCAGGAACACCGCGAGCGACAGCATCGAGCCGAACGCGACACAAGTCATCAGCGCACCTACGGCGACGACGACCCAGCCGTAGGATAAACCGGAAGCCTTGCCCATGCGTTTCCTTGCGCGTGTGCTGTTATTTGTATGCGCGGGATAATGGTGGCCTATTTGGCGTCGTCGCGCAATGCGATGGAAGGCAACCCTCTCATTCGAAGATCGTGTGGTTGCGCGTCGCATTCGGCGGAGCTTCGCGCGCGACCATGACGAGGCTGGTCCGTTCGAGGATTGCGTATCGAACGCGTGACGGTCAAAATGTACCTGCGCTTGATGGAACGATAGAAAGTCAATGCAGGAAACTCTTATTGCGCCATATTCCGACGCCGATCAGCAGGGAGTCCTCGATGTCATCCTGCCGATCCAGCAACGAGAATTTGGTATCCCCATCACGGCAGCCGACCAGCCTGATCTCACTGATATTCCCGGGTTCTACCAATCGGGGACCGGCGGCTTCTGGGTGGCTCGCTCCAATGGTCGGGTCGTTGGCACGATCGGATTGAAAGACATCGGCGCAAGACAGGCGGCACTGCGCAAGATGTTTGTCGCCGCTCCATTTCGAGGCCGGGAGCTCGGAGTGGCCGGAAAGCTGCTTGACATGCTGCTGGCGCATGCCCGCGCAGAGCGTGTTGCCGAGATTTTTCTCGGCACGACGGACAAGTTCCTGGCCGCGCACCGCTTCTATGAAAGGAACAATTTCAAGGAGCTGCAGAAAGCCGAGCTGCCCAAGACCTTTCCGATCATGGCCGTTGATTCGAAATTCTACGCCTTGCACGTGTCGTGAGGCGAGCGATAAAAACGTAGGGTAGGCTAAGCGAGGCGTGCACACCATCGAACCCGCGATTTGGATGGATGGTGGGCACGCTGCGCTTGGCCCACCCTACAATTTCTACTTTGCATGGGGTTGATTTCGCGATTTTGTGTCCAGGCCCCGTCGGAGAGGCGCGGCCAGCGCCCGGCACACGAGATCGTTGGTGCTTCGCGAGCGGCCCGCTCAGCTATCCACCTTCAGCGCGGCAATGAATGCTTCCTGCGGAATGTCGACCTTGCCGAACTGCCGCATCTTCTTCTTGCCTTCCTTCTGCTTCTCCAGAAGCTTCCGTTTGCGCGTGATGTCGCCGCCGTAGCATTTGGCGGTGACGTCCTTGCGGAGCGCGCGGACGGTTTCGCGGGCGATCACCTTGCCGCCGATCGCCGCCTGGATCGGGATCTGGAACATGTGCGGCGGGATCAGTTCCTTCATCTTTTCGACCATGGCGCGGCCGCGGCCCTCCGCGCGGGTGCGATGCACCAGCATCGACAGCGCATCGACCGGCTCGGCGTTGACGAGGATCTGCATCTTGACGAGGTCGGCCACCTTGTAGTCGGTCAGATGATAGTCGAACGAGGCGTAGCCCTTCGAGACGGATTTCAGCCGGTCGTAGAAATCGAACACGACTTCGTTGAGCGGCAAATCGTATTTCACCATCGCGCGGGAGCCGACGTAAGTGAGCTCCTTCTGCGCGCCGCGGCGGTCCTGGCACAGTTTTAGCACGCTGCCGAGATATTCGTCCGGCGTGAGGATCGTGGCCTCGATCCACGGCTCCTCGATGTCGGCGATCTTGACGACATCGGGCATGTCGACCGGGTTGTGGATCTCGATCTCCTGCCCATCGGTCAGGTGCATCTTGTAGATCACGCTCGGCGCCGTCGCGATCAGGTTGAGATCGAACTCGCGCGACAGCCGCTCCTGGATGATTTCGAGGTGCAGCAGCCCGAGGAAGCCGCAGCGGAAGCCAAAACCCAGCGCGGCCGAGGTTTCCATTTCGTAGGAAAAGCTCGCGTCGTTGAGCCGCAGCTTGCCCATTGCCGCGCGCAGCGTTTCGAAATCGTTGGCATCGACCGGGAACAGGCCGCAGAACACCACCGGGATCGCCGGCTTGAAGCCCGGCAGCATCTCGGTGATCGGCTTCTTGTCGTCGGTGATGGTGTCGCCGACGCGCGTATCGGCGACTTCCTTGATCGCCGCGGTAATGAAGCCGATCTCGCCGGGGCCGAGCTCGTCGACCTGCTCCATCTTCGGCGTGAAGAACCCGACGCGCTCGACGTCATAGGCCGCGTTGGTGCCCATCATCCGGATGCGCTGGCCCTTCTTCATCGTGCCGTCGACGACGCGGATCAGCACGACGACGCCGAGATAGACGTCGTACCAGCTATCCACCAATAGCGCCTTCAGCGTCGCGCCGCGATCGCCCTTCGGCGGCGGCAGGCGAGTCACGATGGCTTCCAGCACGTCGGGAACGCCCAAGCCCGTCTTGGCCGAGATCATCACCGCGTCCGAGGCGTCGATCCCGATCACGTCCTCGATCTGTTGCTTGACCTTGTCCGGCTCGGCCGCCGGCAGGTCGACCTTGTTGAGAACCGGTACGATCTCGTGATTGTTGTCGAGCGCCTGATAGACGTTGGCGAGCGTCTGCGCCTCCACGCCCTGGCTGGCGTCGACCACCAGGAGCGACCCTTCGCAGGCGGCCAGCGACCGCGAGACTTCGTAGGCGAAGTCGACATGGCCGGGCGTGTCCATCAGGTTGAAGATGTAATTCTTGCCGTCCTTGGCGCGGTAGTTCAGCCGCACCGTCTGCGCCTTGATGGTGATGCCGCGCTCGCGCTCGATATCCATGGAATCGAGCACCTGTTCCTTGCCCGCCATTTCGCGGTCCGACAGCCCGCCCGTCATCTGGATCAGGCGGTCGGCCAGCGTCGATTTGCCATGGTCGATGTGGGCGACGATGGAGAAGTTGCGGATGTTGGAAATGGGCGCAGTTGTCATGGGGCGCGGGATAGCATTCGCGTCCCCGTGCGGCAACCATCTTGCTGTATTTTAAGGGGCTTTCTTCACGCCAAGCTGATTCCACTTGAGCCGAAAACACGCTAGGCAGTGGCCATGTCGATTGCATCCATTTCGCCCACGGCCGCGCGTTTAAGGCGCATTCCCACGATCCAGCGGCTGGCGGCGTGGCTGGCCTCACGCGCCAGTGATCCCAAGGCCGGCCTGTGGCTGGTGACCGGCTTTGCCGTGGTCCACGCCGTGCTGTGGACGCTGATCCTGGTCAATCTGAAGACCGGGCAGGACGTCCATATGGACGTCGCGGAGGCCTTCGCCTGGGGGCAGAAGTTCCTGCTCGGCTATGGCAAGCACCCGCCGCTGTCGGGATGGGTCGCCGGCGCCTGGTTCATGCTGTTTCCGGTCACGGACTGGGCGACCTATGCATTGGCAATGGCGACGCTCGGCTGCTCCCTCGTGATCTGCTGGCTGTTGGCGTTGCGCGTGGTCGATCGCCGCCGTGCGTTCTTCGTCGTGGTGATGCTCGCGCTCTATCCGATCTTCAACTTCAAGGGCTTCAAGTACAATCCGGACCTGTTGCAACTCGTCACGCTGCCGCTCGTCGTGCTGGCCTATCTCGACGCGTTCGAGAAGCGCAGCATCAAATCGGGCGTGTGGCTCGGGCTCGCCGGTGCGCTGGCGCTGATGACCAAATACTGGGTGCTGACCATGATCGGCGCCGTCGGCCTTGCCGCGTTGATCCATCCGCAGCGTTTGCAGTTCCTGCGTTCGCCGGCGCCATGGGTCGCGATTGCCACGCTCGCGGTCGCAATGCTCCCGCACTTCATGTGGCTGAAGCAGGTGGACTTCGTCCCGCTCACCTATGCCGGCGACACCTACTCCCTCACCGACCGCGCGATAATCGACGATCTCGCACTGGGCTATGTCAAGCACAATCTCGCGCTGCTGGCCGCACCGGTGATACTCGGCGCGATAGCGCTGATGTGGCGGCCGTTCCGCTTGATGCCGTTTCCGCTCCTCGCGCGCGGCGCCAATACCGGCGTCAACATTTCGCAGGCGATCAATGTCTGGATCGTCCAGGCGGTCGTGGCGATCGGTCCGCCGCTGGGTGCCTTGCTATTCCACGTCTACATCAAAACCGACTGGGGCATCCCGCTGTTCTTCCTGATGCCGCTCGCGCTGGTCGCGATCCCTGCGGTGCGGATCCGAAAGATCGCGCTGTTGAACCTGACGACGACCTGGCTCGTCATTTCGCTCGTCGTGCTGGCGATATCGCCAAGGATCGTCGCCTACGAACTGGATGAAAAGCGCACCGCAGGCGCGACCTATCGGGCACGTTCCGAACTCGCCCGCGAACTGACGGAAGCCTGGCACACGCGGTTTTATTCGCGCTGGCCGGTAGTCGCCGCCTATACCGATACCGGCCAGCCTGTCACCTTCTACAGCCCCGACCATCCGGCGCCGCTGACGCCGGACGAGCCGTGGTCGTCCGGCCTGACCTCGCTCGAGGAGGCGAAGCGATCGGGCTTCATCGGCATCTGCGAGGTCGGCGACTGGAAGCTGGAAAAATGCGAGGCGTGGATGCAGGCCCATGCCGCCAATGCCGAGCGCATGGTGATGACCACGCGGCGATTCTTTCTCGGCAAGGCTGGCCCCGCAACGGCCTGGAACATCTTCATCGTGCCGCCGGCCAGATAGAAATCACTCGAAGGGGTAACGCATGGATCTCGACCTGACGGATAAAACGGCGCTCGTGACCGGCTCGACCCGCGGCATCGGGCTCGCGACCGCCATCGGGCTTGCGCAAATGGGCGCGGAAGTGATCGTCAACGGCCGCGAAAAGGCGGCGGTCGGTGAGGCCGTGGCAAAAGTCCAGCAGGCGGCGCCGTCGGCCAAGGTGCACGTCGCGGCGTTCGATCTCGGCAACGCAGCGGGCTGCGCGGCGCTGGTGGCGCAATTCCCTGACGTCGACATTCTCGTCAACAATCTAGGCATTTACGAACCAAAGGGATTTTTCGAGATCGAGGATTCCGATTGGTCAAGGATGTTCGAAGTCAACGTCATGAGCGGGGTGCGGCTGACGCGGCACTATTTGAAGCGGATGCTTGATAACAAGGACTGGGGCCGCGTCGTGTTCGTCTCCAGCGAATCCGGCGTCTTTGTTCCGAAGGAGATGGTGCATTACGGCTTCTCGAAATCGGCGCAGCTCGTCATCGCGCGCGGCGCGGCGGAAACCACCAAGGGCACCAACGTGACTGTCAACTCGGTGATGCCCGGCCCGACCTGGGTCGAGATGGCGCCGGTTCGCCTGGCCGCGCGCGCGAAAGCTGCGGGCACGACCGTCGACGACCTCGTCTCGCGCACCTTCAGCGAACGCCGCCCGGCGTCGCTCTTGCAGCGTTACGCCGCGCCGGAGGAGATCGCCAATCTGATCTGCTACGTCTGCTCAAAAGCCTCCAGCGCCACCAACGGCGCCGCGCTCCGCGCCGATGGCGGGATTGTTACCAACCCGTTTTGAGATGTCTGACCTCATCCTGAGGAGGCGCGAACGCGCCATCTCGAAGGATGAATGGCACCGGCGGGGCCACATGGTTCGAGACGCCGCTGCGCGGCTCCTCACCATGAGGGTCTAAAGGTAACAGGCGCGCGAAGGGAAACGGTCACACGCCTTCTTCGTTGAATTTGTCGGCGACCAGCGCTGCGATCGCATCGACCGCTTGCTGAGCCTCGGGGCCGATCGCGGAGACGGTAACCGAGGTTCCAGGTCCCGCTGCCAGCATCATCAACCCCATGATCGAGGTGCCGCCGACGGTCTCGTTGCCGCGCGTCACCCAGACCTCGGCGTTGAAGCGCTCCACCATCTGGACGAATTTGGCCGAGGCCCGCGCGTGCAGGCCGCGCTTATTGATAATCTGAAGTTCCCGCGAGATGGCGCCTGCGGGCACGCTCGGCCCGAGTTCCTTGTCGGGCGCGGCGTCGTCGCTCATTTGCCGGCGAGCACGCGGCTGGCGATGGTGACGTATTTGCGGCCGGCTTCCTGCGCCATCGCGATGGCGTCGGGAAGCGAGCGCTCTTCGCGCACCTTGGCAAGCTTGACCAGCATGGGAAGATTGATGCCTGCGAGCACTTCCACCTTTGGGCGGCTCATGCAGGAAATTGCGAGGTTGGAAGGCGTGCCGCCGAACATGTCGGTGAGGATGGCGACACCATCGCCACTGTCGACGCGATTCACCGCTTCGATGATATCGCTTCGACACAGATCGGAGTCGTCTTCGGCTCCAATCGTGATGGCTTCAATTTGTTTTTGCGGACCCATGACATGTTCGAGCGCCGCCTTGAACTCGTCGGCAAGGCGCCCATGGGTCACAAGCACTAGACCAATCATCGGAAACTCCTCGCGGGTGCTTTTTGGTGCACCGCACGAACGCGCCACTTTGACCATCCAGAGCCCCCGCGCAAGAGGGCATCTTGGCTATTGTTCCGGAATTTGCCGGTAAAGAGTGAGGCCTGCGCCAGCTTATTCGGTGGCGATATTGGGGCTTATATGGTTACCAATCCCCTTCGAACAATCATCCAAAGGTTGGACGGAACCTGAACCGACGGTTGTCGTCAGAGCCGCTACAATCAGCGGGAGGGGATCAAAGCCGGTCCCGACGGGAATTCTCGGTAGTAAAACACCGTTGAGGCGGGTGGAGAGCGCTTCTGGCGGCGGCAGCCGCTCGGCATCGCTGGCCGCAAGGTCGGCGACGAGGCCCACCACCGCTTCCCCAACAAAGTCACAATGGCGGATGCCGAGGCCCCGGACCTCGATCAGCCCGGCCAATTCTCGCGCCGGGCGGACCAACAATTGTCCGGCGACTGTGTCGAGATGGACACGGTCATCGCCGACCAAAACGGCCCGCGGAAGCTGTCCGGCGCGTCCGGCGAGAATCAGATCGAACGCCAGCCGCGACTTGCCGGCGCCGGATGGCCCGCGGATCAGCACGGCGCGCTCGCCCACCAGCACGGCGGAGGCGTGCACGCTCGCGCCCGCCGTCATGGCGTGGGCAGCCTGACCACGAACCGCGCACCCGCCACACTCGGATTGCCGTCGGCGCCGGCCGGGCCATGGCGGTTTTCCGCCCAGATCCGCCCATTATGCGCTTCGATAATCTGCTTTGAGATCGATAGGCCGAGACCTGAGTTCTGGCCAAAGCCCTGATGGGGCCGGTCGGTGTAGAAGCGCTCGAAGATGCGTTCCAGCGCATCCTCGCCGATACCCGGCCCATCGTCATCGACGATGATTTCGATTTCCGATCGCACGCGGCGGCAGGTGACGCGCACTTTCCCGCCGGGGGTGGAGAAGGATTGCGCATTGGACAACAGGTTGGAGATCACCTGCCCGAGCCGGGAATCATGGCCTGGCACCGAGAACGTATCGGTGGCGCCGCGGCCGTCGAAGCGGGCCTCGACGGCGACGTCATGACCGAGCCTGGTTTCGTTGGCGACCGAGGTCAGCGTCGTCAGCAGCCGGCGCAGATCGACCGGGGCCATGTCCTGGCGCTGCAATTCGGCGTCGAGGCGGCTGGCGTCTGAAATATCCGAGATCAGCCGATCGAGCCGCTTGACGTCGTGCTCGATCACCTCGAGCAGGCGCGCGCGGCTGGTGTCATTGCGCGCCAAAGGCAGCGTTTCCACCGCCGACCGCAGCGAGGTCAGCGGATTCTTCAATTCATGGGCGACATCGGCGGCGAACATCTCGATCGCCTCGATGCGGCTGTAGAGCGCGTTCGTCATGTCGCGCAGCGCGCCGGACAGATGGCCGATCTCGTCGCGGCGGCGGGTGAAATCAGGAATCTCGACGCGGGTCTGGATGCGCCGGCGGACGCGCTCGGCGCCGTCGGCCAGCCGCCGCACCGGACCTGCGATCGTGCTCGCGAGCAGCAGCGACAGCACGATCATGACTGCCGAAGCGACGCCGCCGACCTTGAGGATCGCCAGCCGCTCGGCGGTCACCATCTGGTCGATGTCGTCGCCTTGCGTCGAGAGCATCAGCGCACCGTGTACGGCACGGAACCGCTGTACGGGGACCGCGACCGAGACGATCACCTCGCCGCGGTCGTTGACGCGCACCACGCTGCTTTTGACGCCGTCGAGCGCCTGCACGATTTCCTGATAGCCCTTGCCGTTCTCCGGGCCCAGCTCGCGATACAGCGGCAGGTCGCCGCGATTGAGCCAGGTGCGGGTCGCGATCAGCGCGCGTTCGACGAAGCCCGGCTTCTCCGTGGAAGGTGGCGGCAGTTCGAATCGCAACACGTCGCCGCGGCCATAGAGACTGCGGCTGTCGAGGATCATGCCGCCGTCGCCGCCATAGATGCGGGCGCGCGTCTTGGTCGGCGAGATCAGCCGCCGCAGCACCGGCGCGACCCGTTCCGGATTGATCGGAAAATCCAGCCCGGAAGATTCGTCCGGCGCGCCGTAGCTTTCGCCGGGCTTGAGGTCGAGCAGCCGATCCGGATCGATGGTGATGGTGTTGGTTTCGACGGTGGCGGAGGCGGCGATCGCACCGGCGATGATTTCGGCCTGCACCAGCAGGCTCTGCGCCCGCGCATCGATCAGGCCGGCACGGAATTGCGAGAGATAGAGAATGCTCGCCACCAGCGCGACGAGGCCCGCCAGATTGAGCGAGACGATCCGGCGCGTGAGGCTGGAGAAGGAGAGCGCGAAGAAGAACTGCCCGGCCCGGCGCAACCAGCCGAGCGGCCGCCGCCAGCCCTTCTCGCCCGCATTATCCTCGGCAACGCGTTCCCGATCGAGGAGCTCCAAAGCATCCTCGTGGTTCAGGTTGGAATCGGGCTGCGTTCGATCTAGCAATGGCTGAACTGCCGGTTGTGATGCGCCGATTTCTAGCTCTACGCTTTTACGCCGAACGGGCGGATGTGTCAGTTAACACTTCCGCCCGGAAAACGCAGATCAGGCTTCCTTGAAGCGATAGCCGACGCCGTACAGCGTCTCGATCATCTCGAAATCGTCATCGACCACCTTGAACTTCTTGCGCAGCCGCTTGATGTGGCTGTCGATGGTGCGGTCGTCGACATAGACCTGGTCGTCATAGGCCGCGTCCATCAGCGCGTTGCGGCTCTTCACCACACCGGGCCGCGTGGCCAGCGCCTGCAAGATCAAGAACTCCGTCACCGTCAGCGTCACCGGCTCGTTCTTCCAGGTGCAGGTGTGACGCTCCGGGTCCATCCGCAACAGGCCGCGGTCCAGCGCGCGTGCATCCGGCTCCTTCGGAACGGCGGTCGGATCCTTGGGCTGGCCGCGGCGAAGCACGGCCTTGACCCGCTCGACCAAGAGGCGCTGCGAGAACGGCTTGCGGATGAAATCGTCGGCGCCCATCTTGAGGCCGAACAATTCGTCGATCTCTTCATCCTTGGAAGTTAAGAAAATCACCGGCAGATCGGACTTCTGCCGCAACCGGCGTAACGTCTCCATGCCGTCCATGCGCGGCATCTTGATATCGAGGATCGCAAGGTCCGGCGGCGAAGTGCGGAAGCCGTCCAGCGCCGAGGCACCATCCGTATAGGTCATGATGCGATAGCCTTCGGCTTCGAGCGCGATCGATACGGAAGTGAGAATGTTGCGGTCATCATCGACCAGGGCGATTGTGGGCATGAGCCTCTGCTTTCGAATAAGAGAGTGGCTTAAACGGCGGGCACTTGAGCCAGACGCCGCGTAAATGGGCTTCGTGTACACAGTCAACGAGCAATGCAAGCTGGGCTGAAGTGTGACCGAGTTCCGCAAAACGTTCCCCAAGGAGACGCGCGGCCCCCCATATAGCACCCTGACCCGATGAGAAAAGGCCCTTTTTGCAATAAGATGGCCGGAAAGGAACCATGCAGCCGACCGCAGATTTTGATGCTTCCAAACTGGCCCGATCGCTGTTGCGGCGTAGCCGGCAGGGCGCATTGGCCACGCTTATGCCCGAAAGTGGCGATCCCTATTGCTCACTGGTGAACGTCGCCAGCCATGCCGATGCGTCGCCGATTCTGCTGCTTTCGCGGCTGGCGCTGCATACAAAAAACATCCTCGCCGATAGCAGGGTATCGCTGATGCTGGACGAACGTGCCGCCGGCGATCCGCTGGAGGGCGCACGAATCATGCTGGCGGGACGGGCCGAGGAGGCCCAAGGAGAAACTGCGAAAATCCTGCGCCGGCGCTATCTTAACGCTCATCCATCGGCTGAAGCGTTTGTAGATTTCAAGGACTTCTCGTTCTTCCGGATCGTCCCGTCAGGCCTGCATCTGGTCGCGGGTTTCGGCCGCATCATCGACCTCAGGCCCGAGCAGTTCATGACCGAGATCGGCGATACCGCCGATTTGCTGGAAGCCGAGCAAGGCGCTGTCGAGCATATGAATGAGGATCACCGCGAGGCGATGAACCTCTACGCGACCAAACTACTGGGCGCCGAATCGGACGACTGGCGCTGCACCGGCTGCGACCCCGACGGCATGGACATGCAGGCCGGCTCCGCGACGCTGCGGCTGGATTTCCCCGAACGAGTCACCAGCGCCATGGCGTTGCGCAAGATGCTGGTGCGGCTTGCGGGCGAGGCGCGGGCCAAGGGCTAGCAAACGTTAACGCCGTCACCGAGCAACTGCGCCGCACTGTCGAATTCATCGCCGATGACAGTGAAGAAGATTCAGGCACGGTTGCCGTAAAACAAGGCGATGGTGCAGTTCGCGGTCACGGGCGGAAAGCTTCGTCAATGAAAACACGCTCCGCGCGCTGAAAATATTCTGATTGTGCGACGCAGCAATTACTGGCCGAGCTAAACAACGGCGTATGGTCGCGCAACCAAGAGGGCAAACCAGCGCAAAGCAGTGCAGCAAGCGATTGATGCAAATCAACCTTCCGCGCTGGAATAAACCAAGTCGCGTGGATCGGCTTGGCAAGCACGGCGTTCATCAATATAGGTCGCCGGACCGATGCCGGAAGGCTATAATTCAGGGTCACCGCGACAGAGCGCGTCAAGCGACATGCGCGCGATTCGAGTAACGCGGGTTCGAGGAGGACTTTCTTCGTGCAAGAGACGGGTCTACGCAACGGCGCCTTCGGCGCCGACAAATTCGGCTTAAAAAATCTCAAGACGGTGCACTGGAATCTCGGGGCGCCGCAGCTTTATCAACATTCACTCACGGCCGGCGAGGCCGTGTTGTCGGCCGACGGCGCGCTCTGCGCGGACACCGGTGAATTCACCGGCCGCAGTCCCAAGGACAAGTTCACGGTGCGTGATGCGACCACCGACAAGAACATGTGGTGGGCCGGCAACCAATCGATCACCTCGGAGCAGTTTGCCGCGCTCTATGCCGACTTCCTCAAGCATGCCGAAGGCATGTCGCTGTATGCGCAGGATCTATACGGCGGCGCCGATCCGAACTTCCAGATCAAGACGCGCGTGTTCACCGAACTTGCCTGGCACTCGCTGTTCATCCGCACGCTTTTGATCCGCCCCGAGGCTCAAGCGCTGAAGGACTTCGTGCCTGAACTCACCATCATCGACCTGCCGAGCTTCCGCGCCGACCCCAAACGTCACGGCGTGCGCTCGGAGAACGTCGTCGCGATCGATTTCGCCCGCAAGATCGTCCTGATCGGCGGGTCTTATTATGCCGGCGAGATGAAGAAGTCGGTCTTCACCACGCTGAACTATTATCTGCCCGCCAAGGGCGTGCTGCCGATGCACTGCTCGGCCAATGTCGGACCCAAGGGCGACACCGCGATCTTCTTCGGCCTGTCCGGTACCGGAAAGACCACGCTGTCGGCCGATCCCAACCGCACGCTGATCGGCGACGACGAGCATGGCTGGGGCAGCGACGGCGTCTTCAACTTCGAAGGCGGCTGCTACGCCAAGTGCATCAAGCTGTCGAAGGAAGCCGAGCCGCAGATCTTCGCCGCCAGCAGCCGCTTCGGCGCCGTGCTCGAGAACGTGGTGCTTGACGAGAGCACCCGCGTGCCCGACTTCGACGACGGCTCGAAGACCGAAAACACCCGTTCGGCCTACCCGCTCGATTTCATCCCGAACGCTTCGCGCACCGGCCGCGCCGGCCAGCCGAAAAACGTGGTGATGCTGGCCGCCGACGCGTTCGGCGTATTGCCCCCGATTGCAAAACTCTCGCCGGCGCAGGCAATGTATCACTTCCTGTCCGGCTATACCGCCAAGGTTGCCGGCACCGAGCGCGGTCTCGGCAATGAGCCGCAGCCGGAATTCTCCACCTGCTTCGGCTCGCCGTTCCTGCCGCTCGATCCTTCCGTCTACGGCAACATGCTGCGTGAGCTGATCGCCAAGCACGACGTCGATTGCTGGCTGGTCAACACCGGCTGGACCGGCGGCAAATACGGCACCGGCAGCCGGATGCCGATCAAGGTGACGCGCGCGCTGCTGACCGCGGCGCTCGACGGTTCGTTGCGCAATGTCGAATTCCGAACCGACAAGTATTTCGGTTTCGCGGTGCCGACTGCGCTGCCGGGCGTGCCCAGCGAGATCCTCAATCCCGTCAATACCTGGAAGGACAAGGCCGAGTTCGACAAGACTGCGCGCGCGCTGGTCGGCATGTTCCAGAAGAACTTTGCCAAGTTCGAAGCCCAGGTCGACGCCGAAGTTCGCGCTGCCGCGCCGGATTTGAAGCTCGCGGCGGAGTAAGCCTCAAACGCAATCAACTGCTCCAAAGGGCGGCTTCATGGGCCGCCCTTTTTGCTTTTCCGACGAATTTGGCTGTTGTCCGGAAAGACCGCGTTGCTGGGCGTGCGACGATCGGTGATCTGCAGGCCGAACAGGCTGCTGATCAATTCGACCGCGACGCGCGCGGTGCGGCCGCGTTCGTCCAGGAACGGGTTGAGCTCGACGACGTCGACTGATCGCACCAGACCGGAATCGTGCAGCAACTCCATGATGAGATGCGCTTCGCGATAGGTCGCGCCACCCGGTACCGTGGTGCCGACGCCGGGAGCGACCGCGGGATCGAGAAAATCGACGTCGAAGCTTAAATGCAGCACCCCGTTGCTCGCCCTGACACGCTCGATCACGCGCCGGATCAGGACGGCGACGCCGAACTCGTCGATGGCGCGCATGTCGGCGATCGCGACGCGGCGGTCGAACACCAGCTTCTTCTCCAGCGGATCGATCGAGCGGATGCCGAACAGATCGAGTCGCTCGGGACCGATCGAGGCGCGGGGCACGTCGCCGAGCAGGCCCTCGAGACCGTCTTCGCCGCAGAGAAAGGCCGCCGACATGCCGTGCATGTTGCCGGTCTCGGTCGTCTGCGGCGTGTTGTAATCGGCATGTGCATCGAGCCACAGCACGAACAACGGCCGGCCCTGTTCCTGCCAGTGCCGCGCGACGCCGTTCACCGAGCCCATCGAGAGCGAGTGATCGCCGCCCATGAAGATCGGAACGGCGCCGGATTGCGCGAGCAAATACGAACGCTCGCTGAGCGCGCGGATCCAGGTTTTGATCACATCGTAATATTTGGCGTTCGCCGGCGGCGGCCCCTCGGCGGGAGCAATGGCCGGCGTCAGCATATCGCCATGGTCTTCGACGACAAAACCGAGTTGATCGAGGATGCGGCCGATGCCTGCGGTGCGTAGCGCCGCTGGTCCCATCAGCGTGCCGGCCTGCGAGGCGCCGATCTCGAGGGGGACACCGAGCAGGGCGATGCGGGGTTGGGCAGCTTCGGACATGAGCCGGGGCCTCCGAAAAATCGTAGGGTGGGCAAAGCCAACGGGTCGCGCGAATGCGCGCCCGATGACAGGCTCCGCGTGCCCACCGACCAGGATCACAGTCGGATAGATAGTGGGCACGGCGCAAGCGCGACTTTGCCCACCCTACGCTGTCATGCCTTGAAATAGGCGATTTGCGTCGTGGTTGCGAGGAGGCGTCCCGACGGCGACCATAATTCGCCGTGCTGGTCGCCATAACTCCTGTGGAAAATTCTGGCGTCGGCTACCGCCAGTGTGCGCGTGATGTTCTCGGCCGCGAGATCGTCCGACGCGGTATGGAAGTACGTCGTCAGCGATACCGTGCCGAACGGGACCAGTTCCCGCCGCGCCAGAAACACCCGGCCGAAGAAGGCGTCTGACATCGACATCAGCGACAACATGTCGATCTTCCGCGGCGTGCGGTCGCCGATCCACTGTTTAGAGAACGCATCGAGCGGTGCCGTGGCAGGCGATCCGTACAAACTCGGCTCACCCTCGACGAAGCGGAAATCATACTGGTGCGTCCAGGTCATCGGCGTGTTCGGAAATGAACGCGCCTGATCGAACGGCGCGGCGCCCGGAAATTTTGCCTGCTGGTGCGACCAGGACGGACGGCGTTCGGCGAACACGGCGGTCGCCAGCGTCGCGACGTCGCCGCCGCTCTGCGTCATCTCCACGCACCAATGCTGGCTCGAACGGTTGGCCTTGACCAGGCGGACATCGAGATCGAAGCCGCCTTCGGCGACCGGCGCGCAGAAATTCACCGTGACCGACAACGGATCGCCTGCACGCTGCGGATGCTCCATCAGCGCGCGCAGGATGGTGGCGGCCGTGCAGCCGCCGAACGGGCCGACAAAGGCCCAGTAATCCGGGCTGGTCTTGCCCTGCCAGCAACTGTCACCGGCGGTGACCCGTGTGGCATCGTCGAAAAGATGTGGGGCTTTGGTCAGCATGGATACTTTCGATCTTCAAAGGTGACAGCCTTGCCGCAAGTGCCGTCATTGCGAGCGGAGCGAAGCAATCCATCGCGCCGCAAGCGGAGGAATGGATTGCTTCGTCGCTTGCGCTCCTCGCAATGACGGGGAGGTAGTATCGCGACTATCCGGCCGAATTCAATGACGTCAGAGGTAATGGTTCCGTGCCCCGGACTTATCGCGTCGCCCCGCGTTGCGCCTCCGGCTCCGACACCGGCGCAGCCGCCCGCACCGGCACGTTCCAGATCTCCTCGGCATATTCACGGATGGTGCGGTCGGAGGAGAACCACGGCATCCGCGCCACGTTGAGGATCGAGGCGCGGGTCCAGGCCGGCACCACCTGCCAGCGTGCGTCGATGCCGCGCTGCGCCGTGTAGTAGGAATCGAAATCGGCCGAGACCATGTAGTGGTCGAGGTAGCGCAGCGCGTGGCCGATCGAAGCAAAGCGGGCGCGATCGTCGGGCGAGAACGCGCCGCTCTCGATCGCGGTAATGGCCCGCGCCAGCCGCGGCGAGCGGCTGATCACATCGGTCGCATCCAGGCCCTGCTTGCGCCGGATCATGACGTCGCCGGCCTCCATGCCGAAGATCGCGATATTCTCCACGCCGACATGGTCGCGGATTTCGATATTGGCGCCGTCGAGCGTGCCGATCGTCAGCGCGCCGTTCAGCGCCAGCTTCATGTTACCGGTACCGGAGGCCTCCATGCCGGCGGTCGAAATCTGTTCGGATAGATCGGCGGCCGGAATGATCACTTCGGCGAGGCTGACATTGTAGTCGGCGAGAAAGACGACCTTCAGCCTTCCTGCGACGTCAGGGTCGTTGTTGACGACTTCGGCGACATCGTTGATCAGCTTGATGATCAGCTTGGCGTAGCGATAGCTCGCCGCCGCCTTGCCGGCGAAGATTTTTACGCGCGGCACCCAGTCGCGCTGCGGCTCGTCCTTGATCGCCTGGTACAGCGCAATGGTCTCGACGACATTGAGCAATTGCCGCTTGTACTCGTGGATGCGCTTGATCTGGATGTCGAACAATGCCGACGGATCGATCTTGACGCCAAGGCGCTCGTTGATGAGCCGCGCCAGCGCCACCTTGTTGTGATGCTTGACCTCGCGAAAACGCTGCTGGAACGCGTTGTCACTGGCGTGGGCCTCGAGGCGCTCGAACAGCGAGAAATCGTCGAGCACGTTCTCGCCGCAGACCTCGCGCATAAGTCCGGTGAGCTTTGGATTGGCCAGCATCAGCCAGCGGCGGAAGGTGATGCCGTTGGTCTTGTTGGTGATGCGGCCGGGATAGAGATGATTGAGATCGTGGAACACGGTCTCTTTCATCAGGTCGGAGTGCATCGCCGACACGCCGTTGATGCGGTGCGAGCCGACGAAGGCGAGCTGCCCCATCCGCACGCGGCGGCCGGACTTCTCGTCGATCAGCGACACCGACGCGCGATATTCGATGTCACCAGGGCAGCGCTGATCGGCCAGCGCCAGATGCGCAGCGTTGATGCGGTAGATGATTTCGAGATGCCGCGGCAGCAGCCGCTCGAACAGCTCGACCGGCCATGTCTCCAGCGCTTCCGGCAGCAGCGTGTGATTGGTGTAGGACAGCGTCGCCACCGTGATCTTCCACGCCTCGTCCCAGCGGAAATTGTGCAGATCGACCAGGATGCGCATCAGCTCGGTGACGGCGAGGCTCGGATGGGTGTCGTTGAGCTGCACCGCGGCCTTCATCGCCAAGCTGCGCAACTGCCCGTCCGAGGCGAGGTGCCGCTTGACCAGGTCCTGCAGCGAGGCCGAAACGAAGAAATATTCCTGCCGTAGCCGCAACTCGCGCCCCGCGGGGCTCTCGTCGTTCGGATAGAGGAATTTGCAGATCGATTCCGCGCGCGCTTCCTCGGCGACGGCGCCGAGGTAGTCGCCGGTGTTGAAGACGTCGAGCCGCAAGGGATCGGGCGAGCGCGCCGACCATAGCCGTAGCGCGTTTACGTGCTGGCCGCGCCAGCCCACGATCGGCGTGTCATAGGCGACGGCCTGCACGGTTTCCGCCGGGCGCCATGTCGCGCGGTCGCGCCCGTGGTCGTCGACGTGATCGACAAAGCCGCCGAAATGAACGTGATAGACCACCTCCGCCCGCAGGAATTCCCAGGGGTTGCCGAAGCTCAGCCATTCGTCCGGATATTCCTGCTGCCAGCCTTGCGAAATGATCTGGCGGAACAGGCCGAAATCGTAGCGGATGCCGTAGCCGATAGCGGGAACGGCCAGCGTCGCCATGCTTTCCATGAAGCACGCCGCAAGCCGTCCGAGACCGCCATTGCCGAGCGCTGCATCCGGCTCGCATTTGCGCAAATCATCCAGGCCGACGCCGAGATCGCCGAGCGCCGCCTCGAACACCGGCAAGAGGCCCATATTGTTCAGCGCGTCGGTGAACAGCCGGCCGATCAGGAATTCGAGCGAGAGGTAGTAGACCCGTTTGCTGCCCGCGTCGTAGCTCTCTTTTTCGGCCGTCAGCCAGCGGTGCACGACGCGGTCGCGCAACGCCAGCGCCGCGGCCTTGTACCAGTCGCGACGCGTCGCCATGCCGGCATCCTTGCCGATCGCAAGGCGCAGCTTGGCGAGGATGGCGCCCTTGATCTCGGCCAGCGCGAGTTCGTCGACCGGCTGGCCAAGTGCCGGATAGTTCCCTGCGATTTGTTCCTGCAACACGTCGATCCCTGCGTTGAGACTCACAACATAGGCGTCTTGTCCGGCAATCGAAACGCCGGAGAACGCCGGAGTATGTTGTGCACTGCGCTGGTATGAATTTATGCAAGGACCGGGCCGATTTCGCGGCACCGGCGTGCCAGCTTTGGTGTTATAATCCAATACCAAAGTACAGGGATCGCTGGGGCTTGGTGGGTAGATGCCGATTCGGGTCCAAGGAATCGCGCGCCAGCAAAACGGGGAGGGCCTGTCATGAGGTTGACGATCGAGATCGCTGCTACCGCGTTATTGATGGTCTGCATCAGCGCCACCAGCGCCGCCTTTGCCGCGGGCAAGACCGGCAGAAGTGCCGACGGGCTGAGCTGCTCGTTCAGCGTTGCAAAGGGCGCTTCACCAGAAGCGCGTTGTGCCGCGATCAAGCGGCAGTGCGGCGGAAAATTCTACGCCAATTATTGCGGCGACAAACTGTTGTCGGCGATGTGAAGGATTGGGTTCGGGACGGTTCATCCCATTGCGGCCCTCAAGCTTCGCCTTCCTCGGCAAGCGCGGGATAGCGGAGATAAAGCTTCTGCAGCAGCTCGAACGCGTCGGCCGCTTCCAGCAACGGCATCCGAATCTGGCTGGCTCGATCTCGATCCTTGCGGCAACCCGGATAGCGAAATTTCGGCACGAGGCTAGAACAAATTAAGAACACCTTAGCAAGTCTTTGATATATCATTGTGATTCGGCACGTCGCCGACACAACATATAGGCCCATCCGAGTTTGCGAGGACTACATGTCCACCATCGCTTTCGATCAGTTCGCTCTCACCCGCATCGCCGATTTCGCGCGCTCGCTATCGCGCCTGCATCAGGCCTCGCGCCGCCAGCTCGTCGACGACGACGCGATCGACCGCGAGTTCAACGCGGTCTGCATGTCGGTGTGGGGCTACACCACGGACGATTTCAGCGACGAACTGTTTTCGATCGAGGATCACGCCTTTCTCGATTCGCTCGATGAAGCGCAGGCGCGGATTTTTGCAGCCCAAGCAGGCTACGATCTCGTCGACGACCATGGCATGCTGACGGACTGGTGGGGCTATTGCTGGATGATTCTGGCCGAGAAGCGCGGCTTGCTGACGCCGGAAAACCGCGCCGCGGCGCGGGCGGCGATCGAGGAAAAATATCTGTCGGCGCCGAACGTGATCGGGGTCATCGTGGGGCGGTAGTGCTGGCGTCAGCTACCTGAATGCCGCGAGCCCGGGCCCACGCTACTTTGCATGGGGTTGTTTTCGTAATTTTGTGTTTGGGCCCTGCGGCGTAGTGCGGGTGCCCTATCGCGCTTCCGCCCGCTTCGCCGCTTTCGGCGCGGCCGTCTTCGGGATCGAGGCGGTCGGCAGTTCGTCGTCGCGCCGTGCTTCGGGCAGCGGCGCGGTGCCGGCGACCATCTCGGCGCTGACTGGCGCGACCTTCATTTCGCCGAGCCGGGCGCGGACATCCGCCGTGAGGCCGGGATAGGAGGCGACTGGCGTGAACTCCGCCGTGTGGTCGGCGCCAAGACGCACGCCAGTATAGGCCACCAGGCCGTCGGTGGTGGCGACGACATCGCCGGAGCGCAGCGAAGTGTCAAGCGTGAGATCGACCGGCGCAAGCCCGGACGGGCTTCGGCCGTTGCAGGTGCAGTCGGCGCTCAGCGCCTTGCGATAGGCGTAGGCGTTCTCGCTGTCGGCATAACGCTCGCCGTTACTGGCGGTCGCATGATCGATGTTGCTGCCGTAAAACACCTTGGTGACGCTGGCCGGGCAGAACGCCTGGCAGGTCTGCACCGGCGAGGCGGTGCCGCGCATGGTCAGCGGAAAATATTTGCCGTCGCAGCTTCGCACGCAAAACGCTGGCCCGGAGCCGGCTACCCGCGGGGCCGGGGGTGCCGATGGCTGCTGATTGAGGCCGAACGGATCGGCGAAGAAATTGGCCTGCGGTGACGCTTGCCGCGTCTGCTGCTTCTGCGCGCCGCCGAACAGGAAATCGAACAGGCCCTCGGCGGAAACGCTGCCGGGCGCGAGCAGGAGAGCGCCCGAAAGGATCGCTGCGGCAACAAACGTCGCGCGGCGCCGCACGCGCGAAAAGGCCAACTCTGTACGCAACGCCAACTCCACCCAACGCAACAAACGCGCTGAAGCGCGACGGCTTCAGTTCGGGGTAACCTTAACGGCGGATGGTAAATGAGTGATGAGCGGGGACGGGGGGAAGACCTATTCACCCCTTCAAAAATTCGCCCGCCTTGTACAGCGAACGAAACTCAAGCCCTGCCTCGGCAAAGGCTTCGGTCGCGCCTTCCTCGCGGTCTACCATCGTAAGCACGAGCACGATCTCGCCGCCGGCTTCGCGCACGGCCTCGACCGCCTTCAATGCCGAGCCGCCTGTGGTGGTGACGTCCTCCACGATCACGATGCGCTTGCCCTGCAGGGTCTCGCCCTTGGCAAGGCCCTCCACTGCGAGACGCGCGCCATGCTCCTTTGGTTTCTTGCGCACGAAAAACGCCGCGATCGGGTGGCCCTTGATCCAGGAGAGCTGCGCGATCGCGCCCGCCAGTGGGACCGCGCCCATCTCCAGCCCGCCGACGAAATCGAGATTGTCGTCCTTCAACGCCTCATAGGTCAATTCAGCCAACAGCGCCGCACCTTCGGGGTCGAGCATGGTCGGCTTGAGGTTGAAGTAGAAGTCGCTCTTGCGGCCTGAGGCCAACGTGATCTCGCCGCGGCCGAACGAGCGCTTGCGGATGATCTCGGCGAGGCGGGCGCGGGAGGCTGATTTGGACAAGGCGGTTTCCCCGAAGGTTTCAGGCGGGGCGCAATCTATCGGCGCTGCCGGTTAGATTCCAGCGCCGATCCGACGCCGTCAACAGGGCACCATGTCGGCATCCGCGAAAGCGGATGGCCCCGTATTCCGCAGCGGCGGTTGTAACGCCCCGAAGTTCCGGGGTACTGGATACCCCGCTTTCCGCGGGGATGACAAAATGACGATCGAACTGCACACCTGGAACACGCCGAACGGCCGCAAGATATCGGTTGCGCTGGAGGAAATGGGGCTGCCCTACAAGGTGATCCCGGTGAACATCACCAAGGGCGAGCAGATGGCGCCCGCCTTTCTCAAGCTCAGCCCGAACAACAAGATCCCGGCGATCGTCGATCCCGACGGCCCCGGCGGCAAGCCGGTCAGTATCTTCGAGTCCGGTGCGATCCTGCTTTATCTCGGCGAGAAGACCGGCAAGTTCCTGCCCAAGCCGCTGGCCGAGCGTATCCCGGTCTATGAATGGCTGATGTGGCAGATGGGCGGATTTGGGCCGATGCCGGGCCAGGTGCACCATTTCATCGCGCTGGAGAACGAGACCGACCGCGCCTATGGCCTCAAGCGCTTCATGGCCGAAACCCGCCGGCTCTACGGCGTCCTCGACCGTCGGCTGGAGAGCCGCGAGTTCGTCGCCGATGCCTTGTCGGTCGCCGACTTCGCCATTCTCGGCTGGGCCTGGCGCCACCCGCGCCACAAGGTGGAGCTGAAGGATTTTCCGAACGTCGAGCGCTGGTACAACGCCCTGATGGCACGCCCGGCGACCAAGCGCGGCATGGAAGCCAAGCTGGATTGAGAACGCGCCTTGCTTTCTTCCTTCTCCCCTTGTGGGAGAAGGTGGCGCGGATGCAATCCGCGCCGGATGAGGGGTTCTCTCCGCGGAGACAGACCCCTCACCCGTCTCAACGCGCTTCGCGCGATTGATCCACCCTCTCCCACAAGGGGAGAGGGGAAGAACATCACCCCCGCTTCGCCTCGAATGCCATCTTCACCGCAAGCCCTGCCAGCACCGTTCCCATCAGCCAGCGCTGCAGCAACAGCCACGTCGGCCGCGAGCCGAGAAACATTGCGATCGATCCGGCGGCGAGCGCGATCAGCGCGTTGACGCTGACGCTGATCACGATCTGGATCGCGCCCAGCGCCAGCGACTGCGTCAGCACACCTCCCACAGCCGGATCGATGAATTGCGGCAGCAGCGCCAGGTACAGCATCGCGATCTTCGGATTGAGCAGATTGGTGACGAAGCCCATCGCAAACAGCTTGCGCGGGCCGTCGACTTGCAGCTTCTTCACCTGAAACGGCGAACGCCCGTTCGGTTTCAGCGCCTGCCACGCCAGCCACAGCAAATAGGCCGCGCCAGCAAACCGCAGCGCGTCGTAAGCATAGGGCACCGCGAACAAGAGCGCCGTGATGCCGAACGCCGCGCACAGCATGTAGAACACGAACCCGAGCGCAACGCCGCCCAGCGAGACGATGCCGGCTGCCGGCCCTTGCGTAATCGAGCGCGAGATCAGGTAGATCATGTTCGGCCCCGGCGTCAGCACCATGCCGAGCGAGACCAGGGCAAAACCGAGCAGGGTTGCGATGTGAGGCATGGCAGACTCGCGGCGAGGAATGCGCACGTTTCTAGCGCGCAGCGCGCGGCGATGTCATTTCGTATATTGCTCCGATGGGGAGCCGCTATCGTTCGGAGCAATGCAGATCACGTGTCCCGGACGCGGCGCGGTATGAAATGACGCGACGCAGAGCCGGGACCCACTGGACCCGGATCAGCAGCGCATCACCATAGCGCGTCCAAGACGCGCGTGAACGCGCTTTTGATGCTGCGCAGCATCCGGGGAACGCATCGCCTCAATGCGCCTCGTCCCAATTATTCGCCGCCCGCGCATCCACCTGCAGCGGCAGCGAGAGATTTACCGCCGGGAACGGCGCGTCTTGCATGACGTGCTGCACCACCGGAAGCGTCGCCGCCACTTCGTCGTCGGGCACTTCGAAGATCAGTTCGTCATGCACCTGCAACAGCATCTGCGCCGACAGCTTCTTCTCCGCCAGCGCATCTTCCATCCGGATCATGGCGCGACGGATGATGTCGGCGGCGGTGCCTTGCAGGCGCGCGTTGATTGCGGCCCGCTCGTTGAAGGAGCGGACCGAGGCGTTGGAGGCCTTGATGTCGGGATAATGACACTTCCGCCCGAACAGGGTCAGCACATAGCCATTGGTGCGGCAGAAATCCCGCGTCTCGTCCATGTAAGCGCGGATGCCCGGGAAGCGCTCGAAGTACTTCTTGATGTAGGCGGAGGCTTCCTCGCGGGCGATGCCGAGCTGGTTGGCGAGGCCGAACGCCGAGATGCCGTAGATGATGCCGAAATTGATCGCCTTCGCACGCCGCCGCACTTCGCCCGGCATGTCCTTGATCGGCACGCCGAACATTTCGGACGCCGTCATGGCGTGAATGTCGAGCCCGTCGCGGAACGCCTGCTTCAAAACGGGGATGTCCGCAATCTCGGCCAGCAGCCGTAATTCGATCTGCGAATAGTCCGCCGACACCAGCTTGTGCCCGGGCGTCGCGATGAAGGCGCGGCGGATCTTGCGGCCGTCCTCGGTACGAACCGGAATGTTCTGCAGGTTCGGCTCGTTCGACGACAGCCGCCCCGTGGTGGTCGCGGCCAGCGCATAGGTCGTGTGCACGCGGTGGGTCTGCGGATGCACATAATTCGGCAGCGCGTCGGTATAGGTCGATTTCAGTTTCGAGACCTGCCGCCACTCCAGAATTTTCTTCGGGAATTCATGACCCTGTTCGGCGAGCTCATCGAGAATCTGCGCCGAGGTCGACCACGCCCCGGTCTTGGTCTTGGTGCCGCCGGGGATGCCCATCTTGCCGAAGATGATGTCGCCGATCTGCTTGGGGCTGCCGACATTGATCGGCTCGCCGGCGATCTCCTGCAACTCGGCCTCGACGCGCGCTGCGGTCTGGGCGAAATCGCCCGACAGCCGCGACAGCACTTGGCGATCGATCGAAATGCCGCGCCGCTCCATCCGCGCCAGCACGGTGACCAGCGGCCGCTCCAGGGTCTCATAGACCGTCATCATGTGCTCCGCGGCGAGCCGCGGTCTGAGCACGCGATGCAGCCGCAGGATGACGTCGGCGCTCTCGGCCGAATAGACGGTCGCCTTGTCGATCGCGACCTGATCGAAGGTCAGCTTGTTCTTGCCGTTGCCGATCAGCTCGCTTTCGCTCGTGACGGCATGGCCAAACCAACGTTCGGCGAGCGACCCCAGCGCATGTGAATTGCGTCCGGCGTCGAGCGCGTACGACATCAATTGCGCGTCGTCGACGTTGCGCAGGGTGACGCCGTGTTGCGCCAGCATCACGGCGCTGAACTTGATATCGAAGCCGATCTTGAGAATGCCCTGTGATTCCAACAGCGGCTGCAACCCCGCCAGCGCCTCGGCAGCCGTGATCTGGTCCGGCGCGAGGCCGGCGTCGAACAGGCCGGCGCCGCCGCCGGATTGCTTGTGCGTGAGTGGAATGTAGCAGGCGTCGTTTGGCGCCAGCGCCAGCGCAATGCCGCAGATGTCGGCCTGCATTGGATCGTCCGAGCTCGCCTTGGCGACGATCGCAAACGTGCCGGCGTCATAGGCCCGCGCAACCCAGGCATTGAGCTCATCGATCGTGCGGATGGTCTGGTACTTGGTCCGATCGACCGGCAGTTTTCGCGCGGCCTCCGCGCGGACCGCAGCCAGCGATATCGGTGTACCCTTGTGGCTCGCCCCCTTGTCCTGCTTGTCGCCGCCGGTCTTGCCCGGTGCGGTGCCGGCTTTGCCGGCGGGCGGACTGTCGAATAGCGTCGCGCCTTCGACATAGCCCTCCGGCTTCTTGCCCGATGGCGGCACCGCGAAAACACTGGCGCCGCTCTTGTTGCCTGCATCCGGCTCGATATCGGCGGGATCGATCTGCGAATATTCGGCGACACGGCGGGTAAGGGTGGAGAACTCCATCGCCTTGAGGAAGGCGATCAGCTTGCGCGCATCCGGCTCGTGCACGGCAAGGTCATCGAGCGGCACTTCGAGATCGACCTTGTCGTCGAGCAGCACCAGTTGCCGCGAGATCCGCGCCTTTTCGGCGTTCTCGATCAGCGCCTCGCGCCGTTTCGGCTGCTTGATCTCGCCGGCGCGCTGCAGCAGCGTTTCCAGGTCGCCATATTCGACAATCAGTTGCGCCGCGGTCTTGACGCCGATGCCGGGTACACCCGGCACGTTGTCGGTGGAATCGCCGGCCAACGCCTGCACCTCGACGACCTTTTCCGGCGGAACGCCGAATTTCTCGATCACCTCAGCGACCCCGAGGCGCCGGTCCTTCATGGTGTCGTACATGGTGACGCAGTCGGTCACGAGCTGCATCAGGTCCTTGTCCGAGGACACGATGGTGGCGGTGGCGCCCCGCTCGCAGGCAATGCGGACATAGGTCGCGATCAAGTCGTCGGCCTCGTAGCCGACTTGCTCGAGGCAAGGCAGGTCGAACGCGCGCACGGCTTCGCGGATCAAGGCAAATTGCGGGATCAGGTCGTCCGGCGCGGGTGGCCGATGCGCCTTGTAATCGGGATAGAGCTTGTTGCGGAACGTGATTTCCGACTTGTCGAACACGACCGCCAGATGCGTCGGCCTGTTATCCTCGGGCATTTCGCGGAGCAGCTTCCACAGCATATTGCAGAAGCCGAGCACGGCATTGACCTGCAGCCCGTCAGATTTGCGGTTCAAGGGCGGCAGCGCGTGATAGGCGCGGAAAATGTAGCCGGAACCGTCGACCAGGAACACATGGTCGCCCTTGGCAGGGGCTTTGGCGGGCGCCTTGGCAGGCGCTTTGGCGGGAGCGGGTTTCGCGGCGGCTTTGGGGGCTGATTTCGGCATGGCCGAAATTTAGGGATTTTTGCGCGGATTGACAGCCTTGGGAGAGGGATTTTGAGCCAAATACACACCCGTCGTCACCCGCACATCCGTCATCACCCGCGAAGGCGGGTGATCCAGTACGCCGAGGCAGTCATGTTCAACTGAGGGAGCTCGGCGTACTGGGTCGCCCGGTCCCAGTGCGCAATTGCGCACAAGGCCGGGCGATGACAGGTAGGGTGTGTCGAGCAACCTACTCCGCCGGCTGCAGCGCCGGCGCGGCTTTTTTCGGCGCGATCCAGAACGCGGCCGGGCGGTCGAACAGGAAGTTCGCCCGCAGCGCCAGCGCGAGGCGCCAGATCACCACCGCCCCCGCGACGCCTGCAACCGTCACGATCAGCGAGACCATTCCGATATCAGCGATCAGGCCGGTCTTCAAAAGCAGCGTTCGGGTCACCGCCATCGGCAGGAAGAAGGCGAGGTAGATGACGATGGAATGCTCGCCGCAATAGCGCAGGAAATTCAGCCACTGCATGCGCGCCAGCAGCGTGCCCATGACGATGATGGCGCCGGCGCCCGCAAAGCCGAGCGCCAGTGAAACGAGCGGCCATTCGTCAAAACCGGATACGACCAGCGCGCCGTTGACGAGCGTCCACAGCGCGACGCCCACGAGTGCGAGGGCCGGGCGCGCCCGCGCGCGGTCCGACACCGCGAACACGTAGTTGGCAAACAGGTAGCCGGAATAGAAATAGACGAAACGCCCGCAGAATTCGTCGATCACGGTCCAGCCGGTCGTGATATGCGCCATCTCGAGCGCCGCGGCCGCGAGCCAGATCGCAAGCGGCGGGACGCCGCGCAACAGTTTTGTGACAACGAAGAACACCGGCAACAAATAAATGAACCACAACGTGCCGAACGGCTCGATGAAGGATTCCAGATACATGAATCCGACATGCCGCCAACCCGATTCAGCGGCGAAGCCAGGAGCCTTGAAGCCGAACTGGATCGTCACCCACAGCACATAAAAATAAGCGAAGTGCAGGACCTTGCGGTCGAGATAGGTGCGCCAGTCACGGTCGATGACAACGGCAAGAAACAGGCCCGAAATCAGGAAGAAATCCGGCATCCGGAACGGCTTTGCGAACATCACGAACGCATGCATGAAGCCGGTCTGGCCGGCCGCCGCTTCGACCCCCAGCACCGAATGCATCATCACCACCATGACGATGCAGATGCCCTTGGCGTAGTCCACCCAATCGATGCGGGTGGAGCGTTCCGTGACGGCGGATGTACCGTTTGAAGTCATCGGTGTCCCTTTTCGGCGCGAGGCGGCCGCATCTTCGGCCCGATCCGTTGCTTTCTTCTTTATCCATACAAATCACATGCCGGGATCGGGCGCTTTTTCCGGTTTCCCCTTTGATGAAAAATGCTCTAAGACGCCTGCAAAATCGGGATTGGCGTTAACCATCAAATACGGATTGTTTTCATGCGAATCGCCATGATTGGCACGGGCTATGTGGGGCTGGTATCCGGCGCCTGCTTTGCCGATTTCGGCCACCAGGTCACCTGCGTGGACAAGGACGCCGGCAAGATCGAAGCCCTGCACCGAGGTGAGATCCCGATTTTCGAGCCTGGGCTCGACGCGCTGGTGGCCTCCAACGTCAGGGCCAAGCGGCTGGATTTCACCACCGACCTGACCGCGCCGGTGGCGGAAGCCGACGCCGTGTTCATCGCCGTCGGGACGCCCTCGCGGCGTGGCGACGGCCATGCCGACCTCACTTACGTCTACAGCGCCGCGCGCGAGATCGCGGCGGCGCTGTCGGGCTTCACGGTGGTGGTGACCAAATCGACCGTGCCGGTCGGCACTGGCGATGAGGTCGAACGATTGATCAGCGAGGCCAATCCGTCGGCCGACGTCGTGGTCGCCTCCAATCCGGAATTTTTGCGCGAGGGCGCCGCGATCCGCGACTTCAAATTCCCCGACCGTATCGTGGTCGGGACCGACGACGAACGCGGGCGCAAGGTGCTCGGTGACGTCTACCGGCCGCTGTCGCTCAACCAGGCGCCGTTGATGTTCACGGCGCGGCGCACCGCCGAACTGATCAAATACGCGGCCAACGCGTTCCTTGCCACCAAGATCACCTTCATCAACGAGATTGCCGATCTCTCGGAAAAGGTCGGCGCCGACGTGCAGCAAGTCGCGCGCGGCATCGGGCTTGACAACCGCATCGGCTCGAAATTCCTGCATGCGGGGCCGGGCTTCGGCGGCTCCTGCTTTCCGAAGGATACCCGCGCGCTGGTCAAGATCGCTCAGGATCATGACGTGCAACTGCGCATCGTCGAGGCCGTGCTCGGCGTCAACGACATCAGAAAGCGCGCGATGGCGCGCAAGGTGTCGAATGCCGCCGGCAACCTGCGCGGCAAGACGGTCGCGGTGCTCGGCCTCACCTTCAAGCCCGACACCGACGACATGCGCGAGGCGCCGTCGATTCCGCTCGTCACCGGCCTGCTCGACATGGGCGCGAAAGTGCGCGCGCACGATCCGGTTGGCATGGAGCAGGCGAAGAAGGAGCTGCCCGAGATCGAATATTGCGACGACCCCTATGAATGCGTGAAGGGCGCCGACGCCATGGTCCTCGTCACCGAATGGGTGCAGTACCGCGCGCTCGATCTGGATCGGATCAAGGGCGCAATGGCGCAGCCTGTCGTGGTCGACTTGCGCAACATCTACCGCTCCGAAGACATGGAGGCCCATGGCTTCATCTATGATAGCGTCGGGCGGGCGGCTCAGACTCGGAAGTAGCCGCAACCACAGTTGTCATACCCCGCGCAGGCGGGGTATCCAGTACTCCCGGTCTTTGCGATCAGCAACGTCTGCGTTTACTGGATCACCCGCTTTCGCGGGTGATGACGGATGAGAGATATTGCCTCTTACCTTCGACACGCCTCTGCCGATTGATGCCGTGCTCGATGAACTCGATCGCACGCTTTCGGCTAGCAACACCGCGGTGCTGGTGGCCCCTCCCGGTGCCGGCAAGACCACGCGGGTGCCGCTCGCGCTGCTCGATGCGCCCTGGCTGAAGGACAAGAAGATCATCATGCTGGAGCCGCGGCGGATCGCGGCGCGGGCCAGCGCCGAACGAATGGCGCGGACGCTCGGCGAGCGGGCAGGGGAGACCGTCGGCTATCGCGTCCGCTTCGGCTCCAAGATCTCGCGCGCGACCCGGATCGAGGTGGTCACCGAGGGAATCTTCTCGCGCCAGATTCTCGATGATCCCGAATTGAACGGCGTCGCCGCCGTGCTGTTCGACGAATTCCACGAGCGTTCGCTCGACGCCGATCTGGGGCTCGCGCTCGCCCGCGATGCGCAGACCGGCCTGCGCGAGGACCTGCGTATCCTCGTAATGTCGGCAACGCTCGACGGCGCAAGGGTCGGCAAACTGCTCGGGGATGCACCAGTGGTTGCCAGCGAAGGCCGCGCGTTTGCGGTGGAGACACGTTATCTCGGCCGCAAGGCGGACGCACCCATCGAGCGGCAGATGGCGGATGCGATCGCGACCGCGCTGCGCGCCGATCCCGGCTCGGTGCTGGCATTTCTACCAGGCGCCGCCGAAATCCGCCGTACGCAGAATTTTCTCGGCGAGCGGGTTCATGACGCAAGCGTCGAGATCGTGCCGCTGTTCGGCGCGCTGGAGGCCGCCGTGCAGGACCGCGCCATCGCGCCGGCGCCGAAGGGCCAACGCAAAGTCGTGCTGGCAACTTCGATCGCCGAGACCTCGCTGACCATCGAGGGCGTCCGCATCGTCGTCGATTCCGGCCTGGCGCGGGTGCCGCGTTACGAGCCCGATATCGGCCTGACGCGGCTCGAGACCGTGCGCGCCTCGCGCGCCGCGGTCGACCAGCGCCGCGGCCGCGCCGGCCGCACCGAGCCCGGCGTGTGCTACCGGCTGTGGGACGAGCCGCAGACGGCTTCGCTCGCCGCCTACACCCAGCCGGAAATTCTCTCGGCCGATCTATCCTCGCTGGTGCTCGATCTCGCGCAATGGGGCGTCCGCGATCCGGCGACGCTGGCGTTTCTCGATCCCCCGCCGGCGCCGGCGCTGAAGGAAGCGGGGAGCCTGCTTCTCGAGCTCGGTGCTCTCGATAGCGACGGCCGCATCACCGCAGAGGGCAAGAGCCTTCGGGCTCTGGCGCTGCCGCCACGGCTGGCGCGCATGATCGTGGATTCGCACCGGCTGGGCGCGGGCGAGGAGGCCGCCGAAATCGCCGCTGTTCTCACCGAACGCGGCCTCGGCGGCGACAGCGTCGATCTCGACGTCAGGCTCGATCAGTTCCGCCGCGACCGCTCGTCGCGCGCTTCCAGCGCGCGCAGTCTCGCCCAGCGATGGGCGCAGCAGGTGGGGGCCGAGGAGCGTGCTCTCTCTTCTCCCTCCCCCCTTGCGGGGGAGGGCCGGGGAGAGGGGTCCACACGGGTAGTCTTTCCTGGGCTTACCCCTTCCCCCAACCTCGAGAGCGAGCTTCGCTCGCCTCGGACCCCGCAAGGGGGAGGGGAGCCCGGGCAGTCTCGCGTCCCTAACGCAGAACTCTCCACCGGCCTCATGCTCGCGCTTGCCTTCCCCGATCGGGTCGCCCGCAACCGCGGCAACGGCAGTTTCGTGCTCGCCAACGGTCGTGGCGCCGCCGTCGAGCAAGGCTCGTCGCTGGGGCGCGCGCCCTATATCGCGGTCGCCGAACTGACCGGCACCGCAGCCCAGGGGCGCATTCTGCTGGCGGCACCGATCGCGCAAGAAGATATCGAAGCGCATTTCGCCGATCAGATCGAAAGCACCGAAGAGATTTCGTTCGATCGCGGCGCGATGGCGCTGCGTGCCCGCCGCAAGCGGACGCTGCACGCAATCACGCTGTCGGAAGCGCCGATGGCGCTGTCGCCGTCGGCAGAGACCGCACGCATCTTCGCTGCGGGCTTGGTCGCCGCGGGGCTCGACAAGCTGCCATGGTCGAAATCCCTGAAGCAGTGGCGTGACCGTGTGATGTTCCTGCGCAAGGCGGAAGGTGAGAGCTGGCCCGATCTGTCGGATGCTGCGCTGGCAGCCGAAGCCGAGAACTGGCTGGTGCCGGCGCTCCACGACAAGACCTCGCTGAAGGATTTTTCCTCCGGCGATCTCTCGGATACGCTGATGATGCTGTTGCCATGGGAATTGCGCGCGCGGCTGGAGCGCGAGGCGCCGACGCATTTCGAGGCGCCGACCGGCACCATGTTGGCGATCGACTACGAGGCCGAGCAGGGCCCGACCATTGCTGTACGCCTGCAGGAACTGTTCGGGCTCAACACCCATCCTTCGATCGCCAAAGGCAAGGTGCCGCTGGTGCTGGAATTGCTGTCCCCGGCACAACGCCCTGTGCAGGTGACGCGCGACCTTCCAGGTTTTTGGCGCGGCAGCTATGCCGCCGTGCGCTCCGACCTGCGCGGCCGTTATCCCCGTCATCCCTGGCCGGAAGACCCGGCAAATGCGCTGCCGACCCGCCGGGTCAAGCCGCGCGGGACGTGAGGGCTTGAGCTCCCTCTCCCCGCAAGCGGGGCGAGGTTCAGGACGCCCCGTTAACACTTCACTCATCCTTTTCGTCAAAATGGCACGCCCGGTCATCGCCGTTAGTCGCGATTTCGCGGCCGGCGTGGTGATATCGGCGGTCTGGCAGTCGAGTGTGGCGTGATGCGTAACCTGATGATCCTTGCCGCCGTCCTGATCGGCCTCGGCACCTACATGGCGCAGATGGCAGACAAGATGTCGCCGACCTCGGCCTCCGCCAGTACGTCGCCGAAAAAGGCTCCCGTGCAAACGGTCGCGCAAGCCTCCGGTCGCAGCCTCGACATTCCCCGCGATGCGCGCGGCCATTTCCAGACCGACGGCCGCATCGATGGGCAACGCATCAACTTCATGGTCGATACCGGCGCCTCGCTGGTGGCGTTGAACGAAAAGTCGGCGGCCCGCTTTGGCCTGCGTCCCTCGCGCAGCGACTACAACGCGACCGTCACCACCGCCAACGGCACCATCAAGGCCGCGCGTACGCGGCTTGCGATGATCGAACTCGGCGGCCTCGTGGTGCGCGACGTTGATGCCGTGGTGCTGCCGGACGAGGCGCTGTCCGAAAACCTGCTCGGCCTGTCGTTCCTGTCGAAGCTGAAGCGCTTCGAATATGCCAACGGCAGAATGGTGCTGGAACAGTAAGGTTACCCGGCTACCAAACCGCCGCAATTGACCGTCAAAACGCGGCGGCCCGCCTTTCGCCCGGCCTGCGCTTTCGCTATGGCTGCGGTTCCCTCGCTTTCATGACAAGGCCATCCCATGTTCCCGAAGCCCAAATCCGTGCTGGTTCCGAATACCTATGACTTCGAATCCGGGCCGATGGTGAAGGCGACTGGTTTCCGCGAATACGACGCGCGCTGGCTGTTCGAGAAGGAAATCAATTTGATGGGCGTTCAGGCGCTGGGCATGGGGCTCGGTGCGCTGATTGCGGAACTCGGGGTCAAACAGGAAATCGTCACCGGCCACGATTTCCGCGGCTATTCAGCCTCGATCAAATACGCGCTGGTTTCCGGCCTGATGGCCGCGGGCTGCAAGGTGCACGACATCGGGCTCGCGGTGACGCCGATGGCCTATTTCGCGCAGTTCGATCTCGACGTGCCCTGCGTCGCCATGGTCACCGCCTCGCACAACGACAATGGCTGGACCGGCGTCAAGATGGGTGCCAACCGCCCGCTCACCTTCGGCCCCGACGAGATGACGCGGCTGAAAGAGATCGTGCTCAACGCTGATTTCAGGAACAGGGTCGGCGGCTCTTATCAATTCCACGAGAACTTTCCGGCGCGCTATATCGCCGATCTCACCAGCCGTTCCAAGCTGAAACGCAAGCTGAAGGTTGTTGCCGCCTGCGGCAACGGCACCGCGGGCGCGTTCGCGCCGCAGGTTTTGGAGGCGATCGGCTGCGAAGTGATCCCGCTCGACACCGAGCTCGACCACACGTTTCCGAAGTACAATCCGAATCCGGAAGACATGGAGATGCTGCACGCGATTCGCGACGCCGTGCTCAAGCACAAGGCCGATGTGGGCCTGGGCTTCGACGGCGACGGCGACCGCTGCGGCGTCGTTGACAATACCGGCGAGGAAATCTTCGCCGACAAGGTCGGCGTGATGCTGGCGCGCGACATGTCGGCGATCCACAAGGAAGCGCAATTCGTGGTCGACGTGAAATCGACGGGATTGTTCGTCACGGATCCGGTGCTGCAGAAGCAGGGCGCGAAAACGGCCTACTGGAAAACCGGCCATTCCTACATGAAGCGCCGCACCAACGAGATGGGCGCGCTGGCAGGTTTCGAAAAATCAGGCCACTTCTTCTTCAACAAGCCGTTCGGCCGCGGCTATGACGACGGCTTGGTCTCGGCAATTGCGATCTGCGAGATGCTCGATCGCGCGCCTGATAAGTCGATGGCGGACCTGAAGAACGCGCTGCCGAAAACCTGGTCGTCGCCGACCATGTCGCCGCATTGCGCCGACGAGGCCAAATACGGCGTCGCCGACGCCGTGGTGAAACATTTCGAAGCGCTGCAGAAGAAGGGCGACAAGGTCGCCGGCCAGAAGATTCGCGATCTCGTCACCGTCAATGGCGTGCGCGTCACCGTCGAGGACGGAAGCTGGGGCCTGGTGCGGGCCTCATCGAACAAGCCGGAACTGGTGGTCGTGGTCGAGAGCCCGGTGAGTGAGGCGCGCATGCGCGACATGTTCGAGGCGATGGATTCCGTGCTGCGCACGCATCCGGAAGTGGGTGAGTATAACCAGAAGATTTGAAGGGGGCGCATCGTTGCCGCGCTCACCGTTGTCTTCCCCGCGAAGGCGGGGGACCCAGTACGCCGCGGCTTCTCGGTTCTATCGCTGACGTCTCTGGAATACTGGGTCACCCGCTTTCGCGGGTGACGACAGCGGAGTGAATGGTCGCGTGATCGCCCTTACGCCGCCGGCACTGGCAGTGCGGTCACCGACTTGATCTTCTCCATCGCAAACCGCGAGGTGACGTTCTTCAGCGGCACGGCGCTGATCAGCTTTTTGTAGAACACGTCATAGCTCGCCATATCGGCGACCACGACGCGCAGCATGTAATCGACGTCGCCGGCCATCCGATAAAACTCCATCACCTCGGGCATGGCGCTGACGGCGTCGGCGAACTTTCGCAGCCAGGCCTCGGAATGGTCGGCGCTCTCGACCGAGACGAACACGGAAATGCCGAGCCCGATCTTGTTCTGGTCGACCAGCGCGACCCGGCGCAGGATCACGCCATCGGCCTCCAGCCGCTGGATCCGCTTCCAGCACGGCGTCGACGACAGCCCAACCCGGTCCCCAATCTCGGCAACCGATAGCGAGGCGTCCTCCTGCAGCACGGTCAGGATCTTGCGGTCGATGGCATCCAGCCGGCGGCTGGCTTCAGGGAGTTGAACGGCTAGGTCGGTCATGAGAAGAATGTTCCATATGAAAGGTCTGATCACCTCATATATAGAAAATTCTTCTATAGCAAGTCGCTAGTGGTCGGTCGAAGCCTGGCCTGCAGCTTGGCCGTGGGTCAAAAACTCTTCAACTTCAGCACGTTGTGGGGCTGCGAAGGCCCCCCCGAAGCGGGTGCATTTCAGCGCTGCCGCGGCGGAGGCGAATCGGAGCGCCTGCCGTAATTCCTGGTTCTCGGTGATCGCGAGCGCAAACGCGCCGTGGAACACGTCGCCGGCGCCCAGGGTGTCTACCGTATGCACCGGGAAAGCCGGGGTTTCCTGGATGCCGCCGTTCTCGTCGAGCCAGATCGTGCCCCTCGGGCCTCGGGTTCCCGCCAGAAATGAGGGGGTCAGCTTTGCAATTTTCTTCAGCGCCTGGGCATCGTCGCTAACGTCTGCGGTTTCCTGCAGCGGCTCGCTCGAGAACACCAGGTGGGTGGAGGCGTTCAACAGTCCCTCGCGCATCGACATCGCGCGATCGACGTCGACGATGACGGGAATGCCGCGCCGGACCGCCTCGGCGCAGAGCTCGGTGCAGAATTCCGCGCAGCGGCTCTCGGTGAGAATGGCGGCGCAATCGTCCAGCAGCGTGTCGAAGTCGGGCAACTTCACATGCCACAGGTTCGGATCGCGGAAGGTCACGATGGTGCGCTCGCCGGAAGGATCGATCATCACCGCCGAGATCGGCGTCACCAGCCCCGGCATGTGGATCAGATGTTTTGTTTCGATGCCCTCATGCGCCATTTGTTCGAAGATGAAGCGGCTCGATGTTTCCCTGGCATCGCCCATCGGCCCGCAAATCGAGGCGCGGCCACCGAGCCGAACGATGCCGATCGCGCCATTGAGCGCGTTGCCGCCGCAGATTTCGTCGAATGCGGTGGCGTTCTCCTTGGAACCGCGCCCGGGAACGCCCGGCGTATGAAAAGTGAGGTCACGCACCGGCATGCCGATGCAGAGGACACGCGGGGGTATTTTCGGCGCCTTGTCCTGAAAGTTCATGCGTGAATCCGTCATGTCCGTTCAAGTCCCCAGTTAATCGAGCAAGCAGACGCCGGTTCCCCGCTACGCGCAGTTATCCCCGGCCATGCAACCATTGGCCGATCAAATGATGCGCGATCGCGAAGGGATGCGCGGCAAACAGGCCGTCAGGATGCTGGCGCTTGTGCATGAGGGCGACCTCGGCGCGATCGAACCAGCGCGCGTCCTCAAGCTCTGCGCGGTCAACTACGATCTCCTCGTTGAGCGCGCGCGCGGAACATCCGATCATCAGCGATGACGGATAGGGCCACGGCTGCGTCATGTAATAGCTCACGTCGGTGCAACGAATGCCGGATTCCTCGAAAATTTCCCGGCAGACCGCGTCCTCGATCGTCTCGGCCGCTTCGACGAAGCCGGCGAGGCATGACCACATTCCAGGCATGAACTGCTTCTGCCGGCCGAGCAGGCATCGATCGCCGTGCGTGACCAGCATGATTACGACCGGATCGGTGCGCGGAAAGTGCTCGGCTTTGCAGCTCGGGCACTCGCGCTTCCAGCCGCCTTCCTTCATCGCGGTGCGGGTACCGCAATTGGCGCAATAGCCGTGGCGCTGATGCCAGGTCACCATCGATTTGGCCATCGCGATCGCGGAGAGTTGTTCTGGCGGCACCGTGCCCTGCATGGCCATGCCGCGCAGCTCGGTCACGGCGACACCGTCGCGCGTCATCAGCTTCTCCACGGCCGCCGCCGAAATACCCATGCCGAACACCGGCGCGCCGTCGCGCAGGCCCAGAAAGATCGTGCCGGGATTGGCGCCGAGCTTCACGGCCTCTTCGATGCCGAGCAGCACGCGCGGCCCGTCCGCCTCCTGCTTCACCAGAAGCGAGTCACGGTAGATCACATAGGCGCTGGCGTTGCGCTGGTTCTCCAGCGCGAACAGTTTTTCGTCATTGGTGCGCAGATGCGCGGCGCGATCCAGAATATGGGTAACGAAAGCGGGCTTCCCCAGCGGATACTTGTCGAATGCGGACATCTATTCAACCCAACCAGATCTTGCGGCGAAGCGCGTTGATGAAATTCTGGACTTCCTCGGCGTCGTGCGCCAGCGGCGGCATCACGCCCCAGACCGGGCGCGGCCAGGCCGCATCGCTGGTGCGTCGCGCGATGACATGGACATGCAACTGCGGCACGAGATTGCCCAATGCCGCGACATTGAGCTTGTTGCATTTCGTGATCTCTTTGAGCGCCCGCGACACCCGGGAGATTTCGGTCATCAACTGCGCCTGCTCGACATCGTCGAGGTCGATGATTTCCACCGCACCTGCCCGGCGCGGCACCAGGAGCAGCCACGGGTAATGCGCATCCTTGATCACCAGCACCTTGCACAGCGGCAGGTCGCCGATGTCGATGGTGTCCTTTTTGAGCTGGGAATGCAGCGACCAGGCGGAGGCGTCAGAGGACATCAAGAGTTCCCATGCCCGATCCATGCCGGGCCTTTAGATGCAATGTCGGGTCTTTAAAAGTGCCTTCTGGAGAGCACTCGCGCAGTTTCATACCAATGTGTCATCATCCGCGAAAGCGGTTGACTTGTCCGCCGTAGCCTCAACCAGCGAAGGCGGATCCAGTACGCCGTGGCCCTTCCGTTTTTACTGTCAGGCTGCAGCGTACTGGATACCCCGCTTTCGCGGGGTATGACAGGGAGACACGGATTATTACAGGGAAAGCCCCGCTTGCTTTCCGGCCCTTTTGGCCCCAAATAGGGATCGGGAGATTGGCGGTGGACGAGCCACTCGCCAACCGGGTCAGGTCCGGAAGGAAGCAGCCCTAACGAGGTCCGGATCGGGTCGCTCGTCAGTCTCCTACCTGTTTTTCGAGCGAAAAGCGCATGGAAGCGGCTGGGTCCGCGCCCGTGCGCCTGATTTTGCTCCTTTCCGCAAGCCGGCCCTGAGAGACAATCAATTGCGGATCGACCGATGAGTGATGCTGGCGCTCCCCCCGATATGACAGCAGGCGCCGGCCAGGGTGGTTTGGAGCTCGGCGGCCAGCCCGCCACCGCCAAGCCCTACCGCGTGCTGGCGCGAAAATACCGCCCCTCCAATTTCGACGACCTGATCGGCCAGGAGGCCATGGTGCGCACCGTTTCGAATGCGTTCGAAACCGGGCGAATTCCGCAGGCCTGGATCCTGACCGGCGTCCGCGGGGTCGGCAAAACCACCACAGCGCGAATTCTCGCCCGCGCACTCAACTACGAGAAGCCGGATGGTTCGGTGAAGGGGCCGACCATCCACATGCCGGATCTCGGCGTGCACTGCCAGGCGATCATGGAAAGCCGGCACATGGACGTGCTGGAGATGGACGCCGCGTCCCATACCGGCGTTGACGACGTCCGCCAGATCAATGACAGCGTGCGCTACGCGCCGGCCAGTGCCCGCTACAAGGTCTACATCATCGACGAAGTCCATATGCTGTCGACGGCGGCGTTCAACGCCTTCCTGAAGACGCTGGAAGAGCCGCCGGAACACGCCAAATTCGTCTTCGCTACTACCGAGATCCGTAAAGTCCCGGTGACGGTGCTGTCGCGCTGCCAGCGTTTTGACCTGCGACGGGTCGAGGCCGACGTGCTGATGGGGCATCTCTCCAACATCGCGAAAAAGGAAGGCGTGGAGGTCGAGCCCGAGGCGCTCGGCATCATCGCGCGCGCTGCCGAAGGCTCGGTGCGCGATTCGCTGTCGCTGTTCGATCAGGCAATTGCCCATGCGGCGGGGCTTGTCCGTGCCGACGCGGTCCGGCAGATGCTGGGGCTTGCCGACCGGACCCGGGTGATCGACCTGTTCGAGCACCTGGCGCGCGGCGATATCGCCAGCGCCTTTGGCGAATTCCGCAGCCAATATGACGTCGGCGCCGATCCGGTTGTGGTGCTGTCCGACATCGCCGAATTCGTCAATTTCGTTACCCGCGTGAAGGCCGTCCCCGCCACCGCCGACAACGTCGCTTTCGGCGAGACTGAGCGCGTCCGCGCCCGTGAATTTGCCGCAAAGCTGTCAATGCGGGTGCTGTCGCGGATGTGGCAGATGCTGCTCAAGGGCATCACGGAGGTGCAGACCGCGACCCGGCCGGCGGCTGCCGCTGAAATGGTGCTGGTGCGCATCGCCTATGTCGCCGACTTGCCGACACCGGATGAGGCGATCCGGATGCTCGACCAAAACGGCGGGGGCGCGCAAATCGCCGCGGGCGGTGCAGCGCCGTCACGGGCTGCGCCCACCGCACCGGTATCTTCAATGTCTGCCGCGTCACCGATGCGGACGCCTGCCTCGCCCCGCTCCGGCGCGGAGGCGTCCGCGCGCCCGCAAATGGCGGCGCCGTTGGCACAAACGGACTCCGCGCCCGTACTGCGGATCACGACTTTCCCGCAGCTTGTTGCGCTCGCCGGCGAAAAGCGCGATCTCCTGACCAAGGCGGCGCTGGAAGCCGATATGCGCCTGGTCCGCTTCGAGGACGGGCGGCTTGAGGTGGCGCTGGAGCGGAATGCGGCGCGGGGGTTGGTCAACGACCTCTCCCGCAAGCTGGAACTGTGGACCGGGCGGCGCTGGACCGTGATCGTCTCCAACGAGGCCGGCCAGCCGACATTGCGCTCGCAGAACGAGCAAGCGAGAAACGAGCACGCCCGCGCAGCCGAGGCCGATCCGCGCGTGCAGGAGGTGCTGGCGCGGTTTCCCGGCACCAAGGTCGTCGAGGTGCGAAGGCTTGCCGCCGAGCCGCCGGAATCCAATATTATCACTGACGACTTGAACGAGACTTCCGACGGCGACGACGACTGATCGGACTCTCGAGAGGACGGATGAATGGCTGATTTTCTCGGCATGATGAAGCAGGCGGCGGAGCTGCAATCCAAGATGCAGGCGATGCAGGAAGAGCTCGGCAATCTCGAGGTCGAGGGCATTTCCGGCGGCGGGCTGGTTGCCGTTCGCATGACCGCGAAGATGGAAGTGAAGGGCGTGAAGATCGATCCGTCGCTGATGAAGGCCGAGGAGCGCGAAGTGCTCGAGGATCTGCTGGTCACCGCGCATAACGACGCGCGGCGCAAGGCGGAAACCGCGGCGATGGAAAAAATGCAGGCGCTGACCGGCGGGCTCGGCCTGCCGCCCGGACTTGGTCTCACCTGAAATGGCCGCCAGCGTTGCCGGCCCTGAAATCGAACGCCTGATCCAGCTCCTGGCGCGGCTGCCGGGGCTTGGGCCGCGCTCGGCGCGGCGCGCGGCGCTACACCTGATCAAGAAGCGCGAGGCGCTGATGACGCCTTTGGCCGGCGCGCTGCAGGTGGCAATCGACAGGATTCAGGTCTGCAAGACCTGCGGCAATATCGATACGCAAAATCCCTGCACGGTGTGCACCGACCCCCGGCGCGATCCCTCGACCATCGTCGTGGTCGCCGACGTCGCCGACCTCTGGGCGTTGGAGCGGGCGAATGCGACCAACGGCCGCTATCACGTGCTCGGCGCCACATTGTCGCCGCTCGACGGCATCGGTCCGCAGGATCTGACCATCGACGCGCTGGTGGCGCGCGCGCACGAGTCGCAAGTCAGCGAAATCGTGCTCGCGCTGAACGCCACGGTCGACGGCCAGACCACCGCGCATTACATCACCGATCTCCTGCAGGACGCCAACGTCAAGATCACCCGGCTTGCCCATGGCGTGCCGGTCGGCGGCGAGCTTGATTATCTCGACGAAGGTACGCTATCGGCTGCCATGCGGCAGCGCACGCTGTTCTAGCCATCACCAAACGGAACTGATCGACATGACGAAACCTCGATTCGGCAAACGCTATTGTTTTGCGGTCATCATGGCGGCGACCTTGATCGCGCCTTCCGCGTGGGCGCAGCAGGCCGAGCCCGCGCCGAAGCCCGGCAAGCCGATCAAGGCTGGCGACGTGCTGTCCGGCGAACTCAACGCCATGAAGGGCGGCAAGAAGCGCGCCGCCACCTACCAGATCACCAGCGAGCCGCGCCGGCTGCCGCCGCCGAACGGGCTTTGCAATCTCGAAACCGGGCCCGAGACGTTCCAGCTCGTCACCAGCAGCGAGGCCCAGGCCGCGCAACTGAAGAATTTCATCGGCAAGGAAATTTCGGTGAAGGTCGACGAAGTCGCCTGCGCGCAGGATGTCGGTCAGATCAGCGAAGCCGTGATCACCAAGTGGAGCGTGGTGACGAAGCATTGAGGTGTCGCGGCCGTCATTGCCACATAGACCGCTGTCGTCGCCCGGCCTTGTGCGCAATTGCGCACCAGGACCGGGCGATCCAGTACGCCGCGCTCTCTCGATTCTACGCAACTGCTCTGGAATACTGGATCACCCGCTTTCGCGGGTGATGACGATTTGTGTTTGCGGTCGCCGATGAGCAACTAAACCTTCACCGGGCCCACCGCCTCAAAATGTCCGCGCCGCTGCAGCCACGCCAGCAGGATCAGGCTTGGCACCGCGATCGCAACGGAGATCACGAAGAATAGCGGCCAGCCCGTCGCCTCCGCCACATAGCCGGCGCCGGAGGATAGATAGGTGCGCCCGACGGCGGCCAGCGCGGTGAGCAGCGCGTATTGGGTCGCCGTGTGCAGCGGATTCCGGCATAGCGCCGAGAGATAGGCGACGAAGATCACGGTGCCGATCGCGCCGGTGAAGTTTTCTGCCGAGATGGCGACGGCCAGTGCCCACTGGTTGGTGCCGACAAAGGCGAGCCACGCAAACACCAGGTTGGAGATCGCCTGCAGCACGCCGCCGATCCACAAGCTTGCGACCAGCGAATAGCGCCGCGCCACATAGCCACCGGCAAAGCCGCCGATCAGGGTCGCGGCGAGACCGACGCCCTTGACGATGGCGGCGTAGTCGTTGCGGGTGAAGCCGAGGTCGATCACGAACGGCGCAGTCATGGTGCCGGAAAACGCGTCGGTGAGTTTGAACAGCACCACGAAGGCCAGCACCGTCAAGGCATGCTTGCGGACCAGAAATTCGGAGAACGCCCCGATGGCGGCATGCATGATGCGCGAGAATGCAGCCTCGTCGTGGGTCTTGGCCTCCGCGCGCACCGATTGTTCAGGCTCGGTGGCGGCCAGTGCCGTGACGGTCCCGATCAGCACCAGCGCGGCCATCGCAACATAGCCCCACATCCACGCCGAGCTACGCCCGATGCCGGTGTCCTCGAACGCGCTTACGAGGAACAGCACGCCGGCGGTCGAGACCAACATGCCGATCCGGTAAGCCGCGACGTAGGAGGCCATCCCGGCGGCCTGTTCGCTTTCGGGCAGGCTCTCGACGCGGAATGCGTCGACCACGATGTCCTGCGTCGAGGACATGGTTGCGACCAGAAGTGCGCCGAGCGCCACGAACAGCGGCGAGCGCACCGGGTCGGTCAGCGCCAGCAGCATAATCGCGCCGATCAGCAGCAGTTGCGAGAACACCAGCCAGCCGCGCCTGCGGCCGAACGCGCGCGTGAAGATCGGCACATGCAGCGCATCGACCAGCGGCGCCCATGCAAATTTCAGCGTGTAGGGTGTGCCGACCAGCGCGAACAGTCCGATGGTGCCGAGATCGACACCGGATTCGCGCATCCACACCAGCAGCGTCGATCCGGACAGCGCCAGCGGCAACCCGGACGAAAAGCCGAGCACCAGCACGATCAGCACGCGCGGCTGGAGATACACGGCCCAAGCCTCGCGCCAGTTTGGCGCGGGAGTTTTCTCAGGTGAAACGGAAGCGGATTCGGTCATCGAGGGGTGTTAGCAGATTTTGCGACAAAAAGACTGTCATCGCCCGGCTTGACCGGGCGACCCAGTATCCCAGAGGCCTATCCGCCGCCTCCGGCAATCTCCGGGTAAAGATCAATCCAGTCCGGATTTTGTTTCTCAATCAGCGATATTTTCCAGGCTCTCGGCCATTTCTTAAGGCGCTTCTCGCGCTGGATCGCATATTCGATCTGATCGAAGGTTTCGAAATAGACGAGCCGGCTCACCTCATACTTCTTGGTGAAACCCTCGGCGAGCTTTAACTTGTGCTCGCCAACACGCCGGATCAGATCATTTGTCACGCCGATGTAGAGCGTTCCGCCGATGCGGCTGGCTAGAATGTAGACGTAGTAGCTGCGTGTTCCCATTTACTGCCTCTGGGATACTGGGTCGCCCGGTCAAGCCGGGCGATGACAGCCGATTATGTGGCTACGGCCGGGTAGGTCACTCACTCCCCCGCCTGCAGCTTGCGCGGGGCGGGGAACAGCTCGGGGGTGCTGTTCTTGACGAAGCGCGGCACTTCCACCGGCGCATCGCTTTTGCTGAAATCGAGTTCCTCGATCCGCCCGGCGCGCTTTTCGATCTTGTCGGCGGAGATCAGGATCTGCCGGACGTCCTCGTTGACGTCGCCAAAATGCTTTTGCAGCTTCAGCACCCGGTCGCGAAGGCGGCCCAGATCGTCGCCGAGGTTGAGCACTTCGGTGCGGATCTGGTCGGCGGCGTCGCGCATGCGCGCGTCTTTCAGGATCTGCTGCATCACCTGGATCGCCAGCATCAATAGCGAGGGCGACACCAGTACGACGCGGGCGCGGTAGGCTTTTTGGATCACGTCGTCAAAGCCATCGTGGATTTCGGCATAGACCGATTCCGATGGCACGAACATCAGCGCCGTATCCTGGGTCTCGCCGGCGATCAGGTACTTCTCGGCGATGTCATTGACGTGTTTCATCACGTCGTTGCGCAGGCGCTGCGTGGCGAATTTGCGTTCCTCGTCGCTGCGCGCGTCGTGCAGCGCGGTCATCGCCTCCAGCGGAAATTTGGCGTCGATGCAGAGCGGGCGCTGATCCGGCAGGAACACCACGCAATCCGGCCGTTTGCCCGACGAGAGCGTGTATTGGAACTCGTACGAGCCCTGCGGCATGCCGTCTTGCACGATCGCTTCCATCCGCGCCTGGCCGAAGGCGCCGCGCGACTGCTTGTTGGCGAGCACGTCGCGGAGCGTAGTCACTTGAGACGTCAGGTCGGTGAGGTTCTTGTGCGCGTTGTCGATGATGCCGAGCCGCTCATGCAGCACGCGCAAGCTATCCATGGTGTGGCGGGTGGTCGCTTCCATCGACTGGCCGACGCGATGCGTCACCGAATCCAGCCGCTCGTTGACCGCGCGCGCCATGTCGGCCTGGCGGCCGGCCAGCGCCTGCGCCATGGCGTCGACCCGCCCCGTCGATTCGCTCTGCGCCCGCAGCATCTCGCTCAGCCGCTCTTCCAGCTCGTCGGCGCGGATCGCTTGCGCCATTGCCAGTTCCGCGCCGCGGCGGCCGGAGCGGGCGATGACGATGGCAATCGCCAGCAGCAGCACCAGCGCCAGCGCGCCGAAGCCCGCCAGCGCCTCGCCCACGTGAATCGGCAGGTCGCCGACGGTGAAGAGGATTTCGTTCATGTCAGCCTTGTAGCCCGATTCGCCGGCTTGCGCGAACGAAGAGGGAACATTTATGGTAAATGATGGATCAATTTTCGTGGTTAACGCCGCGTTGAAAATCATGGTTAAGGGCGCCTTAACGGCCGCCGCGGCGGATTGACCCCGGCAGGTCAGCGGCTTAAATCCCGCGCCAGAGAAAAATCATGGCCATCAGAGAAATCATCATCCTGCCGGACAAGCAGTTGCGGCTCGTCTCCAAACCTGTCGAAAAGGTGACGATGGAGATCCGCAAGCTCGCCGACGACATGTTCGAAACCATGTACGACGCGCCCGGCATTGGTCTGGCCGCGATCCAGGTCGCGCAACCCCTGCGATTGATCACCATGGACCTCGCCAAGAAGGACGAGAACGGCGAGACCAAGCCGAAGCCGCGGGTGTTCATCAACCCGGAAATTATCTCCTCGTCCGAGGAAATGTCGATCTACGAGGAGGGCTGCCTTTCGATCCCCGAATATTACGAGGAGGTCGAACGCCCGGCGCGGGTCCGCATCCGCTACACCGATCTCGACGGCAAGGTGCATGAGGAGGACGCCGACGGGCTGTTCGCCACCTGCATCCAGCATGAAATCGACCACCTCAACGGCGTGCTGTTCGTGGACTATCTGTCGAAGCTGAAGCGCGACCGCGTGATGAAGAAGTTTACGAAAGCCGCCAAGCGCGCGGCGGGGTGATTTTGCATCTCTCTCAGCCGTCATGCCCGGGCTTGTCCCGGGCATCCACGCTTTTCTTCTGCCTGCACTAAAGACGTGGATGGCCGGGACAAGCCCGGCCATGACGAACTAAACTGGCGTCGTAACGGGATTTCCACCTCATGCCACTCCGCCTGATCTTCATGGGCACGCCCGATTTTGCAGTGCCGACGCTGCTCGAACTCGTGGCCCATGGCCATCAGATCGTGGCGGTCTATACCCGTGTGCCGAAGCCGGGCGGTCGCCGTGGGCTGCAATTGCAGCCGACCCCGGTCGAGCAGGAAGCGCGGCGGCTTGGGATTCCCGTGCTGATGCCGGCGACACTGAAGACGCCGGAAGCGCTCGCCGAATTCCGCGCGCACAATGCCGACGCCGCCGTCGTCGTCGCCTACGGCATGATCCTGCCGCAGGCCATTCTCGACGCGCCGCGCTACGGCTGCTTCAACCTGCACGCTTCGCTGCTGCCGCGCTGGCGCGGCGCCGCCCCGATCAATCGCGCCATCATGGAAGGTGATGCCGAGACCGGCGTGATGGTGATGAAGATGGATGTTGGCCTCGACACCGGCGACGTCGCGATGGCCGAGCGACTCGCGATCACGGACTTAATGACGGCCGCCGATCTGCACGACGCGCTGGCGCCGCTCGGGGCCGACCTGATGGTGCGCGCCATGGGCGGGCTCGAGCGCGGCGGGTTGCAACTCCAAAAGCAAAGCGAAGACGGCGTGACGTACGCCGCCAAGATCGACAAGGCCGAGGCGCGGATCGACTGGAAGCGACCGGCGCGCGAGGTGCTGCGGCATATTCACGGGCTGTCGCCGTTTCCGGGCGCCTGGTGCGAGTTGGCTGCCGACGGCGAGCCGGCGCGGATCAAGATTCTGCGCTGCGAGTTGGCGAAGGGTTCAGGCGCGCCCGGCGAGGTGCTCGACGATGGTTTGACGATCGCCTGCCGCGACGGCGCGATCCGCATTCTGGAACTTCAACGCGAAGGCAAGGCGCGGATGAAGGCCGCAGATTTCCTGCGCGGTACGCCGCTGAAGGCTGGCGCGCGGTTTGCGTGACACTGTCATACCCCGCGAAAGCGGGGTATCCAGTACGCCGCGGCCCCTGAGAGTAAATATGAACTTCACGGCGTACTGGATCGTCCGCCGGAGCCTGTCATCCGGCCGGCCAAAGGCCGGACCGGTTGGCGGACCATGACATCGAGTAAACATGCCCCGCTACAAACTCATCATCGAATACGACGGCACGCCATTCTCCGGCTGGCAGATCCAGGATAACGCGCCGACCGTGCAGGGCGCGCTGGAAACTGCGGTGAAGGCGATCTGCGGCGAGGACGTGCGCGTCCATGGCTCGGGCCGCACCGATGCCGGGGTTCATGCGCTGGCGCAGGTCGCGCATTGCGATATCCAAAAGCCGTTTCCGCCGGGCCGGTTGCGCGATGGGCTGAACGCGCATTTGCGCCCGCATCCGATCGGTGTGCTCAGTGCGGAAATCGTGGCTGATGATTTCGAGGCACGTTTCTCGGCCAAGAGACGCCACTACCGCTACCGGATCACCAACCACCGCGCCAATCTCGCACTCGATATCAAGCGAAGCTGGCGGGTGCCGCGCCATCTCGATACGGACGCGATGGACGCCGCAGCCAAGAGGCTGCTCGGCAAGCACGATTTCACGACCTTCCGCGACACCGAATGCCAGGCGAAGTCGCCGGAGAAGACGCTCGACCAGCTCGACGTGATCAGGGAGGGCGACGCGATTTCGATCCTCACCTCGGCGCGCTCGTTCCTGCACAGCCAGGTGCGCTCGATGGTGGGCTCGCTGGTGTGGGTCGGCGAAGGCCGCTGGAGCGCCGACGACCTTGCCGCTGCTTTAGCCGCCCGCAACCGCGCCGCCTGCGGCCCGGTGGCGCCTCCGGAGGGGCTGTATCTGGTGCGCGTGGAGTATTAGCCTTCACCGTCATGGCCGGGCTTGTCCCGGCCATCCACGTCCTTCATCATCCCCCCATGTCCGGCGGCTACGTTTACATCATGGCGAGCGCACCTAACGGCATCCTGCACGTCGGGGTGACGAGCGATCTCGTTCGGCGAGTCTTCCAACACCGGAATGGATTAATCGCAGGCTTTACGAAGCGATATTCGGTCAAGCGCCTCGTCTACTTCGAGTATCACGAGAGCATCCAGGCAGCGATCCAGCGTGAGCACAACATCAAGCATTGGTCGCGAAAATGGAAGGTAAGATTGATTTTGGCTGACAACCCTGATTGGAACGATCTTCGATCGCTCAATAGTTATCCTTCCGTCGGCGTCTCTCGTCGTCATGGCCGGACTCGTCCCGGCCATCCACGTCCTTTTTGCTTATTGTTGAGTCAGAACGCGGATGCCCGACACAATGCCGGGCATGACGGATGCGATCGTTGCGGTGAGGCACCAAGAACGTGGATGGCCGGGACGAGCCCGGCCATGACGGCGGAGTTGGCACTCCTTAAGCGAAATACCGCTCCAATACCCCGCGATAGATCTTCGTCAGCTTCTCCAGATCCGACACCGGCGTGCGTTCGTCGATCTGGTGCATGGTCTGGCCGACGAGGCCGAATTCGATCACCGGGCAATAGCTCGAAATGAAGCGCGCGTCCGAGGTCCCGCCGGAAGTCGAGAGCTCCGGCTTGCGTCCGGTGACTTCCTCGATCGCGCTGACGGCAAGATCGGTGAACGTGCCCGGCTTCGTCACGAACACGTTGGAGTTGGAATATTCCCACACGATGCGGGCGCGGATGCGGTTGCCGCAGGCCTTTGCCAGCCGCTCCTCGACCAGCGCGCGCAAGCTTTCCTGCGTGTGGTTGTCGTTGTAGCGGATGTTGAATTTTGCACGCGCCTGTCCGGGGATGACGTTGCTGGCGGTGTTGCCGACATCGACAGAGGTAAACTCGAGGTTGGAGGCCTGAAACTGCGCGCTGCCGTGGTCGAGCGGCTCGTCGGAGAGCGCCACGATCAGCCGCGAAATGTCCGGCACCGGGTTTGACGCGCGGTGCGGATAGGCGACATGGCCCTGCACGCCGTCGACATGGAGCGAGCCGGATTGCGAGCCGCGGCGGCCGATCTTGATGCAGTCACCCAGCACCTCGACGTTGGAAGGTTCGCCGAGCACGCAATGATCGAATTTTTCGCCGCGCTCGGCGCACCACTTCAACAGCTTGATGGTGCCGTTGACCGAAATGTCCTCTTCGTCGCCGGTGATCAGAAACGAGATCGAACCTTTCGGCTTGCCGCCGTTGCCGGCGAGATATTGCAGCACGGCAGCGACGCTGCAGGCGATGCCGCCCTTCATGTCGACCGCGCCGCGGCCGTAGAGAAAGCCGTCCTTGATGTCGCCGGAGAACGCGCCATGGCTCCATGCGGCTTCGTCACCGGCCGGCACCACGTCGGTGTGTCCGGCAAAGGTGATGTGCGGCGCTTCGGAGCCGATGCGGGCGTAGAGGTTGTCGATGTCGGCGGTGCCCGGCTCGCCGAAGGTGACGCGATGCACCTCGAAGCCGGCGCCCTTCAGTAGGCGTTCGAGCACGCCGAGCGCGCCGGCATCGGCGGGAGTTACGGAAGGGCAGCGGACGAGGTCGCGGGTGATCGAAACGGCGTCATTCATACCCCGGCTTAACACGCCAAACCGGCGGCGGGCCAGCCTTGTGCGGCACCATTTCGATCTCGCTCTGCTGGTCCCACGGCGGCCGCGTATCCACTCGCGGCTGCGACGCCAGCGGGTCGGGGCCAAAACGGTTGGTGTTTCGCGAGCCTCTCAGGAAGAACATCTCGACAAAGCCCCAGATGTACAACCCGAAGCCAATCAGGGCCGGCACTATCATGAAATAAGATTCCGGAAGGCGGTCAGCGAACTGGTCGTAGAGGCCGGGAAGGATGAAGAACGGCACCATCCACCAGCCGCTTTTGTCGCGGTCATGCAGACGCTTGATCGAGATGGCGAAATAGACCCAAAGGAACAGCGACGTGCCAATCACTTTGATCAGCAAAGAAGGCATACCGGCCCAGGACCACGACCGGTAGCTGGCGGGATCGACGACGCGAAACAGGTCGTCGGTGCTGAGGCTGAATGTTGTCTTGGTGGGAACGATGCCCGTGGCAACGGCCAGCCCGCCCAGCAACATCATCCAGAACATGATGATGACCAGCGCCATCCAAAGCTTGGCGCGATTGATGCGGCCATCGAATCGGAACAGGTACCAGGTCCAGTTCATGCCGAACGCTCCGGACGGCGGCAAATGCCGCGGCCCGGTAGGTTAGTCGCGCGGAAAAGACCCCGGTTCGATCAGTCCCGCAGCAATTCGTTGATGCTGGTCTTGGCGCGGGTGCGCTCGTCGACGCGCTTGACGATCACGGCGCAGGCCGTCGATGGGCCGGGCTGGCCGTTTTTCAGGGGTTTGCCGGGCAGGGCGCCCGGAACCACGACCGAATATTCCGGCACTTCGCCGATGAAGGTTTCGCCGGTCTCGCGGTCGACGATCTTGGTGGAGGCACCGAGGAACACGCCCATTGCCAGCACCGCGCCCTTGCGCACGATCACGCCTTCGGCGACTTCCGAGCGCGCGCCGATGAAGCAATCGTCCTCGACGATCACAGGTTCGGCCTGCAGCGGCTCCAGCACGCCGCCGATGCCGACGCCGCCGGAAATATGCACGCGCTTGCCGATCTGCGCGCAGGAGCCAACGGTCGACCAGGTGTCGATCATGGTCGCCTCATCGACATAGGCGCCGAGATTGACGAAGGACGGCATCAGCACGACGTTGCGGGCGATGAACGCCGAGCGGCGCACGATCGCGCCGGGCACGGCGCGGAAACCGGCATCGCGAAAACGGTTCTCGCCCCAGCCCTCGAACTTCGACGGCACCTTGTCCCACCACGACGCCTTGCCGGGGCCGCCGGGAATCTGGCCCATGTCGTTGAGGCGGAACGACAGCAGCACGGCTTTCTTCAGCCACTGATTGACCTTCCACTTGCCCGAGGCCTCGCGCTCGGCCACCCGCGCTTCGCCCTTGTCGAGCAGCTCAAGCGCGTGATCGACGGCCTCGCGAACCTCGCCCTTGGTCGCCGTCGAAATGCCATCGCGGGCATCGAACGCGGTGTTGACGGTGGATTCGAGCGCGGACAGGGACATCGGGATTTCCTCGGAGGAGTATTGGGGCAAGGTTGGCTTTTTCGGGATTTGGAGGGGGAGAGTCAAGGCAAACCCTCACCGTCGTCACCCGCGAAGGCGGGTGACCCAGTACGCCGCGGCCGCTGTAATTGATCGAGATGCTGGTGATTGCTGGATACCCCGCCTTCGCGGGGTATGACGACCTACTTTGATTGCGCCAATCGCTCCAAAAACCCCGTCAAATCATCCGTGACATGATCGACGTAAGCTGCATCGCGGCCTTCCAGCTCCCAGTCCTCGCGCACCACTTCCTTGGCGCCGTCAGGCACCACCAGCACCGTGGTCATGCCGAGCTGGTGCGGCACCACGAGGTTGCGGGCGAGATCCTCGAACATCGCCGATCGCAGGGGATCGACGCCGTGGACGCGCAGGAACCTGTCGTAGGTCTGCGGCGCCGGCTTCGGCTCCAGCTCGGCGGCGATGATATCGAACACCGCCTCGAAATGTTGGGTGATGCCGAGCCGCTCCAGCACCGCGTCGGCATGGTCGGTGGAGCCGTTGGTCAGGATCAGCTTGCGCCCCGGAAGTTTTGCGATCGCCGCGCCCATCGCCGGGTTCGGCTCCAGCGGCGAGTGATCGATTTTGTGTACGTAAGCGAGATAATCGTCGGCGTGCACACCGTGCTCGGTCATCATGCCGCGCATGCTGGTGCCGTAACGGCGGTAATAATCCTTCTGGATCACGCGGGCTTCTTCCGCTGATATCTTCAAGTAAGCGCTGATGAACTCGCCGATCCGCGCGTCGACCTGCTGCCACAGATTGACGTGATGCGGGTACAGCGTGTTGTCGAGATCGAACACCCAGGTGTCGATGTGGCTGAAGGAGCGGGGAGATCTCATCATACCTCTTCGCTGTCATGCCCCGCCACCGGGTCTCGCCTCCGGCGAGCCCGATGACAGGCTCCGGCGGGGCATCCAGTACGCCGCGGCCTTCGAGAGTAATAACAGATGTCACGGAGTACTGGATCACCCGCCTTCGCGGGTGATGACGGGAGGGGATTGAGGCGGGCGCGCATAGGCATCACGGCATCGCAAATCGCAGCGTCTTGCCGCCGCTACTCATATCGACCGGCGCAAAGCCGATTGCGGCAAGTCCGCGCGTGCCGCAATCGCCCTGTTCGGATATCTCGAACTTGCTCTCGCGCGTGCAGAGCTGTTTCGGGCCGCCCCAGTTCAGTGGCTTGTCCCGGTACTTGATGGCGCGGCTTTCGCCGTCGACGGCTTCGGCAAAACTATAGACCTGTTTGGGCTGGCCGATCACATCGGGATGCAGGCACTTGCCGGGATCGATACGGTACCAGCCGCGGCTGGTCACCGCCTTGCCGTCGTCGGTGGCGACCGCCGCCATGATCTTGTGCGGCGTGTCGTTGCACCAGGTTAGCCCTGTGGAGGAGGGCTTTTGCACGGCGTCGATCATGGTGGCGAAGAAGTTTTGCGACTGCACGATTTCGGCCGCCAGTCCACGGCTCTTCAGAAAGGCGCTCAAGGCGGCCTGCGTCTTCGGCCCGTCGACGCCGTCGATCGGCGCGGCGTCATAGCCCGCGATCACCAGGAGCCGCTGGATGCCGGCGAGCCGCGCCTGCTCGTCGTCATACTCGGAATCTTCGGCCAGATAGGCGACAAGGTTGCCGTCGTCGGTCCGCGTCGGCGTGATCTGGGTGAACGGCGCCGGCGTCTGGTTGCCGCGGCACTGGCGGGCGGCGGCGATGACGAAATTGTCCGGCGCGATGCACAGCGTGTCGCTGCCGTTCTGCGGGATCGGCGAGGCGCCGTAGACGCCGAGCGCACGCGCGTTCAACAGGATGCGGTCGGCCGTCAGCACGCCCTGCAGCACCACCCGGCAGGCGGCCGGATCGATCCGGAACCAGCCCCGCGTCGCGGTCGCCGATTTCTCGTCGATGCCGATCGCGGCCTCGACGACGTAGCTCATGCGGTTGCAGAGCTTTAAGTCGGCGAACGCGGGCAGCGCGGAAACGAACAGCGAGATCATTGCGGCCGGCAGCGACATCAGGAAGCGTGCGAACGCTGAACGCGCCTGCCGCTGCATTCTCCGCTCGTCCTGCCCGGATTGATTCCGGGCATCCACGTCTTTCCTGCTGCAGCCGATAAAGGCGTGGATGGCCGGGCATAGGCTAGCGGAAGCGACGCCGTCCTTTGGACGGCTATGCCCGACCATGACGACTTCCTTTTGCCGCTCGTGCATCACTTATGGATCAGCGTGCCGGTGCCCTGATTGGTGAACAACTCCAACAGCACCGCGTGCCGCATCTTGCCGTCGATGATGACGACGCCCTGCACGCCCTGTTCCAGCGCGTAGATGCAGGTCTCGACCTTCGGAATCATGCCGCCGGAAATCGTGCCGTCGGCGATCAGCTTTCGCGCGTCCTTCACCGACAATTCCGGAATCAGCTTCTTTGACTTGTCGAGCACGCCGGGAACGTCGGTCAACAGCAATAGTCGCTTGGCCTTGAGCGCACCGGCGACCGCGCCAGCAAACGTGTCGGCGTTGATGTTGAGGGTGTGGCCGTCATGCGAGGTCGCCAGCGGCGCCAGCACCGGGATCAGTTCATAGCCGATCAACTGGTTCAACAGCGTGAGATCGACCTTGTCGGGATCGCCGACGAAGCCGAGATCGATCGCCTTCTCGATGTTCGAATCCGGATCGACCATGGTCCGCGACGTCTTGGTCGCCTTCACCATGTTGCCGTCCTTGCCGGACAGCCCGACGGCCTTGCCGCCGGCTTCGTTGATGTAGCCGACGAGTTGCTTGTTCACCGAGCCCGCCAGCACCATCTCGACGATCTCGATCGTGGCGGCATCGGTGATGCGCAGCCCGGCGGCAAATTCCGACTGGATGCCCAGCCGCTTCAGCATGGTCGCGATCTGCGGACCGCCGCCATGCACCACCACCGGATTGATCGCGGTCTGCTCCAGAAGCACGATGTCGCGCGCAAACGCCTTGGCGGTTTCCTCCGCGCCCATGGCGTGGCCGCCATATTTGATGACGATGGTTTCCTCGTCATATTGCTGCATATGCGGGAGCGCTTCCGACAGGATGCGGGCCTGATCGAGCGGGCTGATATCTTGCGCTGATGTCATGAAAGCGGGTCTCGCCATTTTCGGATGTCGGGCCGGGTTCTATCCGATTGGCGGGCAGGGCGCAAAGTGGGGGGATTGCGGAGGCGTCTTACTTCCCACTCCCCTTGTGGGAGACGGGTGAGGGGTTCTTTCCGCGGATGCAGACCCCTCATCCGGCGCCGTAGCCGATGCGAAGCATCGGCGTTCTAAGAGACGGCGGCCAAAGGCCGCCTATGCCACCTTCTCCCACAAGGGGAGAAGGGAAGATTCACCCCCGCTTCGGCCAGGCCGCCGAAACCGCCAGCGCCAGCCAGCTCGCAATCACCAGTGTCCCCCCGGTGGGCGCGGCCATCGTAAACAGCCCATGTCCGGCATAGTGCCGCAGTGTCAAATCGCCGGCGAACAGGCTCGCTGCGAGAACGAAGCCGAAAGCGGCCGCGATGCCGATTTTCGCGTGAACGATCCCGCGCTCGGCCAACGCGACCGCGCCCAATACCGCGCTGGCGTGAAACAACAGCATCGACGACGCCGACACCAGCCGCGACGCATCCGCGCCATGGGCGGAGGCTGCCGCCAGCATGACGCCGTCAGCGCCCATGATGGCAGCGAGCACGATCAGGATGCGGCCGGCGCGGTTCATCAGCCACGCTCCTTCAACAGGCGCACCATCGCAGCGCGCAATTCCGGCATGCCGGCACTGGTGCGCGAGGAGGTCACCAATACATCCGGAAACGCCGCCGGATGCTTGGCGAGCGCGGCCGTTGTCTCGGTGATATTGCTCTGAAGCTCGGCGGCCTTCACCTGGTCCGCCTTCGTCAGCACCACCTGGTAGCTCACCGCTGACTTGTCCAGCGTCTTCAGCACGTCCTGATCGACATCCTTGATGCCGTGGCGCGCGTCGATCAGCACATAGACCCGCGCCAGCGTGGCGCGTCCTAACAGGAATTGATGAATCAGCTTGGTCCAGGAGGCGACCTTGGTTTTCGGCGCCGAGGCATAGCCATAGCCGGGCATGTCGACCAGCCGCAGCCCGGCCCTGTCAGGCCCTTCGAAGAAGATCAGTTCCTGGGTGCGGCCCGGTGTATGAGAGGTGCGCGCCAGCGCGTTGCGGCCGGTGAGCGCGTTGATGAGACTCGATTTGCCGACATTTGAGCGGCCGGCAAACGCCACCTCCATGCCCGCCATCGGCGGCAGCGTCTCGATCGAGGGCGCGGCCCAGACGAACTTCCATTCGCCGGCGAAGAGTTTTCGTCCCTCTTCGATCAGCTCCGCATCAGTTTCGGCGGTCATGCGAAGGTACTCGATCTCACGCCGTCATTGCGAGGAGCGTAGCGACGAAGCAATCCATCTATCCCCGCATTGAGGTATGGATTGCTTCGCTCCGCTCGCAATGACGGAGGACATTGCGAGCAAACGCGATTATCACGTCTTCTCGGCGGCCTTCTTCGGCGCGAACGTCGCCTTGAGATTGTCGAACAGCTCCACCTTCACGCCGTTCTTTCGCATGATGTAGCTCTGCTGGATCACCGAGAGCAGGTTGTTCCAGGCCCAGTAGATCACGAGACCCGCCGGGAAGCCCGCCAGCATGAAGGTGAAGATCAGCGGCATCCAGTCGAAGATCATCTTCTGGGTCGGATCCGGCGGCGTCGGGTTCAGCTTCATCTGGAACCACATCGTGATGCCCATGATGATCGGCCAGACGCCGAGCGCGAGGTAAAATCCGATCACCGGTATGTGCGTCGGATCGAAAGGCAGCAGACCGAAGAGATTGAACAGGTTGGTCGGATCCGCCGCCGAAAGGTCCTTGATCCAGCCGTAGAACGGCGCGTGCCGCATTTCGATGGTGACGAACAGCACCTTGTAGAGCGAGAAGAACACCGGAATCTGCAGCGCAATGGGAAGGCAGCCCGCGATCGGGTTGATCTTCTCCTTGCGGTAGATCTCCATCATCTCCTGCTGCTGCTTCTGGCGGTCGTCGGGATAGCGCTCCTTCAGCGCGGCGAGCTGCGGCTGCACCGACTTCATCTTCGCCATCGAGGCATAGGATTTGTTGGCGAGCGGGTAGAACAAGAGCTTGATCAGCACCGTCACCAGCAGGATGGAGACGCCGAAATTGCCGACCAGATGGAAGAAATAGTCGAGCAACAGGAACATCGGCTTGGTGATGAAGTAGAACCAGCCCCAATCGATCAATAGATCGAATTGGTTGAGCCCGAGCTGCTTGTTGTAGCCGCCATGGCCGGCAAACGGGAAGTTGATGCCGACGACGCTGGCCTCCTTGGCGCCGGCGAACAGCCGAGCATTGGCGCTGCCGGTGCCGCCGATCGCAATCGTCTGCGGATCCAGCAGGTAGTCGGTCTGGTAGGTGCGCTTGGTGCCGGTCAGGTTGGAGGAGAAGCGCGCCTGCAGCCTGGCGGTGGTGTCCGGCAACAGCGCCGACGCCCAGTATTTGTCCGTGATGCCGAGCCAGCCATTGGTGACGTTGAAGGCGACCGACTTAGCTTCGTCGATCTTCGAGTAGCTGTATTCCTGCAGGCGCTGGTCGCCGAGATAGCCGATCAGGCCTTCATGCAGGATGTAGTAGCCCGAGACCTCCGGCGTGCCGTGGCGGGAGATAAGGGCGAACGGATAGAGCGTGACCGGCGCATTGCCGACGTTGGTGACGTCGTCCTTGATGGTGAAAAGATAGCGGTCGTCGATCGCAATGGTGCGGCGGAAGGTGAGACCTTCGCCATTGTCCCATTTCAGCGTGACCGGCCTCTCGGGACTCAGGCTGCCGGAGCCTTCCTGCTGCCAAACCGTTTCGCGGTCGGGAAGCTTGGCCGTCGAGCCGGAGGCGGCGACCCAACCGAATTCCGCGTAATACGGATGCGCCGTCCCCGAGGGCGAGAACAGCACGATCGCCGGCGACTTCGGATCGACGGTGTCGCGGAATTTCTCCAATGCGAGATCGTCGATGCGCGCGCCCTTCAGCGCGATGCTGCCGGAAATCCGCGGCGTCTCGATCTTGATGCGGGGCGAGGCGGCAATCGCGGTGTCGCGGTTGACGACCGGCTGGGCCGGCTGGCCGGCGGGCGCGCCGGGGGAGGGCGTCGAGCCCGGCTGCGGGGTGGCGCCCGGGGTCGCCGGCGGCTGCGACTTGTTAAGTTCAGCCTGGGTCTGCTGTTGCGCACGCTGCCGCTCCATCTGCGGCATGTTGTAGAAATACTGCCAGGCGATCAGCACGAGGCCGGACAGAATGACGGCGAGGATGGTGTTGCGGTTGTCGGTCATCGTTTTTGAGGTCTCGCCATTCAATTCGGATGTTTGGTCGGCTGCCGGTCGAGGCGATGCAGCGCCGAGCGGAGATCGTCGAGCATGGTTGCGAAGTCGCGGGTGAGCGCGGCGCGACGGCCTACCAGCACATAATCATGGTGCGGTCGCATTGATATGACGTCCAGCCGCTTCACCAGTTCGCGAAGCCTGCGCCGGATGCGATTGCGCTCGGTAGCAGTACCGTTCTTTTTGGTAACGGTGAAGCCTACTCGGATCGGGCCGTCATCGTCGCGGGCCCGGCCCTGCACCACGAAGGCAGCGCTGTTGGCCCGCGTGCCATTGGCAACGGCGAGAAAGTCCGCCCGCTGCCTCAGCCGATCCATGAATGAAATCTCCGGAAAGGTCCGGCTCAGGCGCTCAGACGCTTGCGGCCGCGCGCACGGCGAGCGGCGAGAACCTTGCGGCCGCCGGCGGTGGCGAGGCGGGCGCGGAAGCCGTGACGGCGCTTGCGCACCAGTTTGCTGGGTTGATAAGTCCGCTTCACGGGTAATTCTCCGCTGACCGGGCAATTTGCCTGTTGGATTGAGATGCGTCCGATGATGCGGGCCGGCCCGAAAACGGGCCATTTACGGCCCAAAGCGAGCCGCCCCCGGTGAAACCGGGCCATCGCGGACAATTGGCGCGGCTTATACGGGAGCGACCTGTTTTCGTCAATGTCGGGGGTTGCCACATCAGCCGTTCTTTGAAACGTCGCAATTGGGGCGAATATATCTGTTTTCGTGGGGTTTTCAGGGGCAGGACGGCGACGCGCCCGGACCATCGGAACCACAAGACATTAGCGATCGGTAATTTGACCGTTCGGTGGCCCAAACGCATCCTCGGAATCACGGGAACGCGAACTTATATGGGCCCGGGCGGCCTGGGTTCGGCGGGCTCCGAAAGCAGAGATATCAAGGCGGATAATCGTGTCAGCGACCGACCAGCCGACTCCTCAAGCGCCGCGGCCTTCGGGCCCGCGGCGGCTCGGCCTGTCCGGCAAGCTCCTGCTGCTCACCATCCCGCTCGTGATGATCGCGCTCCTGATGATCTACGTGCCTTCGATCGCGAATTTCTGGACCAACCGGCTGAACGACCGCCTCGCCGCGGCCAATACCGCCGCCTTGGTGCTGGACGCCGCGCCGCTCGGCATGGTCCCGGATTCGCTGGCCCGGCAGATTCTGACCAGCGTCGGCGCGCGGGCGGTCGCCATCAAGATGGGACAGCAGCGTCGGCTGCTCGCCAGCGCCGACCTGCCGCCGGCGATCGACCGTGACATCGACATGCGGACGCTCACGGTATGGTCCGCGATCGTCGAGTCCTTTGAGACCATGCTGGAGCGAGGCAACCAGACCATCCGCGTGGTGGGACCCGCGCCCGGCGGCGCGCAATTCATCGAGGTCGTCATCGACGAGAAGCCGTTGCGGCTGGCGATGTACCGGTTTTCCAGCAATCTGCTGCTGGTCTCGCTGGGGATCGCGATGCTGGCCGCGGGGCTGGTTTACCTCGCGCTGCATTATCTGTTTGTCCGCCCGATGCGGCGGCTGACCGCCAATCTCGTCGGTTTCCACGAAAACCCCGAAAGTGCGGCGCGCATCATCGTGCCGAGCCAGCGCGGCGACGAGATCGGCGTCGTCGAGCGCGAACTGTCCGACATGCAGCGCGACCTCGTCTCGATGCTCTCCCAGAAGAGCCGGCTTGCCGCGCTCGGGCTTGCGGTGTCGAAGATCAACCATGATCTGCGCAATCTTCTGGCGTCCTCGCAATTGCTGTCGGATCAATTGGCCAGCGTGCCCGATCCACGCGTGCAGCGCTTTGCGCCGAAACTGATGCGCTCGCTGGAGCGCGCCATCGACTTCTGCCAATCGACGCTGTCCTATGGCCGCGTCCAGGAGGCCGAGCCCGACCGCCGCCTGGTCCAGGTCGAACCCGTGGTCACCGAGGTACGCGAATCCGCCGGCCTCGCCGCCGACGCCTCGATCACCTGGATCAACGCGATCGAGCGCGGGCTCTCCATTGACGCCGATCCCGACCAGCTCTTTCGCGTGCTGCTCAACCTGGTGCGCAACGCGGTGCAGGCGCTCGACAGCCGCCCCAAGGGCGACGCCGCGACCTTGCAGATCCGAATCACCGGCCGCCGCGAAGGCTCGGTCGCGATCATCGAGGTTTCCGACACCGGTCCGGGCGTGCCGGCAAAGACGCGCGAGCACCTGTTCGAGGCGTTCCAGACCTCCGGCCGCCCCGGCGGCAGTGGGCTGGGCCTGGCGATCGCAGCCGAGTTGGTCCGCGCCCATGGCGGCGACATCCACCTGGTCGAAGGCACCATCGGCGCCACCTTCCGCGTCTCGATCCCCGACCGTCCGGTGGAACTGCAGAGCGTCCGCAACGAGCGGGCGCGGGCGTAGGCGCTTGGGGGATGCGAAAGCATCGAACCCGAAAATCCAGTGGTTACGGCGCGAGATTGCCCGATGTGCCGGGCACATCCGACGTTTGCGCTATGGTGCTTCCCCGAATGACAGAAATACTGCCCGGAATTGGCCCCCCGATCGCATTTCCCCACCTTGCAAAGCGAAGCCGGAGCGGGTAGCTAAAGCGCTCTTTCGCGACCGTCCGAGGCTTTTGTCGGACGCATCCGGGCCCCTTAAAGCCCAAATGCCAAGCGAAAAACGCGCCCGTAGCTCAGCTGGATAGAGCACCAGACTACGAATCTGGGGGTCAGGAGTTCGAATCTCTTCGGGCGCGCCATTCTTCGACGTCGGTCAGAACAGCATGGCATCTGGTCGTTAGGCCGGTGCGGATGGGCCTTGCCCTGCCAGGAACCAGATGAGGATATCGCAGGCGTTCAAATTCGAGGCGGCACATCGGCTGCCAAACGTGCCCGAGACGCATCGATGCCGCCGGCTGCACGGCCATTCCTATCGTGTCGAGGTTCATCTGGATGGACCGGTAGACCCGCACACGGGTTTCGTCGCGGACTTCTTTGATATCGAAAAATGCTTCGCCGGCATCGTGGACGCCCTGGACCACAGATGCCTGAACGACGTCGAGGGACTGGAGAACCCGACCGCCGAGAATATTGCGATCTGGATATGGGACCGATTGAAGCCGGGTCTTGAGCAAATCTCGGCTGTTCGAGTCTACGAAACGGCGGACTGCTGGGCCGAATATGACGGGCGGTGATGACAACCGCACGCCGGCCCATTTAGATCTCAAGAGCTCCCATGGCCAGCGCGCCCGTTCGGTGGCCCCTCTGGATATACGAATCTGAGGGGCAGAGGTTCGAATCGTTCCGGGCGCGCCATTTCGGAATACGCGATCGCAGCCAAAATCGGCCGCCTCTTCGATTGAACCCGTTAAGTTCTCGAATTGAGCGTCACCGTAATCCCGTATTACGCCGGTATATCTCCAGCAGACCGCGAATGGTCAGGTCGGGATCGAAGTGATCTATCGCCTTGGTGGCGTCGTGGAACAACGATGCGACACCGCCGGTGGCGACGACCGTCATTGCTTCGTTCCGCTCAGCCTTAATGCGAGCAATCATTCCTTCGATGAGCGCAACGTGACCCCAGAAAATACCGGACTGCATGGCGCTAACCGTGTCATCGCCTACCACCCGTTGTGGCTTTTGCAGCGCAATTCTGGGAAGCTTCGCGGCGGCTGCATGCAGGGCCTCCATCGACAGGTGGACGCCTGGCGCGATCACACCTCCCTCGAAGCCGCCATCACTCGCGATCACGTCCAGCGTGATGGCGGTCCCGCTGTCGACAATGATCAATGGCCCGGAATAGAGCTTGAGCGCGCCGAGCGCATTGACCAGACGGTCCGATCCGACCTCCGAGGGCTTCCTGGTCCGCACCTGGATGCCCAGCTCGGTATTCTCACCAATGATCAACGGCTCGGCGTGCAGGTAACGACGCGACAGGTTTCGCAGGTTGAAGATTGACTGCGGCACTACACTCGATATCACGCAGGCATTCAAAAGGCTGAGCTCAAGTTTGTGCATCGCCATCAGCTGCGACAGCCACACGGCGTATTCATCGGCTGTACGGCTAGGCTCGGTAGCCGATCGCCATTGGGCGATCCAATGGTCGCCGTCGTGAACCGCGAACACGCTGTTGGTGTTTCCCTGCTCAATTGCTAGAAGCATCGATCAAGTCCTACGTTACAGCTTCATATTATCTGGGCGCGGCGCAGGATCGCAGACAAGCGCAAAATTATCAATTGTAGCGTATGAAAGGCTCCGGCATCACAGCGCCACAGCGAAGCAGTAGTGCCCATCTTCATCGGCCGTGGCGCGCCATTTATCAACTGCATCGCGCAAATGTCTTGACCTGCTAGAGGCTGCCGCTGTGCACGTGCTCGATGGACTGAGCACCTATCAACTGACTCTGACGTGCAAAGGATGCCTCGGGCGCTTCAATGGCCTTCGCGCTCGGCGTCGCCCTGAACCGCGTCTTCCGCTTGTGCGGCGACCAGTGCCGGCGCGCCGCGGGATCGAATGACGATTCCGATGACGTCGACATCGACCTTGAGCAGATCGAGCTCTCGCGTCATCTCGCGCAGTTCCTGGCCCTTGCGCGCGATTTCCTCGGAAACGTCGATAGCCATGTTGCGCTCGGTGACCCCGCCCGGGCTGCCGACGAACATTTTGGCTCTGAGCCACTCCAGCCGCGCCCGCTGCGTATCGCGCGCGAACTTCTTTTCGACAAACTGTCGCCGTGCCTCTACATAGGCCGCCAGCAATTCGACGTCGGACATTTTGTACAGGGCTTCGGCTGAAACGCTCATGGTCGCTGGCTCAGACGATCGGGTTCATGGCATGTAGCGGGTCATAACCTATTCTACCGCACCGGCACGGGATCGTCGATTTCAGGAAACCTTCCTTCAATCGGGTTTCCTCGACTTGAGCAAAGCAACCAGTCCGCACCAGCCAAGTCCGATCAAGAGCCTGCCATTTCCTGCGCCCCGCCGAGCAGCGTGACGTTGAGTCTGCCGCCAGTGAACAACATGTCGTCCAGCGCTTCGCTGATGTCGCCGGATTCGACCGTCGAACCGCCATCCCGAAAAATGCTCGCTTGCGCGATACGCCGCATCAATTCCTTGATGAACGCGGCGCTGACGCCCTTCGTGCGGTTCACGGTCTCATCAATGATGGTCTGATCCATCGGCAGGTCCTTGCCATAGAGCTGAACAAGCTTGCTGCGGCCGATGCCGTCGGGCAGCGGCACTTCGATCGCCTGGTCGATACGTCCGGGCCGGCCGGCCAGCGCGCCTTCAAGCTGCTCCGGCCGGTTGGTGGTTAGGACGAACAGGATGTCGGAGTCCTCCTTCAGCCCGTCCATTTCGTTGAGCAGCTTGTTGAGCAGCGGCTCTTCACACGATCCCATCTCTTCGCGATCGCGGGCGATGAGGTCGACGTCCTCGATCACGACCATCGTCGGCTGCAACAGGCGCGCCAGCTTCATATAGGCGCCGAGCAGCCCCACCTGCTCGGCCGTGATGATCAACGTCGTATGTCCGGGCAAATTGGTCGCGAGGTAACGGATCGTGTGCGTCTTGCCGGTGCCCGGCGGGCCGTAAAGCAGGATGCCCTTGCGGGTCGATTGGCCCAGCTTGCGAAGCGCCGCGCGATTGCCGACAAAGCCCATGACGTTGCGATCGAGCAGCTTCAGCGTCTGTTCGGGCAAGATGACTTCCTCACGTCCGACTGCCGGCAGCCGGTGCACCATGACCCCGCACGACCGTCCGCGATAGTCGGATCCACCTTCGAGCGAAAGGATCTTGCCGCGATAGGAACGCGCGGCGTGCACCGCCTCTTCAAGCTCGGCGAACGAACGTTGCACCAGTGCGTCGCCGGCGGCGCCGGCCGGCACGGCGATCTCGATGCGTATCGCAGCCTCATGCTGGTATTCGCGATGAAACGAAAGCAGCACGGCGTAGCGGAGCTCGCCGGCGCTGCACAGCCACAGTCCGTTATGCAGGCATTTCACCGGCTGCGCTTCACCGATTTCGACGTCGTGGTACTGCGGCGGCGCAAGCGCGGGTGCGTTCCGGCCCTCCTTCATCAGGGCCGCAAATACCAGCGTCTCATAGCGATACTCCTCGTGAATGCCGAAGAAGTGCAGCGGTGAGGCGAGCAACTGGTCGACAGCGACCTGGACGTCGGCGCGCATGTGGCCGGGAAACTGCCGCGCTCTGGTCACCAACTGGTTTCGCGGGATTCCGGCAAAGTGCCAGTCAAGCGCGAGCCAGGCGTATTTGAACTCGTCTCCAGGCACGGCCTCCGATGCGCGCCTGACGGCAAGCAGGCAGCTGTTGCAGAGGCGCGCTGTCCTGCCGGCGAGCAGGATTTCACTGCCAGCCGCCGGTGCTCCGCAAAGATCGCATGCGCCTTTCGTGGTCGCGGTTTCGCTGGTGATCAGCAAACCATGACCGGCGGCGCCGATGCTTTGCCGTGCCGAATCCAGCAGCGCCTTGGCGACCGGGCCCGGGTAGGGGCCGCAGGCCACCTTCTCTTCGTTCTCGATCAGCGCGGTGAATGCGATCGCTTCCCGTTCCGACTTGCCGAAGACGTTGCGAAGGAGCTGCCGGACGAATTCGACGGGCGTATCGTCGTCATTATGAATGAAGAGCGTGATCGACCCGGCGTCAGTGCAAATGTCATGCATGAAAGAAAGACCTCGTACGCGTTGCCCATAGAACAAAAAGAGAACATAGGCAGCGCGCCACGTCAAGTGGTCAGAGAATCGCCATGAATACATCGGGTTGTGTCGCCAGTCACCGCCATTCTTGCTGCGCGAGTTGCTCCGCTACAGAGGCTTCTGGCGGCCAGTCCTACGCCGTCGTTCGCCATCATCCCAGGGGCCCTGTGCGCCGCCGCCTCGGAACGTCTCCGGACATCCCCCGTTAGGCGTGATTGGAAGCGCCATGAACGGACGACTCTACCGCAAGGTTCTGCTTGTAGCGGCGGCCAGCGCGCTCGGCGCGCTCTCTCCTGCTGCGGCCCAGACCGCACCGACTGTGACCGTCGAAGCTGGGATAATAAGGGGCGTCGCTTCGAACGACGTTGCTGCCTTCAAGGGTGTTCCGTACGCAGCACCGCCGGTTGGGGCTTTGCGCTGGCGCGGACCGCAGCCAGTTGCGCCTTGGCGGGACGTACGTCAGGCCACAGAATACGGCCTCGATTGCGTGCAGAAACCGGTTCCGGGCGAGGCGGCAGCAAGCGGTGGCAAGGTCGGCGAGGATTGCCTGTTCCTGAACGTGTGGCATCCGGCGGCGATGCAGCCAGGCGCTCGGCTGCCGGTTCTGGTGTGGATTCACGGTGGCGGCTTCATCGCTGGCGGAGCATCCGCGCCGACCTTCGATGGCAGCGCGCTCGCAGGCCAGGGCCTGGTCGTGGTGTCCCTGAATTACCGCCTGGGGCGGCTCGGGTTCTTTATGCATCCCGCGCTGACGGTGGCGGGCGAAGAAGCACCCGGCAATTACGGTTTCCTCGATCAACTCGCCGCGCTGCAATGGGTGCAGCGTAACATTGCTCAGTTCGGTGGCGATGCAAAGCAGGTGACGATCGCGGGCGAGTCCGCCGGCGGGGTTTCGGTGGTGCATCACCTGGTGTGGCCCGCGGCGCGCGGCCTGTTTCAGCGCGCCGTAGTTATGTCTGGCGGCGGCCGCACCTATGGAATCGGAGCGTCGCGCGCGCGGGCCGAGCAGGCCAGCGTCGCCTTTGCGCAGAGCGTGGGTATCACCGGAGGCGGCGCCGACGTGCTTGCGGCGCTGCGGGCCCTACCGGCGCAGAAAGTCAGTAGCGACCTCGGCGTGGAGGCGTTGCTGGGAAAGGTGGACACCTATGCCGGTGGTCCGATCGTCGACGGCAAGATCGTGACTGGCATGAATATGCCCAGCGAAGTGCTGCGCAATCGCACGCCGGCCCAGGTGCCGGTGCTGATCGGCACGACGGGCGACGATTTGCCGATGCTGTTTCCGCCCCGGGATAATCCCCTGTCGTTCTTCGGCGCGGACGCGCCGGTCGCGGAGGCCGTGTATTTCGCAGGCGCGGCCGACCCGGGCGCCGCGATCAAGAACATCGCGGTGGATATCACGATGCATGAGCCGGCTCGTTTCGTCGCGAAACAGGCGACCGCAGCCGGGCAGCCGGCGTGGCTCTACCGGTTCGGATATGTCGCCGAATCGCTGCGCCCGAAAGGCACCGCGGAGCATGCCAAGGAAGTGCCGTATCTCTTCGGCACGCTGGAGGTGACGTATGGCGCGGCCGTAACGGCAAAGGACCGCGCGATGGCCGATACGTTCATTGGCTACATCGCCGCGTTCGCCAAGACCGGCGATCCGAACCGCAGCGGCCTGCCGATATGGCCTCGCTACGATCCCGCGAAGTCCGAGCTGATGATGTTCACGTCTGACGCCACAGCGGCCGTGCAAGCCGACCCGTGGAAGTCGCGGCTCGATCTGATCGAACGCGCGGTCGAGAGGCAGGCCGCACCGCCGCAGTAATCGCCGTGCTGCCCGCTCCGGGCTACCGCGCTCCACTACCCGGCGCTTAGCCCGCTGCGTCCTTGATCGCGGCTTCGAAGGTCTTGGTGTCGAAGGCCGGCATACTTTGGATCCGGCCCAAACCTTGCGTCGCGTACCAGACGGAGAACGCGAGCATCGCCGCCTCATTCGGGGCATCGACGATGTCGACGAAATCGTAGTAGCCCTGCGTGTAGTGGATCGACTCGACCTTGATGCCTAGCTTGTCGAGTTTTGTCTTGGCCTTGCCGATCCGCTCCGATTGCTTGCTTGCCCACTCCGGGCTCAGATTACCAAGCAGCACATATTTCATGGCCACCTCCACGAGAGGTTGATCATTTTGCGCGAAGGACCACCCAAATATACGCCTTCCCACGACCCATGCCCATGCCGATTTGCGGAGCGGGAACGGCGAGGCACGGGTTCCCCTGGCGCTGGTCCCGGCCGACAAGCCCTATAGCCAGCGCCGTACCCGCGCGCAGTAGCGGCGATAGACGTCCCCGAACTTGCGCTCGAGGTAGGCTTCCTCGCGGGCGATCACACCGCAGTGGATGACAAGCGCGAAGGGCACCAGCGTCATCAACAGCCAGAGGCTGTTGAAGGCAATGGCCAAGCCGATCAGCCCCAGCACCATGCCGAGATAGATGGGATTGCGCGTGAAGCGGTACGGGCCAGCCTCCACGATTGTCGTGGTCGGCAGGTTGGTGGGCACGTTCGAGCCGGCCCGGGTCATGGTAAGGATCGCCCACACGGACAACGCCAGCGCAAGGGAAAACACTGTCGCGCCCAGCCAGCCTGCTGGTAGCGCGGCCGGCAGGAACGGCAAGGGCATGAGCCAGTTGAGTGCGAACCCGGCAAACACCGCGAGCCCCCACGCGATCGGCGGCCGGACAATGACGCCAGCGGTATCGTCTGCTATGTCGGCCATAACGGGACCGGTGAAACAGCGCTTGATGTGGCTGAAGGCTGTTTGCAAGCATAGCACAAAATCGCAGCCAGCCCGAGATCTGCTGGTTGCACCGGGGCGCGAAGGGCGGAAGCGGAACTCAGACGATGCCGTGTTCTTTCAGAACGGCTTGCTCGTCCCCTGACACCCATCCAAAGATCTTTGGTGTGTCTTCGAGCTGCTGCAGCAGGTAATGGACCTCAAAATCAATGGAAACATCCACTTCGCTGCCACGGTCGTAGATGGCGGTCCAAGCGACGTGCGCCAGGCAATGGTGCTCGTCGATAGGTGCGATGCGGACATTGCGAAGTCGCATATCCTTGGTACCGATCCGGCGATAATTTTCAAACCCCTGTTGCATCATCTGCTTCAGGTGCTCGTCATTCCGGCCGACACTGACGCCAGCCGGTGAGGCCGCAACGAACGCAGTGGCGTATGAAGACGTCACCTGGTCCATATCCACTTGATCCCTGAGCGCCATTCGGAACAGCTTCGCATAGCGCTCAAACAAGTCCTTTACGTTCTTTTCCATAAGGTGCCGCCTCCTCACTATGGCTCTCGGGCTCAAGGTATTCTGCGCGAGGTGGTCCAGTGTGGTCTAGTAAGGCTGATCTGGTTCGGCCGTCCAAACATGTTCAGAATGCTGTGAGGGGTAGATGGAGAAGCTGGATCTAAAGAAGGTGAGGAAGCCACTCTTCACCGCTCCCCTTAACCGCTTCGTGACGATCGATGTGCCGCCGGTTTCCTACCTCATGGTAGATGGTCATGGTGACCCGAACACCGCGCAAGCTTATAGGCTCGCCGTCGAAAGCCTCTACGCGACGGCCTTTACGATCAAATTCTCCTGCAAGGCAAACGGGAAAGACTTCGTCGTGATGCCATTGGAGGGACTTTGGTCAGCTCCCGATCCTGAGAGCTTCTCCGCACGGCGTAAGGACGAATGGGAGTGGACCATGATGATCATGGTGCCGGACTATGTGGACGACGAGACCTTCCTGGCTGCCAGGATCAAGGCGCGAGAGAAGCTCGGCGCGCTTCCTGAAAGCCTGCGGCTCGAAAGCCTGGCGGAGGGCCTCTGCCTCCAGGCATTGCACGTGGGCAGCTACGACGACGAAGGACCGCTGCTCGCGAGGTTGCACGGGGAGATCATGCCTTCGGGCGGCTACGACTTCGCCGGTCGGCATCATGAGGTCTATCTGAGCGACCCTCGCAAGACGGCGCCTGAAAAGCTCAAGACCGTGATCCGCCAACCCGTGCGCCAGAACTGAAAGTGGAGCCTGATCAGCACGTCAAGCGCCACAGAGGCCGGCTACGAAACTTGCAGCTAGTTGGCGGCGCGAATGCCCCGCTCACGTATGATCGCGCCGAACCGCTCGGAGTCTTTGCGGGACTTTTCCTTGAACTCTTCCGGCGACATCGGTGCGGCGATGTTTCCGAGGGTCGCGATACGCTCGCTCAACGCGGCGGTTGCAAGCGATCGATTAATTTCCTTGTTTAAACGCGCGACAACATCGGGTGATGTTCCGGCCGGCGCATAGATGCCGAATACGGCATCCGCGTCAAAGCCGCTAAGGCCGAGCTCGTCGAGCGTGGGTATGTTCGGAAGTTGCGGCGATCGTTGCGGGCTTCCGATCGCAAGGGCACGCAGCTTGCCGGCTTTCACGTGCTCGATGGCAATGCCGGGGTCGAACAGGAAGTCGAGTTGCCCACCGAGCAGGTCATTGAGCGCAGGCGCCGCGCCGCGGTAAGGTACGTGCACTGCGCTAGTGCCGGTCATGTTTTTCAACATTTCTGCCGCAAGATGGGGAGAGCTGCCGATACCGGGCGATCCAAAATTTCGCTTTTCCGGATTGGCCTTCAGGTCAGCGATGAATTCCTTGAAATCCCGCACCGGACTGTCCGCCCGAATGACGAGATAGAAGGGCACGCGTGCAACGGAAGCGACGGGGATGATGTCCTTCGTGGGGTCGAATGGCATTTTGGCATACAGATGCGGATTGATCGCCACCATCCCGCCTGAAGACATCAGCAGGGTATAGCCATCCGGCGCCGACCTCGCCACGAATTCTCCGCCCAGGTTTCCGCCAGCGCCTCCCCTGTTTTCGATCACGACCGACTGACCGAAAGCTTCGCTGAGAGGTTGACCCACAAGGCGCGCGAGCTGATCTGCTGCTCCTCCCGCGGGAAAGTTGACAATGAGGCGAATGGACTGGGTGGGCCAGGTCTGTGCCGGCGAATTCTGTGCCAGCGAAGTGGATATCAGGCCCGCGGTGAAGGCGATCGCGACCACAATGGCTCTCATGATTATCTCCCTGGGTCTTACTATTTGAAGGAATAGCGATGGATCGCTCGATCCATCCGCAGCATCCCGTTCCGCATATGAAAGCGAGCGGGCGGGGTAAGTCTCTTTCAACCCGCGAGGAAATCGCCGATCGCCGCGACACAGGCGGGGTCTTCCTGCATGGCGAAGTGCCCAACGCCGGGCACGATATGAGTGCGTGCTTTTGGAATCGCGCTTGCCCAGAGTCCCGCCTGACTGGCAAGTGCGATCCTGTCCCTGTCGCCCCACACGATGAGCGTTTCGTTGGGTATCCGGCTTAGCCACCGACCGAGATTTGGGTGTCCCATGCCGTGAGCCTTCTGAATGTTGCTCAGCGCCTTGGCTTCCTTTTCCCTTGCCGCAATGAACTGCTCTGGCGGGGGTGCAAGCGAGCCTCCGGGAAAGTATTGGGCTGCGATTTCCGTTCGATGCGCCAGGTAGCCAGGCAAATCTTGCGGAGCGATTTTGGTGGGATCGGCGCCACGATGGTCAGGGTGGTTGAGCCCAGCAGGCGCGTTCAGCACCAGACGAGCAAAGCGTTCGCCGGCGACCACCGCCATTTCTGCCGCCATCCAGCCGCCCATGGAATGACCCACGAGGTGCGGCCGTTCCATGCCCAATGCTGCGATGAGCCGCAAATTATGGACGATCAAATCCTGCATCCCGCAGATATGCGGCGCAGGTCCGCTTTCGCCGAAGCCGGGGTGGAATGGCAGATAGATCCGAAACCTGTCGGCCAAACCGCGCGCCCATTCTTGCCCCTCGATCGTTGCCGCTCCGTGGAGCGCCAGGACGGCCGGACCCCTCCCGATGACTTTTATGACCGTGTCAACGGCATCGATTTCGAGCTTTATCGTTTCGAATACCACGTCAAACTCCTTCCTGGCCGCGAGCGGGCGCTACGGTTGGACCATCGTGTCTGTCGAAAAGGAGTGCGCTCCCAATCTGCCGCGAGATTGCATGCGCACGAAATCGATCACCTGCTGCCCCACCGTCTCAAGCTGACGTCTGGTTGCCGCATCGGTGCAATTTCCCTCGGCGTCGAACAGCGCGCTGGATGTGTTCAACATTGCACCAAGCGGCGTGGGCCAACCTCTGAGGGAATGAGCAACCGTCCGAAGCGCGGCTAATGTTTGCCCAACCGCCTGCCAGCCGCCAGCACAGGCGATGCAGCCAACGGGAATTCCATCCAGGTAGGCGCGTGTATCCGTTCTGAGTTCTTCCGCGTAGTCGAGCGCGTTCTTTATCAGTCCGGATATCGATCCGTGGTAGGCAGGCGACGAAATGATAATGCCGTGGCAGGCACGAAGCGCGGCCAGGAGACGCGAAGCCTGATCGGACTGTTGCTGTCCGGGCATATACATCGGCAGAAGCAGTTCTGCGCCGGACAGAAGCAGGGTTCTTGCGCCTTCATCCTCGGCGGCCTTGAGGCTGATCATGAGCGCGCGTTCGGACGATGACCCGCGCCGTGGCGTGCCTCCGATCCCGAGAATAAGAGGCTTATCCTCAATCATGCTTCGCTCCAGTTGTTGTGCCGCAAGCCGAAATGCTCGCCCGATCCAATCGGGCGACCTGCGTAGCTGCGTAGGGTGGGCCAAGCGGAGCGTGCCCACCACAACACGCACCGCTCGTGAGCGGTGGGCACGCTCCGCTTGGCCCACCCTACGAAGACACTGCGCTGGCTCGCATCAAGCGATCTCAGCGCGTCGCAATTGGGGGATTACCTCCTCGCCGAAGAGAGCAAGCGTTTCCCGGCGACGCGGCGTAAAGCTCCTGCCGAGCATCGCGAGAAAATGGCCCGCGCCGCATTTGCGGCATTGATCGATGATTTGTTCAGCGACCTGCGCCGGCGTGCCGGCGATGTAGTCGTCGTCATGCAGTGAAAATCCGGCGCCAGCCCTCGGCGCGTCGAGCAATGAGGATGTGCCTTGGACAACGCGCGGATCGCCCGCCACAACTTTCAGTGTCGCCGCCTTCGCGGCACGGGATTCCTCGCGCGCCTCAGCCGCATCGTATGAAATGGAGACATTGCGCCGGATTGCGAGTTGATCGGGCCCTGCCGGAAATCCCAGTTTGGCAGACGCCGCGCGATACACGTCAAAAATTTCCGATATGCGAGCGACGGATTCGAAGCCGGTGCAGATCTTGGATCGCCTTTGAGCGGATTTCTGCGCGGATCCGGTACTTACGACGGTTGTCCATTTTGGCGGAGACGGCTGCAGGAAGACGTTCGGCATCAGGCTGAGGTTTTCGAATTTCCAATACTTTCCGCTGTGGCTGATGACGTGGTTCACGAGGGCGGCGTCGAGTATTTCCAAAGCCTCCTTGAAGCGCTCGCGGGCTTCCTCTATCCCTAAACCTATCCGCGCCAGCTCCTGCGGCACGCCGGCTGCAAAGCCGATCTCGAGGCGTCCCTTTGTCAGGTGATCGAGCATCGTCAGTTCTTCGATGATGCGCCATGGCTCATAGAGCGGCACGACCATTCCCATCGTTCCCAGCCGCAGCCGGGTCGTGTGGCGAGAAATGGCTGCGATCAACAGGTTGGGAGAGGGGCTATATGATTGACCGAAGTGATGTTCGCTAAAGAATATTCCTTCGAACCCCAGCTTTTCGACTTCGAGCCAATGCGCGTAACCTTCGTCGAACACGGCAGTGACGGTGCTGGGCAGGGTCTCCCCGTCGCTCAGGTTCGGGGCCTGCATGAATTCAAAGATCCATGGCTTGATCAAAGCGTTTCTCCCATGCGCGACTTATTTCTTGATTGCATCTTGAGTACACGGGAGTTTTAAATTTGAAAAATCGATTATATTGATCCGTGATATTTGAAAAATGGATGTAAGACGATGCGGTTCGAAGGCCTGGATCTCAATCTCCTGATCGCGCTTGATGCGATCCTCGAAGAACGCAGCGTCATGGGAGCCAGTCGACGTCTTCATCTCAGCCAGCCGGCGATGAGCGCCGCTGTCGGCAGATTGCGTCAGTATTTCAACGACGAGATTTTCACGATTTCACAGCGAAAGCTGGTGCCGACGCCGCTGGCGCAATCGCTGGAAAGACCCACGCGGGACATATTGCTGCGAATCCGGGCCAATCTGATCTCGCCGCCGAAATTCGACCCGGCGAGTTCTGAGCGGCGTTTCCGGCTGGTCGTTTCCGATTATGCGAGCATCGTATTGATGCACGCCGTCATGAAGCGGGTCTATCGTGCCGCACCGCGGGTTTGCCTTGAAATTCTTCCGTTCGGTGATCGTGTCGATGACCAGCTTCAGCGAGGGGAAGTCGATTTCGTCGTGATCCCCGATACAAATCTCATTGATGGTCATCCGAGCCAGCATTTGTTCGCGGACGAATTCTGTTGCGTCGCCTGGCGCGGAAGCCGCCAGATCGGGCGCTCGATCTCGCTTGGCCGCTATCTTCAACTTGGACATATAACTGCTCAGCTCGGGCCCATTCATGGGCTATCGTTCGATGAACGCGCCCTCGTGCAGTTAGGCTATAAACGCCGCATCGAGGTTATTGCCCCGAACTTCACCGCGATGGCTGCCATGGTGATCGGAACGGACCGCATCGCGACCATGCATCATCGCCTTGCTGTAATTTTCGCGCGAAACTTTCCGCTGAAGCTGCTGCGTGCGCCGGTCCGCATCCCCGCATTTCGGGAAGCTCTACAGTGGCCAGCGTCCTTTCACCTGGATCCCGCCCTTGTCTGGTTGCGCGAGATCATTACCGACGTTGCTGCCGAGGTTGACCGGACTCCAGCCACGCAAATGAAGGTTGGGTAGGCGCGACTAAGCGGGCAGGCCCTCCGGTTCACCTGGCTCTCAGAAATGATGGATCCCCAGCGCCGAGAATGCGCCGTCGTGCGGCTCATGGCCGTCCATCGTCGGCTGGCCGAGAAAGCCGAGCTGCAGCGGCATCGGATGTAGCAGCGACGTCGGTATCGCGCCCGCGGTGTCGAGCAGCGGCATGTCGGGTTGCGCGGCGCCGGAGAAATCCGTTGCGCTGGATGTCGGGCCGGAAAGGTTCGTCGTCAGCGGCTCGATCAGGCCGGGGGCCGGCGCGTCCTGGAGCAGGCCGGTCAGCGTGCCGGTCAAGCCGTCGAGGAGATGGCTCGCGGTGCCGGTCACGGTCGTCGTCAGTTGCCCGACGGTGGCACTCACGCTTGCGATCGTGCTCGATACCGTTGCAAGCGCGGTGTCGACGACGCCGGTGAGGCTGTCTGCAAGGTTGTGAACGGACGCACCAGGATCGAATGACGGTGATGCGACGCTGCTGCCGGGCGAGCTACCCGCGCCCGCCGATGGCGCGTGATCGAGAGCTGCGCTGAAGCTCGATAGCACGGGCGTCGAGGTAAAAGCCTGCGTGGCGAGCACGTCGCCTGATGGAGCTTCGGCGACAGTTGCGGCCGCATCCTGCGGCGTGTTCGTTGTCGTGGCGTCGGCATGGACCGCAGGCGAAAGGTCGGCTGCGGGAGGTTCGATCGTGCCGGCATGCTGGTCGTCATGGCCGGGTGCGGGATCGGCCGGCTGCAGCGCGGCCGGGACAATCGCTGCCGGAGGCGGGTGCAGGGCAGCCGGCTGCGCCGCGCGGACTTCCCCCTCGTGGTCCAAGCGGTGCAGCGCGGTGTCGGCGTCGTTGAGCAGGCCGAGCAGCATGGTGGCGAAAGCAACCGATTCGGTTGCCGCGAGATGACGGCTGCGCTCGGCTTCATCGGAGCGGCGGGCGTTCTTGACGGCTTCGGCCATGGCCATCTCCTCTTCAGCGCTCGCGAAACGCGCGGGTGATCTCGTCGCGCAGCGGTCCGAGCAGATATTCGAACAGGGTGCGCGGACGCGTCGGCACGATCACCTCGGCCGGCATGCCGGCCTGCAGGTCGATGCGCGACTTCTTGACGTCGTCGGGATCGAGCGCAACCTCGACGGCGTAATAGCCTTGCCCGGATTTGTCATCGGTCAGGCGGTCGGCGGAAACCGTGTGCACGGTGCCGTAGAGCCGGGGGCGCTCGATATAGTTGATGCCGGTGAGTTGCACCTCGGCGCGGTGGCCGACGGCGACGTCGTTGATATCGGAGAGCTTCAGTTTTGCGGCGGCGATCAGCGGATTGTCGGTGGGCACGATGTCCATCAGCCGCGCGCCGGGCTGGATCACGCCGCCCTCGGTAAAGACGTCGAGGCCGACCACCGAGCCGGTCGCCGGCGCCGTAATCCGCGTGCGGACCATCACGTCCGTGGCGGCGTCGATCTTGGGCGTCAGTTCCGCGAGCTTGTTTTCGGTCCCGCGCAACTGGTCGGTGATCTCGCTCATCCGCGCGCGTTCCACTCTGGCGATCTCGAGGTCGTTCTGCGCGATCTGCTGCTGCATGCCGGCGATGCTGGCCTGCTGCGCGCCGATATCGGCCTTCAGCCGGGCGTCCTCGCGCTGCAAAGCAAGGATGCGGGTCTTTGGCGTATAACCCTGCGCGAACAGATGCTGCGCGCCGTTCATCTCGTCGGTCAGCAGTTCCCGCTGTTTCTCGGTGCCGGCAAGCTGCGCCTGCGTGCCCGCGATCTGCGCTTCGAGCTCCTTGATCTTGCCGCGCAGCACAGCCGTCTCGGCGGCGAACTGGTGTTTTCGCGCCGCCATCATCGCGGTCTCGTTGGCCATGGCCTGGCGGGCCGCGGATAGTTCGCTGCGCGCGCGGAGATGTTCGTCGAATTCCGGCGCATCTTTTCGGTCGCGTTCGGCGACCAGCCGTGCGCGCGCGGCGAGCGCAGCGTCGCGATCGGCCGTGAGCACATCGAGCTTGGCGCGCGGGTCGCTGTCGTCGAGCCGGATCAGGAGCTGACCTTTTTCGACGCGCGCGCCGTCGCGCACGGTGAGTTGGCGCACGACGCCGCCATAGGGGTGCTGCACGCTCTGCCGCCGCCCCTCGACCTGGAGGTTGCCGTTGGCGATGGCTGCGCCGGAGATCGGCGCGAGCGTTCCCCACATCGTCATCGCGGCAAGGAACGCCGCCACCACGCCGGCACCTAGCAGCGCCGGCCGCGAGGGGCGTGCGTAGCGCGCACGGTCGCGCATCGGGGCGAAGCCGTCGTTGATCGCCGTCATGACGCGCGCCCCGCGGCGGCCTGCTGGAGCGCGTGGTAGACCTCGCCCGGGGGACCCAGCATATCGAGCATGCCGCCCCGCAGCACCATCATGACGTCGACGATGTCGAGAATGGTGGTGCGGTGGGTGATCACGATGATGGTGGCGCCTTCGCTCTTGGCCTGCAGCAGCGCCACCTTCAGCGCCTCTTCGCCGGGAGCGTCGAGATTGGCATTGGGCTCGTCGAGCACGAGCAGCGGCGGGCGGCCGAGCAGCGCCCGCGCCAGCGCCAGCCGCTGGCGCTGTCCGCCGGACAGGCCGACGCCGCCGGGACCCAGTCGGGTGTCGTATTGCTTCGGCAGGTCGAGCACCATCTCATGAATGCCGGCGCGCTTGGCGGCGTCGATGATCTCGTCCGTCGAAGCATCGCCGAAGCGGGCAATGTTCTCGCGCACGGTGCCGGCGAACAGGCCGACGTCCTGCGGCAAATAGCCGACATGGCGGCCGAATTCGAGCGGGTCCCAGTGGCTGTAGTCGAGCCCGCCGAAGCGCAGCCGTCCATCGGCAGGTAGGATGGCGCCGACGAGAAGGCGAGCCAGCGTGCTCTTGCCGGAGCCGCTCGGGCCGACGATGCCGAGCGCCTGGCCGCCGCCAAGCTCGAAGGTCAGGTCCCTGATGACAGGCTCCTTGCGCGCCGGCAGCAGGCAGCGCAGTTCGCGCACCTCGATAGTGTTGCGCGCCCGTGGCACGATGGTGTGCGGCGGCGTCAGGTCGATCTCGCCGAGCAGCTCGCGCACTTCCGCATAGGCCTCGCGCGCGCCGATGAACTGCTTCCAGGTGCCGACCGCCTGTTCCACCGGGACCAGCGCCCGGCCCATCACGATGCTGGCGGCGAAGATGGTTGCCGGCGTGATGGCGTGGTCGATGGCAAGCCAGGCACCGGTGCCGAGCATCAGCGATTGCAAGAGCAAGCGGAAGAAGCGGATGGAAGAGGTCATCACCGCGTTCTTGTCGCTGGCAAGCGCCTGCTGCACCAGCATCGACGAGCGCTGGCTCTGCCAGTTGCGCTCCACCGCCGGCTGCATGCCCATCGCGCGGATCACGTCGGCGTGGCGCAGGATGTTTTCGGTGAACACATAGGACTGGTTGCCGGCGGCCTCCGCTTCCTTCATCGGCTCGCGGGTCATCACCTCGTTGAGACCGGCGAGGCCAAGCAGGAGAACCGCGCCGATGGTCGCGACGATGCCAAGCAGCGGATGGATGAAGAACAGCAGCATCAGATAGATCGGGATCCACGGCAGGTCGAACGCGAAGTAGATGCCCGGGCCGGTCACGAAGGTGCGGAACTGGTCGAGATTGCGCAATTGCTGCGCGCCGCGCGAGGCGCCGCGTTGCGCCGAGCGCACCACCAGCGCCTCGAACACGCGCGCGGACAATTCCATGTCGAGGCGGATTCCGCAGCGGATCAGGATGTACGAGCGTACCGCGTCCAGCGCCGCCATGGTGAGCAGCGCGATCGCCAGGATCAGGGTGAGGAGGACGAGCGTGGAGACGTTCTCGTTGAGCAGCACCCGGTTATAGACCTGCATCAAATAGAGCGGCGAACTCAGATAGAGCAGGTTGATGGCGCTGGAGAACAGCCCGGCCCAGAGGAATTGCGGCCATAACGCGACCAGCGCCTGGCGAACGTCATCGATCCGTCGCGCCGGCGCGACGGAGTCGTCAAGGGTGGTCAGCGTGCCTGCCGGCATTCGGCAATCACCTTAAGCGAGTTGATGTGGCGCTGTACGATCTATTCGTGCAGCGCATATGATTATTGGAGACGTGGCGTGGGGATGCGCTCCCCACGCCGCGCAGTTTTGAAATGTCCGAACTCAACTGGAGTTAGGCGAGGCCGTGGAGAAGGCCACCGACATCGAGATGGCCGACATCGGCGCTGGCGCCGATCAAAGTCGGTGCGGAAACCGAGGCGTCGACACCGTTGAGCCCTGCCGAGAGGTCGATGCTCGGGTTGGTCTCAACGACTGCGCCGAGATCGAGCACATTCGACAGGTCCGCCGTTCCGCTGGCGCTGGCAGAAGCGCTGCCGCTGGCGCTTGCGCCGCCAAGTACACCGGTGGCGGTTCCAAGCAGGCCATCGACGGTACCAAGCAGGTTTCCGAGTAGTGCAGCCATATAGTCAACTCCTATGAAGGTTGGCTGGAATGCGACGAACGTCGCGGGGCAAGAAACCATGGGCGTCGGAAAGGTTGCAGACTCACATGCGGCGTTTTGGTGATGATTTGTTGGGAAGGGAACTTTGCGCTGTTGCCGGTCGGCGGTGGTCCGACCATGATGCGAGGTCTCCTTGTAAGATCTCCTTGGGAAAGTGCTTGGAAAGCCGATGACGGAAGATAAAGCGGATGTCGTGGTGCTCGGCGCGGGCATCGTCGGGGTATCGACGGCGTTTGCCGCGCAGCAGCGCGGGATGTCGGTCGTACTCGTCGATCGGCTCGAGCCGGGCAGCGAGACCTCATACGGCAATGCCGGCATCATCAGCAGCGGCTCGATCACGCCGCTCAACAATCCATCGCTGTGGACGTCGCTGCCGAAATACCTGACCAACCGCCACGCGGCATTGCGTTGGAATCCGCTTTGGGCGGTGAAGAACGCGGGCTGGGTCGCGCGCTTTCTGGCCGGTTCGGCCGCGTCGCGACTTGAGCCGCGCGCGGCCGCGTTGCACGGGTTGATCGATGCATCGGTGAAATTGCATCGACAATGGATCGTGCAAGCGGGCGCGGCACATCGCATTCGCGAGACCGGCTGGCTCAGGGCGTGGCGCAGCGATGCGGTTCTCGCGGCGAAGCGGGAGCAGGCCATGCTGGCCGAATACGGCATCGCCAGCGAATGGCTCGACCGCCAGGCCATCTCCGCGCTCGAGCCGGATATTGTGCCCGTTTATCAAGTGGGCCTGCTGCACACCCAGACCGCCTCGGTCGACTCGCCAGGCGAGGTGGTCAAGGCCTATGCGCGGATGTTCGCGAACGCCGGCGGCCGGGTGAGGCAGGCGGAGATCAAGGCGATCATACCCGACGGCAATGGCTGGCGCGTGGTGCTGGCCGATGGCGAGATTTCGGCGCGGCATGTGGTGGCCGCGCTGGGACCCTGGTCTGCGGATATGTTGCAGCCGCTCGGCTATCGCGTGCCGCTGGCCTATGAACGCGGCTATCATCGCGAATTCAAACCGAACCCGGCGCGTTCGTTGCGGCGTCCGATCTACGACATCGACGGCGGCTTCATCATGACGCCGATGGAGCGGGGCATCCGCGTCACCTCGGGCGTCGAACTGACCGATCGCGATGCGCCGTCCTCGTTCGACCAACTCGATCAGGTGGTCCCGCTCGCGCGCGAAGTGGTGGAGTTCGGCGATGCCGTCGGCGAACCCTGGCGGGGTTCGCGGCCGACGCTGCCCGATAGCCTGCCGATGATCGGACCGGCGCCGC